>JANOFM010000070.1:0-5104 GCA_031413635.1 Alphaproteobacteria bacterium | reverse complement strand
TTCTTCGACTTCGAGTTTCTTGACCACCATGTCTTCGACGAACATGGCGTAGCGTTGGCTGCGCACGCCCATGCCGAATTTGGAGGCGTCCATTTCCAGGCCGACTTTCTTGGCGAACTCGCCGTTGCCGTCGGCGACCATCATCACTTTGCCGGCGGCATTTTGTTCCTTGCCCCAGGCGTTCATGACGAAGGCGTCGTTGACGGAAAGGCAGACGATGGCGTCGACGCCCTTCTTCGCGAAGTCGCCGGCGTGTTCGATATAGCCGGGCAGATGGCGCGCCGAACAGGTCGGCGTGTAGGCGCCGGGCAGCGCGAAGACCACCGTCTTTTTCTTGCCGAACAATTCGTCGGTGGTGACGGGGGCCGGGCCCTTTTCCGTCATGTGCATAAGGGTCACGGAGGGGATGCGGTCGCCGACTTTGATTGTCATGGGAATGCCTTTGTTTGGTCTGGAGATTGTCAGGCAGAGGATTTAGGCGATCTGCGGCCGCGAAGGAAGGGCACTGCGAAAACAGCGCGGCTATTCCCCGCTATGCGTCCAGGGCTCGGGCTTGTCTATCGGCCGGCGGGGCACGGGCGTCAAACCCAGTCCCGAGACGGAAGAGCCTTGCGTGCCCACCACCCACATTTGTTCGAGGGCGCGGCCGTTGTCGATCAGGGTGATGCGAATGCGCTTGCCCTTGAGCGCGCGAAACTGGGTCGTGCTGCCGACGGTCAGTTTCAGAACCGCGACATGACCTTCTTCGCTGGTTTGCGGTTTGACTTCGGTCACACGCACGAAGTCGGGGCCTTCGATCAAAAGCAACGTCCTGCCTTCGCCGCCCAAACCTTCGACACGGACGGTGAGGACGGCCTTGCCGTCTTCGACGGTGGCGCGGACCTCGCGAATTTCCATGCCGGTTGCTTGCGGATCGGCCGACGGACTGCGGCCGGTGAAGGCGTCGATCAGGGCCGCATGTTTGGCGTCGATTTTCGGTGTGCCGCTCGTGGTCTGCAGCGTCATCTCGTGCTCGGCGTGCGAGGGTACGCACATGTCGCGGCAGACGCCGTAAGCGATCTTCAGATGCAACTTGATGGGCTTGGCCGGATCTTCGGCGCGAAATTCGATCGGGAAGACGACGTTCTTGCGATAGGTGTTGACGTGCTCGGAATAGGCGACCGCGCGGATTGGAACAGGCCAGATCGTCTCGGGATCGTCGGCCAGGTTTTCGCTGCCCGACCAGTCGAACATCGGCGGCATGCCGGAAGCGCCAGGTGCGCGCCAATAGGTCCACCAGCCGTCGTCAAGGCGAATCTGGACGCCGGCGCGGATGATGCCGGTTCCGGAAAACTGAACGGATTCGAGGATAAGCCTGCTTTGTGCCGGGGACTTTCCGGTCCACGGCGTCGCAAGTTCCCCGGCGTTCGCGGCGGCGGCCGCGAAAAAAGAACAAAATGCAACTGCTAATTTGAGCGCGGGGTTCATGCGTTATCACATTACCTGCACCCCTCTCTCAAATGACAGCCCGCGATCGCGATACAAGATAAACGTTTCGTGAGAGTATCGTTCATGTTCGGGCTGATTCCGGCGTGCACGGAATGTCTTCCCGGATTAACCGAAACGGTTTAGAATTATTCCATGGGACTATTCGGCAGATCGAGACAGCAACGGCCCGGCCCCGGGGGGTATCTGGAGGGCCAGATTCTGATCGCCATGCCCAACATGCCGGACCCGAAATTCGAGCAGGCCGTTCTGTTTCTGTGCGCGCATTCCGAACGCGGCGCGATGGGGCTCGTCCTGAACAAGCTCGTCAACAACATCACGTTCATGGATCTGCTGCGGCAGTTGCGCATTCGTACCCAGGCGCGCGGGATACCCGGAATTCCGGTGCAGTTCGGCGGGCCGGTTGAAACGGGCCGCGGTTTCGTTTTGCATTCGCCGGAATATTCGGCGGGCGATGCGACCGCGAAGGTCGGTGCGAATGTCGGATTGACGGCGACGGTCGACGTGCTGAAAGCGATGGCCGAGGGTCAGGGTCCGCGCGACAAGATGCTGGCGCTTGGATATGCCGGCTGGGGCGCGGGCCAGCTCGAGGCCGAGATCCAAAAGAACAGTTGGCTGACATGTCAGCCCGACGACTTTTTGCTGTTCGGCCAGAACCTTCAGGGCAAGTGGAATTACGCTATCCAAAAGCTTGGGTTCAATCCGTCTCAGCTATCTCGGGACTCGGGCCGAGCCTGAGTTCGGGTTCGCCAGCTGCCTAGGCTCGCCGGCGTTGCGGCCTTTCAGAGCGATGAAATTATAGGCCGCCGTTGCATCCATCGGCGTGCCGAACAAATAGCCCTGCGCGAATTCGCAGCGCAGCGATTTTAGGCGCGTGGCTTCGGCTTGCGTCTCCACGCCCTCCGCCACGACCGACATGTCCAAATCGTGCGCCAGGCGAATGATCGATTTTAGAATAACGGGCGTTTCTTGGTTGCGCGCCATGTCGGTGATGAAGCTGCGGTCGATCTTGACCGTGTCGAACGGAAAGCGCTGGAGGTAGGCAAGCGAGGAAAAACCCGTGCCGAAATCGTCGAGCGCGAGCCCCGCGCCCGCCTCCTTCAGCCGCGCCAGCGCGCGCGCCGTGGAGTCCGGGTTTTGCATGATGACGCTTTCGGTCAATTCGAGTTTGAGCGAGAGGCGCGCGAGTTTTTGGTTGCGCAAGACAGCTGCGACATCGTCGAAGAAATCCTGCTTCAAGATCTGCCGGCCCGAGACGTTGACGCTGCAAAATAGTGCTTCGTTGAGCGGGAAATAGGACTGCCAACGCTTGAGTTCGGCGGCGGCCGTTTCGACCGCATAGCGCCCGAGCGGCGAGATCAGACCGGTCTCTTCGGCAAGAGCGATGAATTCGCCGGGTGCGAGTAGACCGCGCTTGGGATGGCGCCAGCGCATCAGAGCTTCGAAGCCCGCGACCGAGCCGTCTTCTAGGCGCACGATGGGTTGGTAATGCATCTCGATCTGCTTGCGCTCGAGTGCGGTGCGCAGATCGGCGTCCATGAGCAGGCGATCGGGCGAGCGCGCTCTCATCAGGGGCTGATAGATTTCGAAGCCGCCGCGCCCTGCCCGCTTGGCGTGGTACATGGCGACTTCGGCTTCGCGCAGAACGTCGCCGCCGTAGCGATGGCCGGGCTCGATCAATGCGAGGCCGATCGAGGCCGCGGGATAGACCTCGCGGTCGCCGATGGCGACGGGTTGGGTCAGCGCGTCGCGAATGCGTTGGGCGACCTGGGCGCCGTCTTCGTCGCCGCGCGAGCCGAGCGCTAAAACCGCGAATTCGTCGTTGCCGAGGCGCGCCACGGCATCGTCGGGGCCGGCGGCGTGATCTAGCCTGCGGGCGATTTGGGAGAGGAATTGATCGCCGGCCTGATGGCCCATGCTGTCGATGACGACGCGCAGACGATCGACGTCGACGGCGAGCACGGCACCGTTGCGGCGCATCTGACCTGTTTGCATGGATGCCAAAACGCCGTCGAGGCGCGTCAGGAATCCGTTGCGCATCATGAGGCCGGTGACGGCGTCGCCTGCCTCGTCGCTCTGGTGTTGGGCTTCTTGGGCCTTGCGGCCGGTGATGTCGCTGACGACGCCGATGCAACGGATCGCTTTGCCGTCGGCGCCGCCCACGCAACTCGCGCGCAGTTGGATCCAGCGCGTGCCGCCCTTGGCGTGACGCATGCGCATTTCGAGCGTGAAGGAGGAATTGCCTTGACGGCGATGGGCGTTCATCGAGTCGGCGTAGAGCCGTACGTCTTCCTGGGCGATCAGTTCGGCCCATTTGCGTTCGGACGATTTGAGCGCGCCGGGGTCAAGCCCCAGCAGCGCTTCGACGGACGGCGAGAGGAACAGCGTGTCTGTTTCGAAGTTCCAGTCCCAAAGTCCCTGATGCGCGGCCGCAAGGCCCAGCGAGTAGCGGTATTCGATCTCGCGCGATTTGCGCCGCTCGTCCGACAGTTCTTGAACGCCGGCCTCGTCGAGGGCTTCAGAGCGGGGCACCGCCGCGGCAAAGGCCAGCGCGATGGCGCCGGAGGCAAGGATTGCGTCCGCGAACAACGACAAGCTTGCGACCTGGTTGGAAAACCCCGCCGGTAAAATCGCGGGGCCGACGATCGCAATGAAGGCGAGCACGATGCCCGGGATCAGCGCTTTGGCTCGCGCCTCGGAGCGGTAGGCCTCGTGCAACGCCAAAACGACAACGAGAAACGACGTAGTGCCGGCAAGGATTTGAACGGCGAGTTCGGCGGTCGTCACGCCCGACGCGGCGGCAAACGCGAAGCCGACCAGGGCGAAGGCGGCGCCATCGAACAGCAAGGCCATGCGTGGGCGGGCGTAGTCGAGCGCCAAGTGCGTGGTGATGTAACGCGTGGCGGCCGCAACCATCAGCGCGCCGGTGACATGCAGCACAGGCTGCGGCAGGGGCACGACCACACGGCCCAGGATCAAGACGATCAGCGCGACGAGCGCCAACGCCGCCCAAGCGGGTTCCGGCGACTTGCGAAAAACGGCCAATCCCGCAAGCCATGAGATCATCACCAACGCCGCACCGGCGAGCAGCCCCAGCACCAGCGTCTCGGTTTGCTTGGACGCGGCCAGTGCTTCGGGTTTCCATATTCGCCAGATGGCGGTGGCTATCGGACCTTCGGAATAGAGCGCAATCGTCGATGTGGCGAGCGGCTTCAAGCGGATGTTCACCGCCTTTGCGCCGCCGACGTCAATCAAGCCGGCCGAGCCGATGTCGTCGTCCGCGATGGCATCAAACAGCCCGACCGGGCCCGCCCCATCGAGAAAACGCAGAACGCTTCCCACGCCCGGATCGAGGGTAACGATGCGGTGGATTTCTTGTTTCGTCGGGTTGGTGAGTTCCAGCGACAGCCAGCGCTTGGTGGCGTCGCCCTCGGCCGGAGCTTCCCGCTCGGGGGCGCCGTCCAGCGGCTTGAGCCACGGCGTCAAGTCGGAGACATCGCGATCGTAAGAGACGGGTGCGGCGGCGAACGCGGCGCTCCAGCCAAGCATCAGCGCGGCCAGAACGACAATGGCTTTCGACAGCCAGACAGGAAATGAGCGGGGTGCGCGCATGCGTTGA
>JANOFM010000069.1:0-18105 GCA_031413635.1 Alphaproteobacteria bacterium | reverse complement strand
TGTTATTCGGGCACCGGCACCCGCGCCCATCCGCGGATGCCGTTCATCGATAGCGCGACCCTTCACGACTCGACATCGTGACCGCAAAGCCGCCCGTGCCGGTCGCTCAGGATCAAGCGCGCCCTCAGCCGCGCGCGCGGCTCAAGCCCGAACTCGGTCGAGCCCAGCACCATCGCCGAGCGGGCATCGACGGCGAACGCGCCGCCTTGCGACACGTCCGAGGTACCGCCGGGTCCGGTCTTGGTTACGATCAGTTGATATTCGCCTTCGGTCGCCTGCAGCGCACGCACCCAGGCTTCCAGTTGAACGCCGTGTGAGGTCCGCGTCAGCTTCAGTTCGCAGGTCACCGGCGGTTCGCGCGAGCCGAGGCTGGACGCGGCCGGCATCGCCGCCGCCGTTCCGACGGCCAGCGCGCCCAGCGTCCCCATTGCAATCAGAAATTTCGACATGACTTTTCTCCTTTGAAGGATGCCGGAAGGGCGTCTCGCGCCCTTCCGGTCGACCCGATTCAGTCGCCCTGAATGACGACCGAGATGTTGTTCTCGCCGCTCTGCAGCACTCTGGCGTTTTGCCCGTTACCGACCTGAATAACGGCCGAGGTGTTGTTCACGCCGTCCTGGTCGGTCGTTGCGGCGCTGCCGTTGCCGATTTGCGCCGTGCCCGCGACATTGCCGTAGCCGGACTGATAGGTGCGCGCCGTCAAGTTGGCGCCCTGCTGACCGGTGACGGCATAGTTGTTGTTGCCGAGCTGATCGGTCATCGCGCTGTTGCGCGCACCGAACTGGTCCATCCGCAGATAGTTGTTGTAACCGGTCTGCCGGCCGCGCGCGAAGTGGCGATAGCCACGTTGATTGACGACGACTTTATTGCGATTGCCGTTCTGCACGGCGGCCGAGCCGTTGCCCGAACCCCATTGGTCGATCACGGCCGTGTTGCCGGCTTGAGCTTCGAGAGCGCCGAAGCTTGCAAGCATTGCGAGCGCGACTGTGGCGGAAAGAAGGCGTTTCATCTTCGAACTCCTGTTGGTTACGAATCCTTCGGGCGCCTGCACACCGCGTGCACGTCGCGCTCCGACACGCCAACAGGTAGACGAAATAAACTGAGCCGGCCCTGAACGGGAGCTTCACCTCGGGTTTATGTTCGCGCGTTCTTGCGCACCCTTGATCGTCTGCAATCGTTGCAAACGTAGGCCCTGGGGCACTGGCGCTAAACGATCTCGCCCTCGATCGGCACCGGCGCGCCCGTGAGCCACGCCTCGATCATCGCGTTCACTTTCTCCGGCGCCTCTTGCTGCACCCAATGCGACACGCCCGGCAAGTAGCGCAGCGTCAGGTCCCGGACATAGTGGTCGGTACCTTCCGTCGTCGCTTTACCGAGCGCCGAATCTTCCAGCCCCCAGACCATCAAGGTAGGAACATCGACCGTGCCCGGCTCGGGGTTCATCACCTTCGCCCCCGCGCGCATGGCCGCACGGTAGTAGTTCACCATTGCGCGCATGGCGCCGGGTTCAAGTGCGCTGCGTTTGAACTCGTCGGTCACCGTCGCCGGAAATTTCGACTTGTCGACCGCCATGTCGACGAACGCCCGCCCGATCGCCTCGGCCTTCCTGGCCCGGAGCATCCGCTCTGGCAGCCAGGGAATTTGAAAAAAGAAAATGTACCAAGATTTCTTGAGCTGCGCCCACGTTCGCAACTCGCGCGCCATGCACGCCGGGTGCGGCACGTTCATAATCACGAGGCGGTCGAGCGGTCGCGCACGCCGGATCGCGAATTGCCATGCAATAACCGCGCCCCAATCATGCGCCATCAGCAGAGTATTCGTCGCGCCCGCCGCATCGATCAAGCCCGCGGCGTCCGCCACCAAATGATCGATCTGATAATCGACGACCGCGGCGGGCCGGGACGATTTTCCATAACCCCGTAGATTGGGCGCCCATACCCTGTACCCCAAGCGCGCCAGCAACGGCATCTGATAGCGCCACGAGAATTTGGATTCCGGAAAGCCATGCAGCAGTAGCGCGAACTTGTCGCCCGTGCCGCATTGGTCGACCTCGAACGTCAACCCGTTGGCCTTGACGAAGGCCGTCTTGACCGTAAACTCGCTCATCTATTCGCGCCGCCAGATCGTATCGACCAAAACGTCCGCCCACTTTTGCGAACGGAACTCCGCTTTCAACTTATCGGGATCGTAGGCGCTTGCCGTCCACTCCAGCAGAGACAATCCCGACGTCCTTGCATGCGCCAGATACTGCTCGAAATAATAGTCGATCACGCCGGTCTTGCCCTGCCGCACATGCCCGAAGCGCAGGCTCAGCATCCGCTTTGCCTGTTCGATCGGCTCGCCCTTGCGGAAGTGGAGATAAAGCACGCTCATCAATCCCGCGCGATCGGCCCCCGACTTGCAGTGCATCAGCGCTGGATACTGAATCCGCTCGAACAACGATTTCGCGCCTTGAATCTGGTCAAACGTCGGTGCGCCGCGCGAGGTAACGGTGAAGTTCTCGAGCACAAGCCCCTCGCGTGCGCAGGCGTCTTTCTCCAATTGGTGAAAGCTCGCCCCGAAGCCGCCGCGCAGATTGACCACTGTCTTGATGCCGCGCTTGGCCCAGCGCCTGATCTGGAACGGCCAGGGCTGATTCGTGCGCACCATCTCGTCCGAAATCCAATGCGCGTTCGTCCACCACACGCGCAGGAACGCGTGATCGCGCCACGTCATATCGTTGAGCGCGGCCAGCCTGCCGGAGGATTTGCTGAGGTCGAAGTCGGACATGGGATTTGAGGGGTGAGATAGCCGCTCGGTCCAAAAAACGCAAAGGCCGCCGGCTTTCACCGGCGGCCTTCGCCCGCCCCTACCCGTAGAGGATCGGTTTAAAGATGGAACTGCAGCCCGAGATCGAAGCTATGCTGCGTCAAATTGGTTTCGAACTCTTCCCCGACGGTGCTGACATAGGCGAAATCTTGCGTCTGTAAAAAGTGATAGCCCGCCGACATCGAAATCCCTTCGGCAACCGGAAACGTGATGCCCGCCATCAGCTGATAGGCAAAGACCCAAGCCGTGTCCTGGGCGTCGAACGTCGCAACCGCGTTTGGATCTTCGATCGCATAGTCGACAAAACCGCCGCCGATGCCGACGCCGATCCACGGCAGTATCGGTCCTTCGGCGATGTGAATGTCATAGTATAGGTTGACCATCGCCGTGCCCGCCTCTGCCTCGCCGCCGACGCTTCTCACATCGCCCGGCGCGTAGACCGGTGTCCCCGTGTCGCGCACGATCGTCACGTCGTCCAAATCGGCGCCGCGGTATCCGCCCTCGAACTCGAGTCTGAACTCCCGATCCAACACCCAGCCGTAATAGACCGCGACGCCAAAACCGCCGCTCGCATAGTTCTGATCGAGGTCGAAATCGATCGATCCCGTCGTTGACGCACTTTCTGTCGCGACATAAGACCCGCGCAGTCCCAGATACGACGCATCGTAGTCCGCGGCCGTCGCGACGCCGGCGAAAGCGGCGAACCCCGCAATGGCCGACATCGCCGGAGCAAATGACAAACGCATGAGATTTTCTCTCGGTGGGCAAGGCAGCACGGGGCGGCGCCGGCGCGGTCGCCGCGATTAACGACATCTTGCACTGTGAGGGCGGGTACTTAACGCCGGGTTAAACGCCGGCTTGGCCGTGTCCGAACTCAAACCCTTGCTGATCGAACCTTCCGCCGAACGGCACAACGCGGCCGATCGAAATCCGCGTCGCACCATGGATGAAGATCAAAAGCGCGACGCGCACGCGCACGGCATCGAGCGCGTGAACGGCCCTCTCGCCGTCGGCTTTCGCTCCAACGGTCGTGGCCATCCTTTAAATCCCTGAAAAGCGCGGAAACCCGAACAGTGCCAAGGGCTACGCCAACTTGCAAACGCGGATCGCGCACACTAGCTTCCGCGCCTGATCGCGACAGGCCAACAGTCTGCCCGCGCCATGCAGTTGTAGCTCAGTTGGTTAGAGCGCCGGATTGTGGATCCGGAGGTCGGTGGTTCAAGCCCACCCAACTGTACCATTCAATCCTTCGATCGAATCAACGCCTACTGCGCCGCCGCCTTTGCGGCTTGCGGCGCCTGACCCAGCGTCAGCGGCGGCATATAGAGCAACAGCGACGACGCCACGAACACGGAGGAATAGGTGCCGCTGATGATGCCCCACAGCACCGTGATCGAAAACCCGAACAGCGCATCGCCGCCGAACATGGCGAGCGGAATGAGCGACAACGCCACCGTCGAACTCGTCTTCACCGTCCGCGCCAAAGTCTGATTGGTCGACAGATTGATCAACTCGCCCAATTCCATCCGTTTGAACTTGCGACGGTTTTCGCGGATGCGGTCGAAGACGATGACGGTCTCGTTGATCGAATAGCCGGCCAGCATCAACAGGGCCGCGATCGAGGCCAAATTGAAATCGAGTTGCAGGATCGAATAAAGTCCGACCGCCATCAGCACGTCGTGCCCGTTCGACAGCAGCGCGGCGACACCGAACTGCCATTCGAAGCGAAACGCGACATAGACGGCGATCATCAGAACGGCCAGCACCGCGGCGATCACCCCGCTCTGGAACAGCTCGCCCGAAACCTTGGGCCCGACGGCTTCCACCCGGTTGAACTTATAATCCGCCCCCAGCGCCTTTTTGATCGTGTTGGCGACTTCCTGCTCTTGATTTGCGACTTTCGCCACCGGCGGTACGCGAATGAGTACGGCGTTCTCCGCCCCGATGCTCTGCACCGCCACCTCGCCGAAGCCCAAGGCTTCGATCTTGTGGCGCACCTCGCCGATATCGACCTTTTTGGTGCTTTGCACTTCCAACAGCACGCCGCCCGTGAAATCGATGCCGAGGTTGAGCCCTTGGAACCACAACGAAATCAGCACGATCACCAGCAGCAATCCGTCGACCGAAAACGCGATCCAGCGTTGGCCCACGAAGTCGAAGTGCGGATTGTCGAAGCCCAAGGAAAATCGCGTCATATTTTGTCCGATGATTGGCTAGGCGCAAGGCGGCGGATTAGAACGGCAAGCCCTCGCCCGCACAACCCTAAATATGCCGCCTAAAAGCGCCAAATGACGCGCGGACCTCACCCATCGGCAAGTCTTAACGAACCGTCTTTCTGAAGCTGCCAATGCGGATTGAACGCAACCTCCCATGGATGTCCGTCGGGGTCGGCGAAGTAACCGGAATATCCGCCCCAAAACGCATCGTGCGCCGGTTTCAATAGCGTCGCGCCGACCGCGACAGCGTCCTTCAACACGCGATCGACCTCCGCTTTGTCGCGCGCGTTATAGGCGATCGCGATGCCGCCGAATTTCGCCTGAGGCTTGGCGTCGGGCAGTTGCGCGTCTTCGGCAAGTGCTTCACGCGAATAAAGCCCCAGCACGCAGCCCAACAGCTGAAAGAAGACGATGTGCTCGTTCCCGGCGGCACTCGCCTTCCACCCCAATGCCTCATAGAACCGCCGCGCGCGACCCAGGTCCTGCACGCCAAGCGTAATG
This sequence comes from Alphaproteobacteria bacterium, assembly GCA_031413635.1. Classification (GTDB taxonomy): domain Bacteria; phylum Pseudomonadota; class Alphaproteobacteria; order Micropepsales; family Micropepsaceae; genus SZUA-430. The sequence goes on along the minus strand of JANOFM010000069.1, from coordinate 12,580 downwards.
ATCGACAGCCGTTGATCCATCTCATCCTCTCTCGATTGAGCTTGGAACAAAAACCGAACAACGGCGTTGAGTCAACGCTCCATCCGCAACAAAACTTTACGCGCGCGCAAAACCCGCGACACGCCCACACGCCATTTCAACGAGTGACGGCGGCGAAAGCGCCTGCCATCGAACAAGGAGAATCAAATGTCGGAACAAACAAGTACCCCAGCACCCAAACGCGGCTTCGGCTTCATCGCGCTCTTGGCCGCCGCTTTGGTCGGCCTCGTCGGCGGCGGCCTGGCGAGCACGGCGATCGGACACGGCATGGGACGCGGCCACGGCGGCTGGGGTCATCACCGCATGCATGGACCGATGGATCCCGCGCGCGCCCAAGAACATGCCGAGCGCATGGTGGGTCACCTATCATGGGCAATCGATGCCACCGCCGAGCAAAAGCAAAAGCTGACGGCGATCGCCACCGCGATGGCAAAGGATCTGAGCCCGGTACACGAAAAGATGCGCGCCGCTAGAACGCGCGCGATCCAGCTCCTTCAACAGCCGCAAACCGATCGCGCCGCGCTGGAATCCCTGCGCGCCGAACAGATCGCCACGGCCGACGAAACCAGCAAGCGCATAACGCAAGGTCTGGCCGACGCCGCCGACGTATTGACGCCGGCTCAACGCACCAAGCTTGCGCAACACTGGCGCTTCTGATTGCGTCCACCGTCTGGCAAACGAACCGTAAGGCGACGACGGTGGCCGAACGTCTGCTCTTGATCGAGGATGATCCCCGCCTCGCCCGGATGGTCGAAGACTATCTGGGCGGTGCGGGCTATCGCGTCACGCATGCGGCCACCGGGAACGCGGGCCTCGCCTTTCTGGAACGCGAGCAGTTCGACGCCCTGGTGCTCGACTTGATGTTGCCCGACATCGACGGGTTGGAAGTCTGCAAACGCGTCCGCGCGCGCAGCCAAACGCCGATCCTGATGCTGACCGCGCGCGGCGACGCGATGGACCGCATCGTGGGCTTGGAGCTGGGCGCCGACGACTACCTGCCCAAACCCTTCGAACCACGCGAGCTTCTGGCCCGCCTCAAAGCGATCCTTCGCCGCGCGCACACGGAAACGACATCAAGCACGCTCCGCTTCGGCCGACTTGAGATCGACAAGGACGCCCGCGAGGCTCGCATCGACGGCGCCGCGCGCCCGCTCACCGGCTATCAATTCGACCTGTTGCTTGCGATGGCCGAACGGGCAGGGCGCGTGCTGTCGCGCGACGCCTTGTTCGACGTCGTCAAAGGCGAAACGATCGAAGCCTTCGACCGTTCGATCGATGTCCACATTTCGCGCATCCGGGCGGCACTCGAAGACAACCCGAAGAAACCGCGCCGGGTCATCACTGTGCGCGGCACGGGTTACGTCTTTGCCAAGGTGCAGGACTAGTCGATGCCGAGAGTCTTCAACCGCCTCTACGTCAAGGTCTATCTGACGATCGTGGCGACCCTCATCCTGGTCGTCGCCGTGTCCGCCTTCATTTGGCGTTCCGGACCCGAGATGGAAACCGCCCACAGCGCCTTCGAGATGGCAACCGGCGTTGCCGCCGCCGCACTCGCCGATCCGGGCGCCCCACTCCCCGAGCAGCAGCGAGCGGTCGACCGCTTGGCGGCGCTCTTAAAGACCGATCTCGCATTGTACGACGCCACCGGTCTTTTAATCGGCGCGTCTGGTAGGTCGTTGCCGCCACCGGAAATACCCGATGGCGGCGGACGCTGGTTCGGCCGCTCGCGCGGATCTGTCTGGTCGTTCCGTCTGCCCGATCAACGCATGATCGTCGTGCGCGCCGCGATCGAGCGTCATCGTCCCGGCATCGGCTTCTTCGGCTATTTGGCGCTTGTCGCTCTGCTTCTCGCGCTAGGATCCTTCCCGGTCGTTCGCGGCCTGACCCGCCGCCTCGAACGCTTGCAGCAAGGTGTCGAGTCGCTCGGCGCTGGCGACCTGTCGGCCCGCGTAAAGGTCGAAGGCAAGGACGAAGTGGCTGCCGTCGCCGAAAGCTTCAACCGCGCCGCCGCCCGCATCGAAGAACTCGTCGCGGCGCACAAGATGCTGCTTGCCAACGCATCGCACGAGCTGCGCACGCCGTTGACGCGCCTGCGCATGGGTATCGAGCTGTTGAAGGACAAGGCCGACCCGCAACGAAAGGCCGAACTCGAACATGACATCGCCGAACTCGACCAATTGATCGACGAGATCCTGCTGACTAGCCGCTTGGACGCGATGGGGACCCTCGACGCGGTGGAAGACGTCGATCTGCTGGCGCTGGCGGCGGAGGAAGCCTCGCGCTTCGATGGGGTTGCCGTATCCGGCGAAGCACTAACGACACGCGGCGACGCCCGGCTGCTGCGCCGCCTCCTGCGAAACTTGATCGAAAACGCGGAACGGCACGGCAAGCCGCCGGTTGAAATCGAAATTCACCGCAATGGCGGCTCAATTGAACTCAGCGTTTTCGATCGCGGCCCCGGTATTTCCGATACCGATCGCGAACGCATTTTCGAACCGTTCTTTCGTGCCCCCAATAGCGGCGAGAAGAAGGGAGGGACGGGTCTGGGTCTGACATTGGTACGCCAGATCGCGCGCCGCCACCGCGGTGACGTGATGCCGGTTCGCTCCAACGGCGGCCGCGCCGGTTTCGCGGTGACGCTGCCCGCATCTCTATAGGCGCCGTCCTTACCCCGCCGATTGCTCGTATTGACCCGTTGCGAGCCATGCGCCGCAAAGCTACGGTGCCCGCCAACAAGACAATTGAACAAGGGTTGAGCCTGCATGACGAACGAAAACACGCGCCTTGGTTTGGTCGCAGCCGCCGTGGCCCTCGTCTTGATAATTCCCGTCCTCGGCTCGAGCTTCGGTGGCCCTACGACCGTAACCAACGTGGTCGAAGGCACCGAACCCGTCGACGTAAGCAAAACCCAAGCCGTCCAAAAGCGCTTGACCAAAGCATCCGCCATCGACGGCACCCGCATCGTCGGCGCCGACGCCGAACCAGAGAACTGGCTCGCCCACGGCCGCACCTACGGCGAACAACGCTATTCTCCGCTCGACAAAATCAAAGCCGACAACGTGAAGGATCTGGGCCTCGCCTGGACCTACGAAACCGGCACGATCCGCGGCCTCGAAGCCTCGCCCATCGTCGTCGACGGCGTCATGTTCGCGACCGGTTCGTGGAGCAAGGTCTACGCCCTCGACGCCAAGACCGGCGAGGAACTATGGACCTACGATCCCGAAGTCCCCGGCGAAACGGCGCGCAAGCCCTGCTGCGATGTCGTCAATCGCGGTGTCGCCGTCTGGAAGGGCCGCGTCTATGTCGGTACGCTCGACGGAAGGCTCGTCGCGCTCGACGCCAGGACCGGCAAACCCGTCTGGGATATCCAAACCGTCGACCGCGCGAAGCCCTACACCGTCACAGGCGCGCCGCGCATCGTCAAAGGCAAGGTCATTATCGGCAACGGCGGTGCCGAACTCGGCGTGCGCGGCTACGTCACCGCATATGACGCCGACACCGGCAAGCAGCTGTGGCGCTTCTACACCGTGCCGGGCGACCCGCGCGTGCCGGTCGAGAATGAGCATCTGAAGGCGGCGCTGCCGACATGGAAGGCCGATCCTCAGGGTTGGAAGTATTGGGAAGTCGGCGGCGGCGGCACTGTCTGGGACTCGATTGCCTACGATCCCGATCTCGACCTGCTCTATATCGGCACCGGCAACGGCAGCCCGTGGAGCCGTTATCTGCGCTCGCCCGGCGGCGGCGACAATCTCTACCTCTCGTCGATCGTCGCGATCAAACCCGACACCGGCGAGATGGCGTGGCACTTCCAGGAAACGCCCGGCGACACGTGGGACTTCACGGCGACCCAGCACATCATTCTGGCCGACCTCGAAATCAACGGTCAGATCCGCAAAGCGCTGATGCACGCGCCGAAGAACGGTTTCTTCTATGTGCTCGACCGCGCGACGGGCGAGTTTATTTCAGGCAACAACTACGTCCCCGTAACGTGGGCGAAGGGTCTGGACGCGAAGGGCCGCCCGATCGAAAACCCGGCCATGTCCTCTTATCGCGACGCGCCGAAGATGGTGCAGCCCTCGCCGCACGGCGGCCATAACTGGCAGCCGATGTCGTTCAATCCGCAGACGAAACTCGTCTACATACCGGCACAGCTCACGCCGCAACTTTTTGTCTATGACAAGACACGCGGCGTGAAGCCCGGCGTTTGGAATACCGGGCTGGATTTTGGCGCGATCTCGACGCTGACGATGAAATCGCTCGCGGCCGGTCAGCCGCTGCCGACGGCAGAGGGCTTCCTCATCGCCTGGGATCCGATCAATCAGAAGGAGGTTTGGCGCGCCAAGCACGCGACGTTCTGGAACGGCGGCACGCTGACGACGGCCGGCAACCTCGTATTCCAAGGTACGGGCGACGGTCTGTTCCGCGCCTGGAAGGCCGACACGGGCGAGGAGGTCTGGAAGATCGATGCCAAGACCGGCATCATTGCGCCGCCAGTCACCTATACCGTCGACGGCGAACAGTATGTGGTTGTCCTAGCGGGCTGGGGCGGCGTCGGCCTGACCCTCGTGCCCGAAGCGGCCAACGCCATATTGAAATACGGCAACGCGGGCAAGATTTTCGCCTTCAGGCTCGGCGGGCAGAAGACAATAGAAAGTGAACCGGTGCCGCGCCCGCCGATGGCCAAACCGCCTGCGCAAACGGTTGGCGCCTCGATCGTCGCAAAGGGCGACGCGACGTACCACCGCTATTGCAGCGTCTGCCACGGCTTCTTCGCGATGGCGAGCGGCGTCGTGCCCGACTTGCGTTACTCCGCGCCTGAGACGTTTGACCGCTATAAGGAAATCATCCTCGACGGCGAGCGCAAAGACACCGGCATGGCCTCCTTCGCCGACCAGATCAAGATCGAGGACGTCGATGCGATCAAGGCCTACATCCTCACGCTCGCGAACGCGGCCTACGACGCGGAGCAGAAGGCGGCAGCTGCGCCACCGGCGACGCCCGCGCCGCCGAACTGACACATTAATCTCTGCCGCCTTGCTGGCGCCACAGGACTGCGATACCAACGCCGCTCCGCAAACGGGGCGGCGTTGCTGTTTGCAGCCCGGGCAAGACGATGAGCGAGAAGCCGACCAAAACCAGTGCCGAAAAGCCGCGCGGCTTCCGCGACCGGTTGGGAGCGGAGCTGCAGGCCGAGCGTCGCATGCTCGAAACCATTCGTTCCGTCTATGAATCCTTCGGTTTCGACCCGCTCGAAACGCCGACGATCGAATACGCCGACGCGCTCGGAAAATTCCTGCCCGATCAAGACCGCCCGAACGAAGGCGTCTTCGCCTTTCGCGACGACGACGAGCAATGGCTGTCACTGCGCTACGATCTGACCGCGCCGCTCGCCCGTTTCGTCGCCGAACATTTCGACGAATTGCCCAAACCCTTTCGCCGTTATCAAGTCGGCCAAGTTTTTCGCAACGAAAAGCCCGGCCCCGGCCGCTATCGCGAGTTCACCCAATTCGATGCCGACACGGTGGGCACCGCCTCGATGCTTGCCGACGCCGAAGGCTACATGATGCTGTCTGATGTCTTCGAGCGCCTGGGCCTCGGCGGAAACTACATCGTCAAAGTGAACAACCGGAAGGTTCTGAACGGCGTTCTCGAAGCGATCGGCATTTTGCAAAATTCCGAAAGCGAGAAGCAACGCATCGCCGTCTTGCGCGCTATCGACAAGCTCGATCGTTTGGGCGTCGACGGCGTTCGCCTTCTCTTAGGCGCGGGCCGCAAGGACGAATCCGGCGATTTCACCAAGGGCGCGAACCTGTCGCCGAACGCGATCGAACGCGTCATCGCATTCACCCAAGCAGGCGCCAGCGACCGGCGCGGGGTATGCAACGAATTGGAACGTCTCGTCGGCGAAAGCGTCCAAGGCCGCGTCGGTGTCGCCGAACTTCGCGAGATTGACGCGATCTTGACCGGCAACGCATACGACCAGGCGCACATCAGCTTCGACCCGTCGGTCGTCCGCGGGCTCGCCTACTACACGGGACCGGTGGTCGAAGCCGAACTGACGTTTGAAATCACGAATGAAGACGGTCAGAGGGTGCGCTTCGGTTCGGTTGCAAGCGGCGGCCGCTACGACGATCTGGTCACGCGCTTTAGGGGTACGCAAGTTCCCGCCACCGGCATTTCCGTGGGTGTCAGCCGATTGCAGGCGGCACTGGTCGCCAAGGGCCTATTCAACTTGGGCGACGCGACGGGTCCCATCGTCGTGCTGGTCATGGATCGCGATGCGACCCCAAGCTACTTCGCGATGGTCAAAGACCTGCGCGCCGCCGGCATCCGCGCCGAACTCTACACCGGCACGTCGGGCATGAAGGCCCAACTCAAATACGCCGACAAGCGCAACAGCCCCATTGCCGTCATCGAAGGCGGCGACGAACGCGCCAAGGGGCTCGTCACGCTCAAGGACCTGATCCTCGGCGCCGAACACGCGAAGAACATCAAGGATCGCGATGCCTGGGCCAAGGGCAGCGATGCTCAAGTGACGGTGCCGCGCAGCGACCTCGTCGAAGCGGTCAAGAAGATACTGGCAAACCAGGGCGCCCGAACATGATCGCGGTGCCGCCTTATGACGCCGCCACGATCCAGGCGCTCGAAACCCAAACGGCGGCGTTGCTCGACGTATTCCAAACCTATGGCGCCGAACGCATCGAACCCGCCATCGTTCAGCCTGCCGATGTCTTTCTCGACCGCATGGGCGAAGATCTTCGCCGCCGCACCTATGTGTTTACCGGTCCCGACGGCACGGAACTCTGCCTGCGTCCCGACCTGACGATTCCGACGTGCCAAGCCTATCTCGGGCGCGTGCCATTGGCGGATCGCGCCATGAAGCTCTGTTATGCCGGCCCTGTATTCCGTCACAACCCCGCGACGCCCGATCGACCCGGCCAAAGCTTCCAAGCGGGCGTCGAGAACATAACATCGGTCAATGCAGCCGCCGCCGACGCCGAAGCGTTGATCCTCACCGACAAGGCGCTGGCGCGTACCGGTCTCAAGAACGTCGAGGTTACGCTCGGCGACCTGAACATCTTCTCGGGGTTGCTCGAGGCGATCGGTCTCACGACGCAATGGACCGAGCGTTTGCGCCGCCACGTCTGGCGCCCCGCCTATATGGGCGAGCTGTTGAAGCGTTTGACGGGCGAGGCCCCGCCGGGCAACGCATTCCTCGCTCATGTCGGCGCCTTGCCCGTCGGCGAGGCTCGTGCCGTCTTGCGCGATGCGCTCGAGATGGGCGGCATCAAAACCGTCGGTATCCGCTCGATCGAGGAAATCACGGAGAGATTCCTCGAACAGGCGGCCGATGCGTCGTCGGCGAGGCTGCCCCGCGCGACGGCCGATCTGATCTCCTCGTTCCTTGCCGTCAAAGCGCCCGCAAGTCAGGCCGTCGAAGCTTTGCGCAAACTTGCCAAAACAGCCGGCGTTTCGTTGGACGCGCCCATCGCGGCGCTTGAGCGCCGCTTCGGCTTGATCGAGCGCCACGGCTTCAATCTCGCGCGCGCGACCTTTGCCGCCCAGTTCGGCCGCAACATGGAATACTACACCGGCTTCGTCTTCGAGTTTCGCGCCGACGGCGCAACCGCGCCCGCCGCCGGCGGCGGGCGTTACGACACGCTGTTGACGGCGCTCGGCTCGGCGAATCCGGCACCCGCGGTCGGCCTTGCGATTTTCGCCGAACGGTTGCTCGCCGCGCGCCGCGCACAAGGAAGTGTGTGATGAGCGCACTCGTCTTCGCGTTGCCTTCAAAGGGCCGTTTGCAAGAACAAGCCGTCGCCTTCCTGGCCGACGCCGGGCTTCACCTCAGTCAATCGCGCGGCGCGCGCGACTATACCGCTGCGTTCGCCGGCGTTGACGATGTCGCCGTCAAGCTGTTGTCGGCAAGCGAAATCGCCGACGAACTCCACGCCGGCCGCATCCACATGGGCATCAGCGGCCAAGATCTGCTGCACGAACACGGTGCCGATCAGCGCATCGTCGCCATCGAGAACCTCGGCTTCGGCCGCGCCAACGTTGTGGTGGCCGTGCCGCGCGCCTGGATCGACGTTTCGACGATGGCCGACCTCGACGATGTCGCCTCCGGCTTCCATCTGCGCCATCACCGCCGTCTGCGCGTTGCGACGAAATATCTGAACTTGACCCGCGCGTTCTTCGCGCGCCACGGCATCAGCGACTATCGCATCGTCGAAAGCCTGGGCGCCACCGAAGGCGCGCCCGCGGCAGGATCGGCCGAAGCGATCGTCGACATTACGACGACGGGCGCGACGCTGGCCGCCAACGAGCTGAAAATTCTCGACGACGGTCTGGTGTTGGAAAGTCAGGCCGTTCTCGCCGCGTCCCTGCGCGCATCGTGGACCGATACGGCGCGCCAAGCCGCCCGCGCGTTGCTGGAAAGAATCGCCGCGCGCGCCCAAGCCAAATCCGGGCAAATCATCCGTGTGCGCATGGATCACGGTGTCGAGGCGGCATTGCCCGCGCTCGAACGCAGCTTAGGCGCGAAGATTCTGGCAAGACCGGCGGTCGGCAACGCAGCCGGCGAAGCCGCGTTCCTGATCTCCAACGCCAACCTGTCCTCCGCCGTCGCATTGCTGCGCGGCACCGCAACGCAAGGCGCCATCTCGACGCAAAAGGCCGAGTACATTTTCACGCCCGAAAACGCGCTCTACGCCAAACTCGACGATCGCTTGCGCTAAGTCGCAATCGAATGCGGCGCGCCACTCAAGTCCCCGCCATCGCCCCACGCACGCCGACCTTGCGCCCCGCCGGATCGATCAGCACGCCGGGATTCATGACGCCGTCCGGATCGACGGCGTGCTTTGCCGCGCGCAACGCTTCGGCAAACAGCGGCGGGCATTCCCGCGTATAGCCCGGCCGATGATCGCGCCCGACGGCGTGGTGATGGGTGCTTGTGCCGCCCGCCGAAATGACGACGTCGTTGGCCTCGGCCTTGATCTCCTGCCATTGTTCGAGCAGCGAATTCATCCGCCCCAAACCCTGAAACGTGAAATAGGGCGCCGGTCCGTCCGGATAGGCATGCGTGAACCGGCACGTCACATTGCCGGCCTTGCCGGTCACGCGCTTCAGAATATCGCCGATGCGCCGCGTCACTTCGGCGTGAAACGCGGGGAATCGATCCCATGTCACCGCCGTCTCGAACGTATCGACGATCACGCCCATCGGCGTCAGCACTTCGCGGTAGAACGGTGCGCGCAAGAACGCATTGCGCCAAGCGCCCGCCGCGCCCTCCCGGTGTTGGCTGTCCGGCGCCGCTTTCGGCGCATCGACGACGCCGCCGTGATCGCGCACAAGCTCGACCCCGCGCGCAAGTTTGGAGTCTTGCAAATGATCGGCGCTTTCGAACGCCAGCACCAGCAACGAAGCCGATCCGTCGCCCGCGCCCATTCCCAAAGCTTCTTGCGCGTCGATCAGACGGCAATTCGACGGATTGAGCCCCGACTGGGCCAACGCGCGAACCGCCTCGGCACCCTTCATGAAGTCGTCGAATTTCACCGACGCCGATGCACGAAACGTCGGCGCGTCTTGGAGGCGCATCCAAGCCTCGGTGATGACGCCCAGAATCCCCTCCGAACCGATGAACAAACGTTCCGGCTGCGGCCCGGCGCCCGATCCCGGCAAGCGCCGCGTTTCCATCAGTCCCTTCGGCGTGACGACGCGCATCGCCTCGACGAAATCGTCGATATGCGTATAGAGCGTCGCAAAGTGCCCGCCGGAGCGTGTCGCAATCCACCCGCCCAAGGTTGAGAACTCGAAACTCTGCGGAAAGTGGCGCAGCGTCAGACCATGCGGTTTCAGCTGCGCCTCGAGCGCCGGCCCGAATGCGCCTGCCTGAATGCGCGCGGCCCGGCTGGTGCGGTCGATCTCCAAAACCTTGCCCATCCGCCCCATGTCGAGCGAGACGACGCCGTCATACGCGTCACCCACATCGCACTCCACACCGCCGCAAACGCTCGATCCGCCGCCGAATGGAATGACGGAGGCCTTCTTGCGCGCGGCCCAATCGAGCACGGCGGTCACGTCGCTCTCATTCTCGGGATAGGCCACCACATCCGGCGGATGCGGCACCTTGCGCTGAAACATGCGCACGTAATCGGGAAACGACTTGCCGTAGGCATGCACCAGACGGTCGTGCGGATCGATCGAACACAAATGAACGATCGACGCCGGCGGCGTCAGCCTAGAGGGCCGCAGCGTGAAGTCGGCAACCTTCGGCGCCGGCTTCGGCGGCTTAAGCGATGCGCCAAAGCGTTGAGCAAAGAGGCGCGCCAAGAACACGGCCTCCTCGTCGCTGACGGTCTGGTCCTCGTTGCCCCAACCCCAGAACTTTCGCCGCGCCGCCATGATGTTACTGCGGCGGCGTTGCAGGTACCGCAGGCGGTGCGTCCGGCGGAAATAGTGTCGGCTGATAAGGACCGGTCGGCGGTTCATTCGGTCCGAACGGGCCAAGCACTTTGTTCGAGATGGGCGCCAAGCTCTTCAGATAGACGGCAATGGCATGGGCATCCTCATCGGTCAGTTTCGCATACGAACCGTAGGGCATGACCGGCGCTATCTGCCGGCCGTCCAGTCGCACGCCCGTCCACACGGCTTTGTCGATGTCGTCTTCGCTCCATTTGCCGAGCCCCGTCGCGTCGTCGTTCGTCAAGTTTGGCGGAAAGAACGTGCCGAGCGTTGCAATCCGCAGCCCCACGTTGCCGCCGCTGTACACCATATTGACCTCGGGCTTACCGAGGAGCGCGCCGGGCGTGTGGCAGTCGCCGCACGCGGTCAACAAAACCGCTCCCGCGATGGCGAACAACACCTGAGACCTCGAATGCACAATCATGACCCCTCCGGCGCATGCCGTTCGGCCGTCCGTAAATACGCCTGAGCCCCGTTGCTGACAACGGCAACAGCGCACACTTCGCCCGATTTGCACACGTGCGTGCCTTGCGTCAATGTACCCATCGAGAAAACGACTAAGAAGGGAATTTCGCAATGAGCGCCGACAGCGCCGCCGTCACTGCTGCGCCCGCTCAGGTCGGTGATCTTTCATCGAACTACAAGATCTATGCCCTGGGCCTTTTGGTCCTCGTTTACATCTCGAACTATGCCGACCGCATTCTGCTTGGCATCTTGCTCCCCGCGATCAAAGCCGAATTCAAGCTGTCCGACTTTGAGTTGGGCTTTCTACACGGCACCGCTTTCGCGATCTTCTACGCGACGCTGGGCGTGCCGATCGCCATGTATGCCGACCGCGGCAACCGCAAGCTTGTGATCGTGGCGGCAACCGCGATGTGGTCCGTGATGACCGCCGTCTGCGGCCTCGCGCAGAACTTCTGGCAGCTGGTTGCTGCTCGCGTCGGTGTCGGTATCGGCGAGGCGGGTTCGAACCCGCCGTCGCATTCGATCATCTCCGACCTCTTTCCGCTGAGATACCGCGGCACCGCGCTCGCGATATTCTCGCAAGGCGTGTCGCTCGGAATTGTCGTCGGACTCTATGGCGGGGCTCAGATCGCGCATGCTTATGGCTGGCGGACGGCGTTCTTTGCGCTGGGCCTGCCGGGCCTGCTGATCGCGCTTCTAGTCGCGCTGACGCTGGTTGAGCCGAGGCGCGGCGCGTCCGATGGGCGCATCCATACCGGCGAAGCGCCGTCGCTCGTCACCACACTCGAATTCATTGCCTCCCAGCGTGCGTTGATCCACATCGTCATCGGCGCAACGCTGGCAACCCTGGTCGGCTATTCCGGCGTGCTGTGGTGGCCGTCCTTCATCATGCGCTCCCACGGGCTCAGCCCGCACGACATGAGCACGTTCCTGTCGCTGGTGTTCGGACTGGGATCGGGCTTTGGAATATTTCTCGGCGGTTATCTCTCGGATCGCTTCGGCCGCCGCGACGTGAAGCTGATGCCGCGCGTCGTCACGGTTGCGATCCTCATCGGCTTGCCGTTCAGCTTTGCACTCTATCTCGTGGACGAATCCGCACTCGTCTTTCTCGTCATCGGCATACCGGCGGCGGCGGGCGGCATGTATTTGGGACCCAGCTTGGCGATGGCGCAAAGCCTTGTCGCCGTTCGTATGCGCACCGTCGCCTCCGCGTTGTTCTTGTTCATCATCAACCTTATCGGCATGGGTTTGGGCTCGATGATGATCGGCGCCATGAGCGACGCGTTGACGCCTCGGTACGGCGACGACGCGCTGCGCTATGCATTGTTGACGTTCACGGTCTTCAATCTTTGGGCGGCATTCCACTATTGGCACGCCGGCAAGTTTATCGAAGCCGACCTGAAGCGCGCCGCGGACGCATCGGCCTAGGGTCAAGCATGAGCAGCTCCACTGCGTTTTCCGAACGGGCGATTGCGACCGTCGCCGCGCGCGAGCGCTCGGCGTTCGAGCGCAACAATCCGAAATCGGCATCGCTCGCCGCCGACGCCAAACGCTCGCTCTTCGGCGGCGTGCCGATGCATTGGATGGCCGATTGGCCGACGCCGTTCCCGCT
>JANOFM010000068.1:0-12094 GCA_031413635.1 Alphaproteobacteria bacterium | reverse complement strand
GTCTGAACCAACAGCTGCGTCTCGCCCCGGCCGACGGCGCTGATGGCGTCGGGCGAGACGCCCTTGACCACCAGGTTCGTCTTCGCGGCGTTGGCGCGGCATTCCGACAGGCGCTGGTTGGCTTGTGCCGTGCCGACCGTGTCGGTATGGCCGACGATCTTGACGGATACGGCGCTCAGCTGCTGCGTCGCGGCGGCGGCTTCGCTCAACACTGCGTCGGCGTCCGCCGTGATGGCGCACTTGTTAAAAGCGAAGTAGATCACGTACTGCCGGGCGACGGAGGCGCGCGGCGGCGGGGGAGGCGGTGGCGCCGCCTTGGCGACCGCGACAGGCTTGTCGGGACCGCGTCCGCCGAAGCGCAGACCCATCGTGACGGTGTGCTCGCCCGCGGGATCGGTGGCATCGACGATGGCCGACACGCCCGGCGTCGTTTCGTCGTCGTTGAGATTGACGTCGGTGACGTAGAGATAGCGATAGTTCAGCGTCAAATCCATCCAGCTTGTGACCGGATAGCTGGCGCCGACGAGCGCCTGAAAGGCGAGCGAGATATCGTCGCCTTCGAACGGCACCAGGCTTGGCGCGATGGGGGCGGTTCTTGCCCGCGCATAATCCGCGCCGACGCCCGCACCGACCGACAGCATGGCGCCGTTGGACGAGGCGAAGTCATAGAGCACGTTGGCCATCAATGTGTATTGGTCAAGCTCGCCGTCGAGTGCCACGGCGGGCCCTATCGGCGGCGGCGTGATGGTGTCGACCTCGTTGTGGCGATAGCCCGCTTCAAGCTCGACCCGCCAATTATTGGCGAAGGAATAGCCGGCGGTTGCAAAGCCCGCCCAACCCATGTCGAAGTCGAAGGCATGGGCGCCGGCTGGGGGAGGGGCGGGCGTCACGTAAACGAGCGCGTCGACATCCTCTACCCAGCTTGCGCCCCCATCCACCCCGAAATACCAGGCGGTAAACCGCCCGGCACTCGCCGGTGAGCTCAGTGCGAGTAAAGCTGCAGCCCCCAACAGGGCAGCTCCACATTTCATGATACACCCCAACCTGAATGCGATTTCCTTGAGCGCGTTTGCCGCTGTTTCAGGGAAATCGACTTCTTCCATCGCGTCACAACGATGCTCCCAATGCACCGTTGCCCAAGAAACACTGGCACATGCAGCGCAGATGGGAACCACGCGAGTTGTTATTGGTTTATGCGCGGCGACAACTCATGCGCGTGCGAAACGCGAAGATTTTCGAACTGATTTTGGCAGTGCATCGAATGGTTGAGCCGCGAAACTTCACTACCCTCGGTAACTGTCGCCGTTACCATTTGTGGTCGCGAAATGATTCACTACTTGCGGCAGTGGGTGGTCGCGCATGCCGGTCGAGACGGCAAAGTGAATTTGTTCGGTAAATCGCGCGCGCGCATGTCGAAATCATCGATGGCGACGCGAGGCTTTAGGCCGTCTCCAAAAAGCAACAGATGCCCGACAATTTTTCGTACGATAAACGGAAGTGATGAATTCGCGAGTGCGTTAGGCGTCATCGCGCCATTTGACGAGCGCGATCGTCAGGACCAGCCCTAACGTGAGCCCGTTGGCGCCGATCAACGGCCAAGATTCGATCGCAAGACCGTAGATCAGCCATAGTAACAATCCGGCCGCGAACGCGGCCAGCCACAGCCATGAAAAGTCCGTTGCCGAGCGTGAGCGCCATGTCTTGATGACTTGCGGCAGGAACGACAGCGTCGTCAGGGTCGCAGCGAGGGTGCCGACGGACTCGATGAATGGCGTGGGCATCCGGGTCTACATTTTTTTCAAGTTCGAGAATGCACGGCGGTCCTTGTTGTCTTGCATGAGCATCGTCAGGCCCGAAATGGTGGTAAGGCCGAGGCCCGTCGGCAACTCCGCGTAGTCGTCGTAGGCGATCTTGTCGTAGCTCTCGCTGGCGACCTTGTCCCACTTGCCGGATGGCTTCTTGATTTCGATCTGGGCGACCGTCGTCTTCAGTACCATGCGCACGATCGCTTCGCTCGCCTTTGACGGCTTCATCAGGCATGGATGTTCGCCGACCATTTGCCAGCCGTTGGCAAGGGCCCAAGTGGTGAGTTCGTCCTTGGTCATGGTGCGTCACTCCTCCGGCCCGCCAACTCTAGCGTCATCTTGGTGGAAAGCGATAAGTCAAAGCGGAACCATAAGGATCAAAGATGAGCACCTATATCTTGGGCGACGCCAGGCCCGATTTGCCCGGCGAGGGTCAGTACTGGATCGCGCCGAATGCGGTTGTGGTCGGGCGGGTGCGGTTGCTGAGGGACGCCAGCGTCTGGTTCGGGGCGACACTGCGCGGCGACACCGAATGGATCACGGTGGGCGAGGGCTCGAACGTGCAGGACGGGTCGGTCTTGCATACCGACCCGGGCGCGCCCCTGACGATCGGCAAGGGGGTCACGATCGGGCACATGGTGACGTTGCACGGTTGCGAGATCGGCGACGGGTCGCTGGTGGGGATCGGGTCGATCATTCTCAACCGGACGAAGATCGGGCGGAACTGTCTGATCGGGGCCAACACTCTGATCGCCGAAGGCAAGACAATCCCCGACAACTCCGTCGTGATGGGGGCACCGGGCAAGATCGTGCGCCAGGTGGATGAGGCGGGGGCCGCGATGCTGGCGCTGTCGGCCGCGCACTATGTCGAGAACTGGAAACGGTTTGCGCGCGAGATGAAGCCGCTCTGAGAATTCGAACTAATCCGTTTACGGAATATTGAGCTTAAGTTCGTTCGCGAAACACTTGATACTCAAGCAAATTCCCCATTTTGGCTGGCACGCATTTCGCTGCTTCCTCTGTCACGGGGTCTGAAACTGTTTCACTCTGAGCCATCGCGGCACAGGTGAGACACCGGTTCCAGGCCCCTCCGCAGAGGAAGGGTTCGATCACCATGCGTCATGCTCATTCGCAGCTTTTGCTCGATCGTTGGCGGCTTGACCGCGGCGAGACGCTTGCGCCGTGCAAAACGGATATCGAACCGCGCGCGATCAAGGATCATTTGGCGTTTGCGTTTCTGTTGAAGCGCGAAGCCGGCGACAAATTCACGTTCAGCCTTGCGGGCACGGGCGTGTGCGATTTGTTCGGCCAAGAATTGCGGGGACATAGTTTTGTTCACCTTTGGGCCGATGCTTCGCGCAATGCGGCGCGCACCGCACTCATCCGGGTCAGCAATCTGAGCGTGCCGACGGTTGCCAGCGCGGTCGGCGAGACGGCCGATCTGCGACCCATGCCGGCCGAGATCTTGCTGCTGCCCTATGCCGACGGGCGCGGCGAGACGACGTGGATTTTGGGCCATTTCCAGGCGCTCGACCCGCTGAGCCGCCTGATCGGCCGCAAGCTTGTGCGCATGCGCATGACGGCCAATGCAATCCTCACCGGCGACGTGCACAGCCCCAGCGCCGTGGCGTTCGAGAACGACAACCGGGCGAAGGGTTCGCACCTGAAAGTCGTCTCCAGCCGCTAACTGTTTAGCTCCGCCTCCGACTGCACCCCAGAAACTCAAAGGGCGCCCAACCGGGCGCCCTTTTTTTGGCTGATTGCCAAGCGATTAGTTCGGACGCGCCGATTTTTCGGGGTCGTAGTCCTTGAACCCAGGGGTCGGCGCTTCGTCGAGCGAATTCAGGCTGTCGCGGAAATTGTCGTAGTCTTGACGTTCCGCGTAGTAGGCCTCTTCGTATTTCTCCACCGCGCGCCAGTATTCCTCAAACGCCGCGACGTCCGCGGGCAGGCGCTGATCGCAGCGGTCCTTGTCGTGACCCTGTTCCTGACACCACATGTCGAAGTACAGATTCCGCGCATCGGCAGGGGCTGTTGCGAGCAGTGACGCAAAAACCACACTGATTCCGCCCAGTAACACCCCACGTATCCGCATTTGCGGCTCCTTCTTGATTCTTAACGTCAGGATAGACGCCAAGCCATGCACTGCATAGGCCACCGTCCTCCAAAATCCCCTTAACGGGCAGCCGCAAATCGTTCGGATTTGTCTTCAGCGACTCGCATGTGTTCCGGCGGCAACGGTTTTTTACCTAATATTAAGTCTGCTGCTTTCTCCGCTATCATAATCGTTGGTGCGTTCGTATTGCCACCGACGAGCGTTGGCATCACCGAGGCGTCTACAACCCTAAGGCCCTGTAGACCGTGAACTTTGAGGTTTGCATCGACAACGGCGAGCTTGTCGGTGCCCATCTTTGCGGTGCCCACCGGATGGTAAATAGTCTCGGCCGTGCGGCGGATGTAGTCGTCGATGCCCTCATCGGACGTCACCGATTTGCCAGGCATGAGCTCCGGGCCGCGATAGGGTTCGAACGCGTTCTGCATGAAGACGTCGCGCGCGATCTTCACGCCTTCGCGCAACGAACGGCGGTCGTTTTCGGTCGCCATGTAGTTCGGTTGGATTAATGGCGCGTCGGCCGGGTTGAGCGACCGGAGCGCGATGAAGCCTTTCGACTCGGGACGCAGTTGACAGATGTGCGCCATGTAACCGTGTCGATCGGCCTTCATGCGTCCGTGGTCGATCATCAACGCCGCGACGAAGTGGAGCTGTAGATCTGGCACCTCGAGACCGGGCCGCGATTTCAAGAAACCGCCTGCCTCAAGACCCTGTTGGCGGCCCGCGCCTGTTTTGAAGAATGTGTACTGCATGCCGGTCTGCAGTTGCTTGAGCGGCTTGGAAAAAATGTAGAACGTAATCGGTTGGGTACATTCGTATTGCACCGTGACGTCCAGGTGATCTTGCAGGTTTTCCCCGACGCCAGGCAGATCGGCGACGACGTTCAGGTCCCATCGCTTCAGATAATCGGCGGCGCCAACGCCTGAAAGCAGCAGCAGCTGAGGCGTGTTGACGGTGCCGCCGCTGAGGATGACTTCGCGCGAGGCGCGGGCCTTTAGAACCTGGCCTTTTTGCAGATATTCAACGCCGGTGGCGCGTTTGCCTTCGAAGGTCACGCGGGTCGTGTGGGCGTTGACTTCGACCGTTAGGTTCGGCCGGCCGAGAACGGGCCTCAGATATGCGGCAGCAGCGCTCCAGCGCTCGCCGTCTTTGACCGTCAGCTGGTAGGGACCGAAGCCTTCTTGCTGGTGACCGTTGAAATCGCCCGTCTGCGGATGACCGGCTTGCTTGCCGGCTTCGATGAACGTCTTGAAGAGCGGGACTTCCGAACGGCCGTTCGAGACGCTCAAAGGGCCGTCGCTGCCGTGAAATTCGTCGCCGCCGTTTTCATTTGCTTCCGAGCGTTTGAAATAGGGCAGCACGTCGGCAAAGCTCCAGCCTTCAAGGCCGAGTTGGCGCCATTGGTCGTAGTCGCGCGCATGACCGCGAATGTAGATCATGCCATTGATCGACGACGATCCGCCCAAGACTTTGCCGCGCGGCCAATAGAGCTTGCGATTCTTGAGATGCGTTTGGCCTTCGGTTTCGAACCACCAATTGTAGGCGGACTTCTGGCTGATCAGGCTGCCGACACCGGCGGGCATGCGGATGAGGACGCTGTTGTCCTTGCCGCCGGCCTCAAGCAACAAAACCTTAATATTTGGGTCGGCCGTCAGGCGATTGGCCAAGACGCAGCCGGCACTGCCGGCCCCTACGATGATGTAGTCGAATTCGGTGGGCATGGTGGGTTCCTGGGGCGTTCTGGCCCCTGTTTGATGGCAATGGCGGTGCGGCCGACTATACGGGTGCGGCGCCGATGAGCAACCAAGTCCCGTCAAACACTAAGGCTGCCGCCGGACCGCGAGAAAGGTTGCATTAACCAAGTCGTGGATAAACTCGCCGTAGAACATTTCAGCTGGCCAGCGCCAGGCGCAACGAACGCGAGAGCGAGATGCAAAACATGTCCGATGAGGTCGACGCGGCTGGGGGCGGGGAGGGCGAGGGTTTGTCGTCCGAGCGCCGACGGCATCGCCGTTCGGTGATGAGCCTCAACGTCCGCTTTCTGCTGCAGGATGGTAGCGAGCACAACGGGCAGGTCTCCGATATCTCCGTCGGCGGGATGATGATCAAGTCGGACGCTCGGCCTTCGGAGGGCGCGATCGTCATTGCCTATGTGCAAGACCTCGGCCGCCTAGAAGGCATGGTTTCGCGGTCGGAAGAATCGGGATTCGGGGTGCGTCTGACGCTGTCGGCGCTGCGCCGAGACAAGCTGGAAGAGCGGTTGAGCAACGAGCGCAAGGCCGGAACCGCACAAGCGCGGCGCCACGAACGAGAGATGACACCGGGCGTAACGCGTCTGGTGCGCGGCAACGGCAACGAGATTGCCTGCCGGGTGATCGACTTGTCGCTGAGCGGCGTGTCGGTGGAGACGGCCGAGTGGCCTGCATTGGGCGAAGAAGTGATGGTGGGCAAAATGCGCGGACGCGTCGTGCGCCATCACGAAATGGGTATCGCCATCGAATTCACCGACATCCCGCCGTCGCGCGGAAGCCTCGCCGAACGGCTTATTGCTTCGCGGTCGGCCGCCTGAACCCTAGCGCCCCTTCCATTGCGGAGGCCGCTTTTGAGCGAAGGACATCGGACCTTCGATGAGATCTTCGCTGCGAAACATGGCGCGGATCGCTTCGTATTTGCTTTGATTTTCGATGGCCGCCTGCAGCGACGATTCCGCGAGGCCCCTATAGGCCGTCTCTTTCGAGGCGCGAATCGACATCGGTGAGCATTCGAGAATTTGAGCCGCGAGTTTTTTCGCCGCGGCCAGTGCTTCACCAGGGCTTGTCACTTCGTTGACGAAGCCGAGCGTTTTGCCTTCGGCGGCGCCGACGCGCCGTCCGGTCAAGATCATGCCAAGCGCCTTCTTCATGCCGATTTCTCGCGGCAAGCGGTGCAAGCCGCCGGCGAGGGCTGCAAGTCCAACGCGCGGTTCAGGCAGTGCGAAAAACGCCGTTTCCGCCGCCACGATAAGGTCGCAGGCTAAGGCGATTTCAAAGCCGCCTCCCATGGCCAAGCCGTTCACCGCTGCAATCACCGGCTTGTTGAGATCGAAGCGCGAAGTCAGGCCCGCAAAACCCGTCGGCGGAACGGTGATGGGATTGCCCGCCGCTTGGTATTTTAGGTCGTTGCCGGCGCTGAAGGCCCGCTCGCCCGCGCCGGTGATGACGGCTACCCACTGATCGGGATCTTGCGCGAACTGGTCGAAGATCTTGGCAAGTTCAAAATTCGCCGGCGGATGGAGGGCGTTCATCACATCCGGACGGTTCATGGTTACGATCGTTAACCGACCCTCGCGCTCTACGCGGCAGAATTCGAAGTCGCTCATGGGTTCTCCTGTATCGAAATGGAATGGCACGCTTCCTGCGTAATTGTCCGTTAACGCGAAGGACAAGTTAAGCGTCCGTCGCGCGAAAGTCAGGAAAAACTCTTGATGGGCGCGGTCATGACAATTGGTTCAACGTCGGTCGGTGAAACTTTGGATGGCGTTTGGCGCATCAATGTGAGCGGCCAAGTTTACGGCCCTTACAGCGGCCATCAAATCAGGGCCTTCGCTTCGGAAGGGCGCGTGGCACCTCATTCGATCGTGCAATCCGGCGTGCAGGGTCCCTGGATCACCGCGATCGACGATCCGGTTTTGGGTCAGTTGTTCGTCGTGCGGTCGCTGCCGGCCGCAAAGCGCATGGGCGCGCAGCAGACCGAAAGCGCCACCAATGCCGGGCCTGTTCGCGCGACCGCAGCGATCGAGCCGATGTCGGGGAATTTTCTTATCGTCGCCGAAATCCGTGCGCGCGCCTCGACACCTTTCGAGGCGGCGCTTCGTAAGTTGGGCACCAACTATCGTCTCAATGCGCTTGTTTGGGTGCTGCACACGGACCGCACCGCAGGGGAGATTCGCAATGAATTGACCCAGCATCTGGGGCGGACCGACTCGCTGTTCATCGCGGACGCCTCACGCAACAAGACCGCGTGGTTCAATCTCGGACCCGAAGCGGATGCGAAAATCCGCCAAGTCTGGATGAGGCAGACCGATGCCGGCAGCTGGTAGGACCTTTCGCGTTCTTCAGGTGACAGGGCCAAGTCTTAGCCGTTAGGTTCATCCATCGCACTTGGTGGAGTTCAGTCATGGATCTGCGGGAATCAACTTCCGACCGCGCCTTCCGTAAGGAAGTGCAGTCGTTCATCGCGGCCAATCTTCCAAAAGACCTGAGGGAAAAGTCGGAGGCGGGTCTGCGCATGCATGTCGAGGACGGGCAGCGCTGGCACAAAATCCTTGCCGGTCACGGCTGGGGTGCTCCGGGCTGGCCGAAGGAGTATGGCGGTTGCGGCTGGGATCATGGGCGCCAGTACATTTGGGAAGAGGAGATGGCGCAAGCCGGCTGTCCGCCGCTGTCGCCGTTCGCGGTGAAGATGGTGGGGCCCGTGATCATGGCTTTCGGGACACCGGAGCAGAAAGCACGTTTCCTGCCGCCTGCCGGCAATGGCGAACATTTGTGGTGCCAGGGTTATTCCGAACCGAATGCGGGATCCGATCTGGCGACGCTGCGCACGATGGCGGTTCGCAAGGGCGATACGTACGTCGTCAACGGCACGAAAATTTGGAATTCCTACGGGCATGAGGCGGATTGGATGTTCGCCTTGGTCCGGACATCGACCGATGGAAAAACGCAGGAAGGCATCTCGGTTCTACTGATCGATATGACGTCGAAGGGGCTGTCGCACCGGCCGATCATCACGATCGACGGTTCGCACATTTTGAACGAGATCCGCTTCGAGAATGTCGAGGTTCCGGCGGACAACCGCATCGGCGAAGAAAACAAGGGCTGGACCTATGCGAAATTCCTGCTGGGCAACGAGCGCGCTTTGATCGCGCAGATCGCGCAGTCGACAAAACTCGTGAAGCGCATCAAAGAGGTCGGTACGAAGGAGCTGTCCGAGGGGCACGGGATCATCGACGATGCGGACTTCCGCTCGAAATTGGCGGCGATCGAGGTCGAGCTCGAGGCATTGAGGGTGACAAACCAGCGCGTGCTGTTCGAAGCCAAATCGGGGACGGCGGGGAATGGCGGCGCGATATTGAAGTCGAAAGGTACGTTCGTCAGTCAGGCGTTGAGCGAGCTGTTGCTGGAGGCGGTCGGTTACTATTCGTCGCCCTGGGTGATGGAGGCCTTGGAGCCGGGCTGGAACCAACCGCCGGTGGGCCCGAGCTACGCCAAGAACGCGATGCCGCTTTATGCGCGCCAACGCGCAAACACGATCGAGGGCGGCACCGAGGAAATCCAGAAGAACGTGATTGCAAAGCAGGTTCTGGGCCTATGAGCGGATTTGCAGATTGATGGCGCGGCCCCGGTTGGAGTTCTTCTTCGATTGTTCGAGCCCTTGGACGTATCTTGCGTTCACGCGCGTGCACGACGTCGTCGCGCGCACGAAGGCGGAGGTTTCCTGGAAGCCGATCCTCGTGGGCGGCGTGTTCAACGAAGTCAATCGCGACGTCTACGAGCGGCGGGCCAAGCCGGACCCGCGCAAGGCAAAATACTACGTGAAGGACTTGGAAGATTGGGCGCGGTACGCGGGAATTGAAATCGGCCGGCCGCCGGTGTTTCCGGTGAACTCGGTCAAGGCGATGCGCGGCGCTTTGATCGCGCTCGACGAGGGCAAACTCGTGCCCTACGCGACCGCTGTGTTCGAGGCCTATTGGCGCGATCTTCTGGATATCAGCCAGCCGGATGTTTTGGGGCGTGTCGCGGCACGCGTCGGATATGACGCCTTGCAGTTCTTGGCGGGCATCGACGATCCTGCGGTCAAGGCGCAGCTGAAGGCGAACACGGATGAATTGATCGGGCGCGGCGGGTTCGGCTCGCCTTCGATGTTCGTCAACGGCGAGGACATGTATTTCGGCAACGACCGGCTGGCGCTCGTCGAAGCGGCCTTGGCGCGCGGGGCCTGATGCAAAGCGCTCTCGGGCCGCGGCCCCCTTGGGACGAATCGCGCGAGCCGATCTTGCGATCGCCGCGCATCGTCACGTTTTTCATCGTTGTGTTTTTCGTCGTGCATGTGGCAAGCGAATTCTTGGTGCAGGAGCAGTACGACTTTCTGATCGGCAATTTCGCGTTGATACCGGCTCAGTTTGCCGCGGCGATGGCGGATGCCGGGTTCGATTTGGCCGGCCTGATCGCAGTCGCACCACTGGTGAGTTATGCGTTTTTGCACGGCGATTTCGTTCATCTCATTTTCAATTCGCTTTGGTTCTTGGTTTTCGCGACTGCGGTTGCGCGCCGTGCTGGGACCAGCCGGTTTCTTCTGTTGTTGCTGATCACGACGCTGGGTGCTGCGCTGACGCATTTGGTCTTTCATTGGGGATCGCCGGTGCCGGTGGTCGGGGCGTCGGGCGCGGTGTCGGGCCTGATGGGCGCCGCATTCCGCTTCATCTTCATCGACCCGCGAACGACGCCGGTGTGGCCGCCGGCGCGCCTGAGCCTGATCAGCCGTCCGGTCTTGTTGGCCTCGGCCGTGTGGATCGTGCTCAACATCGTGCTTGGGGTGACCGGGTTCACGCCGGACGGTTTTGGCCGCGCGATCGCCTGGGAGGCGCATATAGGCGGGTTTTTGACCGGATTGCTGCTGTTCCCGCTTTTCGATAGGCAGCGCAGTTGGATCAGCTGAAAGTTGCGATGGCTTGATCGTGCCGGTTGAGCGCACCATCTATCCCTGTTGAGTCGCGCTTACCCCCGAGCGCCAACTCATGGAGGGTTACATGAGCCAGTCCGATGCCTCTTATACCGGACCCGAAGGCACGCCGACACCGGTTCCCGTGGAGCGCGCGCCATTCCCCTGGCAGCGTTTCCTGTTTTCAGTGATGTTCGCGGTGCTTGGATGGGTCGCCTTTTGGCTGACCATCGTGCTCGCGGTCATTCTTTGGGTGCTTGTCGCGGTTAGCCGCGAGCCGCATCCGGAGTTCAAGCAGTTCGTCAACGCCAGCGCGCGTTATGTTTGGCAATGCTTGGCGTATGTCGTGTTGCTGCGGGAGGACAAGCCGTTTCCGCTCGGGCCGCTGCCGCGCGGCGACGAGCAAGGTTAGAGAATCCCTTCGACGTAGATCACTCCGTCCTTGCGGCGGATGGCTTTGATGGCGCCCCGGCCTTGCGCGTCGACAGCGATGTCGATGCTGAGGTCGCCTTTGCGTGCCTCGTCCTCGATCACCTTGCCGGTGCCTTGGGGCACGAAATAGCTTTCGATGCCGTAATTGACGCCAATATGTTGCGGCGCTGTGCCCCCGGACGGGCCATCGACCCAGTCCGCTTTTCCTCTAAGCGCTATGCCTCCTTGCACCTCGAACGGGCGCTCGCGTTTGATCGCGACGGCCTTCCATGTTTCTCCGTCGGGCACCAGGGTGACGAACACGGTTTCTCCGTAGGTCATCGCGTCGTCGCCGTCTAGTTTTGCAAGATCGAGGCGCGAGATGTCGTAGCTGAGGATTACATATTCGCCGCGGAACATGTCGTTCGGATCGACGGGCACGACTTTGAGCGTGACGACTTGCGCCGAGTTCAGCATCGCCTGCCGGTCGATGATCATGTAGGCGAGGGCCGCCGTCTGAAGCGCTACGACGATGAGGATGCGGATAATGGTCATTGAACCGCTCCCTTCGTCGATGCGGGTTTAGCGCCGGCGATCAAGCGCCGTCGGATGGATTCAAGGCCGAGGCTTAGTGCGATAAGGACGACGCCGCCGACGATGAAGAAGATGGCTTTGTCCATGAGGGCCGAGAACATCTCGAAGTAGGTGTAGAGGAACCATGCGGCGAAGGCGACGATCGACAGGTTGATGACGAAACGGTCGTCGAAACGAACGCCGCGGCTGAGGCTCCACAAAATGATGATCAGCGAACCGACGCGATACGGCACATCGAGGTGGTCGCCGCTGGGGCCGACGGCGAAGACGTAGATGGCGGCAGTGGCACAGACGAAGACCGTCGCCGCTGCGTCGATCCCGGAGAAGACATTGCGTCCGATGCCGACGAACACCGCCGCCATCGCGGCCAGGCTCAGGGTGACCGCGAAGCCCAACCAGGTTGTGTTTGGAGAGTGGCCTTGCATGTCGGTGTGGTGGAGCAGGGCTTTGGCGTCGAGGATGAAGTTGATCGCAT
>JANOFM010000067.1:0-6377 GCA_031413635.1 Alphaproteobacteria bacterium | reverse complement strand
CAAACCAAAGGCCGCCACGATCCATGCGTCGGTATCCGCGCGGTGCCTGTGGGCGAAGCGATGATGGCGTGCGTGCTGGCGGATCATCTGCTGCGGCATCGCGGGCAGGTGGGGTAGCAATTTCCCCGGGAACGTGGGCGTCCCGCCCGCTCTTCGGTGCCGAAAACGAGCGGGCAGGATGCCCGCGCTCCCAGGGAATTTACGACACCTTAGCGAACGCGGCGACCTTCGACAGGAATGCCGGCGTAGATGAACTCATTGCTAGGCTTGCGGCTTCAAACCCCGCGCGGAGGTCCCAGTCGAGGTAGCTTTCGAAATAGGGTTCGTGGAAGGCTTGCGGGAAGAATTCGGTGAGGGCTTCGAAGCCGGGGGTGTCGCCGGGTTGGATCGAGTCCACGAAGACGAAGAGGCCGCCCGGTTTTAGGACGCGGGCGATTTCCTTCGCCACGATCGCTCGCACTTTCGGCGGCAGTTCGTGGAAGAGGTAGATTGCGGTCACGATGTCTTGGCTGGCGTCGGCGAGCGGCATCGTTTCGGCGTTGGCTTCGAGGAACGTCACGTCACGCCAGGGTTTTAGCGCCTTGCGTGCTTCGTCGAGATAGGCCGGTGAGAGGTCCATCGCCGTGACGTGCAAGCGCGGCCAGTTGTCTTTCACGAACGTGGGGAAGCGTCCGGTGCCGGTTGCCACGTCGAGCAGGTTTAGGCGGCGTTGGTCCCTGCCCTTCATGTGTTCGGCGATCGGCACCAGCGCTTGGCGGCGCATCGCGTCGGCCGTGCCGCCGAACAGGGTTTCGACTTGGAAGTCGTAGAGCTTGGCGGAGTCTTCCGTCAGCCAGCCGCCGGATTGATAGTGGAAGTTTTGCAGGTAGTAGCGCGGGAATTTTTCGCGCGCTTCTTCGCTCAATACTTCGTCGTGGACGTGGTCGCGTCGGCGGCGGGCCACTTGCGGCAGGTCGCGCAGGAAGGCTGCGGATTGTTCCAGCACTTTGATCGCGGAGCGATCGAGCGCAGACGGGGCGGCGTAAAGGCCTGCTTCGATGTTCGCCCAATCGCGTTCGAAGAGAGAGCGCATCTCGCCGAGGAAGCGGTCGCGGTTCGGGTACTCGTTCTCGACCTTCACGCCTTTTTCGGCGAAGGCGGTGCGTTTTCCCACGCGGTTGGCCAACAAGTGGTGCCCGCCATACCACGCGACACGGGCCGATTGGCTGAGGCGGTAGGCTGTGCGGGCCAGGCTGTTTGCCATATTTATCTCCGCTCGAAAATGGCGACCAGTTCGATATGCGGCGTCCACAAGAACTGGTCAATGGGCGTTACGCGCGTCAGCGCATAGCCGCCGTCGATCAGAATACGCGCGTCGCGGGCGAAGGTCGCGGGGGCGCAAGAGACCGCGACGATGCGCCGGACCTTCGAGAGCGCCAGTTGTTCGCTTTGTGCCTTGGCTCCGGCGCGGGGCGGGTCAAGCACGACGGCGTCGAACGCGTCGAGTTCGTACGCGAGCAACGGACGGCGGAAAAGGTCGCGGCGTTCGGCGACGATGGGCTTTAGGCCTTGCGCGTTGCGCGCGGCAGTCAGCAGGGCCTCGATCGCATCCGTTTCGCTGTCGTAGGCTGCGACCGCACCCAGACGTGCCAGCGCGAAAGTGAAAGTTCCGCAGCCCGAAAAGAGGTCGGCGATGCGCTTGGCGGTACCCACGCCTGTCACGACGAGATTTTGTAGGGCCGCTTCGGCTTCGGGGACAGCTTGAAGAAAACTGGCCGGCGGCGGCGTGACCTCGGCGCCCGCCCAGCGGATAACCGGCGCGTGGGTTTGGGCGACGAGCTCGCCGTTTGCCGTGAGGCGCGCGAGTTTGAGTTTGGCGGCGACGGCGGCGAGTTTTGTGCGGACTGCGCCGTCGATCTCCACTCGCGGCAGGCCCAGCGTCATGTCGATGCCGCTGTCGGTGCGCGTGATGTCGATTTCGGCGCGACCGCTGTCGGGCAGGATGCCGACGAGCAGCTCACGCAGCGGCGCGATCAACGCCGTCAGCTCGGGATGCAGGACGTGACATTCGTCGAGATCGACGATGAAATTGGTGCCGCGTTCCTGGAAGCCGATCATGGCGGCATCGCGCACCATGCGGCCCGTCAGGACTGCACGGCGGCGGGTGCGCGGCTCGACGGCGACAAGGGGCGCGATGTCGATGTTGGCGATGCCGCGCTGGGACAGGGCTTGCACGATTTGATCGCGCTTCCAAGCGCGATAGGCGGACGCTTCCAAA
Organism: Alphaproteobacteria bacterium; assembly: GCA_031413635.1. Classification (GTDB taxonomy): domain Bacteria; phylum Pseudomonadota; class Alphaproteobacteria; order Micropepsales; family Micropepsaceae; genus SZUA-430. Next base: position 4,120 of record JANOFM010000067.1, on the reverse strand, counting down.
TGCTGCAAGACGCAGCCGCCGCAGAGCGTGAAGTGCTTGCAAGGCGGGGTCGCGCGCGTCGGGCCGGGCGTGAGAATTTCGACGAGCTTGGCGCGGTCGTCACCCAACTCAACGCGCACACGATCGCCAGGAACGGTGTAAGGCACATAGAGGCCGTCCGCGGTCTCGCCGTCGCCGCGATGGCCGATGCGGAGGATTTCGACGGCTAGCGTTTCCGCCGACGTCACGCCCTCAAGCCGCTCGTCGTCGTTGCCGGATGACCCAGCGCGATCAATGCCGTCTCGACGATGTGTTGCGCGTTTAGGCCTGCAATGTCGTATTGCTTTTGCGGCGTTTCCTGGTCGACGAAGATGTCGGGCAAGATCAGGGGGCGGAATTTGCAGCCGCGGTCGAACAGCCCCGCCGTCGCCATGAACTGCATCACATGCGCGGCAAAACCGCCGACGGCGCCTTCCTCAATGGTGATGAGAACTTCGTGGTCTCGCGCGAGGCGGCGGATCAAATCTTCGTCCAGCGGTTTGCAGAAGCGGGCGTCGGCCACCGTCGTGGGCAGGCCGCGGGCGCCGAGTTCGTCGGCGGCCTTGAGGCTTTCCTGCAAGCGCGTGCCGAAACTCAGGATCGCGATCTTCGAGCCTTCGCGGACGACGCGGCCTTTGCCGATTTCGAGCGCCGCTCCCTTGGCCGGGAGTTCGACACCGACACCTTCGCCGCGCGGATAGCGCACGGAGGATGGGCGGTCGTCGATGGCGACCTGAGTTGCCACCATGTGGCGCAGCTCAAGCTCGTCGGAGGGCGCCATCACGACGAAGCCGGGCAAGGTGGCGAGGTAAGTTACGTCGAACGAGCCCGCGTGCGTCGCGCCGTCGGCGCCGACGAGGCCGGCGCGATCCAGGGCAAAGCGCACCGGCAGACGCTGGATCGCCACGTCATGGACGACTTGATCGTAGGCGCGCTGAAGGAACGTCGAATAAATCACCGCGAACGGCTTGAAGCCTTCGGTGGCGAGACCCGCCGCGAACGTCACGCCGTGCTGTTCGGCGATGCCGACGTCGAAGCAGCGTTTCGGGAAGCGCTTGGCAAAGAGATCGAGGCCGGTGCCGGCCGGCATCGCGGCGGTGATCGCCACGATCTTCTCGTCGGCTTCGGCTTCAGCGATCAGGCTTTCGGCGAAGACCTTCGTATAGGCGGGCGCGTTCGTTTGACTTTTCTTTTGCGCGCCGGTGATGACGTCGAACTTGACGACGCCGTGATATTTGTCGGCGGAGTTTTCGGCGGGGTCGTAGCCCTTGCCCTTCTTGGTCACGACGTGGACCAGGATCGGCCTGTCGATATCGGAGTCGCGCACGTTCGTGAGCACGGGCAGAAGGTGATCGAGGTTGTGGCCGTCGATCGGACCGACGTAATAGAGACCCAATTCCTCGAACAGCGTGCCGCCCATCCACATGCCGCGCGTGTATTCCTCGGCCCGGCGGGCCGTGTCTTCGACGAAATGCGGCATCTTCTTTGCCAACTGTTTGGCGAAGCTGCGCAGCGTTTGATATTTCGACGACGAGACGACGCGCGAGAGATAGGCGCTCATCGCGCCCACCGGCGGGGCGATCGACATGTCGTTGTCGTTCAAGACGATGATTAGGCGCGAGCGCGAGGCGCCGGCATTGTTCATCGCCTCGTAAGCCATGCCGGCCGACATCGCGCCGTCGCCGATGACGCAAACGATGTTGCGCTTTTCGTCGTTCAGATCCCGCGCGACGGCCATGCCGAGGCCCGCCGAAATCGAGGTCGAGGAATGGGCCGCGCCGAACGGGTCGTATTCGCTTTCCGACCGTTTCGTGAAGCCCGAGAGCCCCCCGCCCATGCGCAGTGTGCGAATGCGATCGCGGCGTCCGGTCAGAATCTTGTGCGGATAGGCTTGGTGACCCACGTCCCAGATCAACCGGTCGTGCGGCGTCTTGAAAACATGGTGGAGCGCCACGGTCAGTTCGATGACGCCCAGGCCCGCGCCCAAATGGCCGCCGGTGACGGAAACCGCATCGATCGTTTCGGTGCGCAGTTCTTGAGCGAGTTGCTTCAACTCGTCGCGCGAGAAATTGCGCGTGTCGGCGGGCGACTTGACTTTGTCGAGAAGCGGGGTGTGCGGGGCCATTGGACCTAACAAAACCTGGCAGCCGTGCTGATATTCAAACTAGCGCGCAGAGCCCTATATCTCTTGCGGCATTTACGCGCGCCGGTTAACGACATAGTCCGCCATGCCGCGCAGAAGGTCGGCCTTTTCGTCGAAGACTTCAAGGTGGGCCGTCGCTTGGGTCGCGAGGAGTTGCGCCTGTGCGCGCGCGCGCTCGTTGCCTAACACTGTGACGAACGTCGCCTTTCCCGCTTTTTGATCCTTGCCGGCCGCCTTGCCCATCAGTGCCGGGTCGCCCTCGGCATCGAGAAGGTCGTCGGCGATTTGGTAAGCGAGGCCTAAGTCCTGCGCGTAGTTCGTAAGAGCCTGGCGCAATTGCGGCGAGGCCTTGCCCATGATCGCACCGGATTCGCAGGCGAAAGAAATCAAGGCGCCGGTCTTCAAACGCTGTAGGCGCGTGATGTGACCGATGTCGGTTATTTCGCCCTGCGCGGCGATGTCCATCATTTGCCCGCCGACCATGCCGTGACAGCCGGCGGCGTGGGCCAGACGCGCCACAAGATCGCACCGCACGTGCGGATCGGGATGGGTGTCCGGGCTGACGAGCAGCGTGAAGGCATGGGTCAACAGCGCATCGCCGGCGAGGATGGCGGTCGCTTGGTCGAACTTCTTGTGGGTCGAGGGCTTGCCACGACGGACATCGTCATTGTCCATCCCCGGCAAATCGTCGTGCGCCAGCGAATAGGCGTGAACGCATTCGACCGCACTGGCGACGCGCGACAGTGCGCGCCGGTCGACGCCGAACAGCCGGCCCGACTGTAGAACCAAGAGAGCGCGTACGCGCTTGCCGCCATCGAGGGTCGCATAGCGCATGGCCTCGATCACGCGCGCCTGGGGACCCAGCGGTTCGGGCAGGCACTCGCCCAGCGCCTCTTCCATGAAGATGCCGGCTTCCTTCAATGCAGGTTCGATCGGGGCAATCGCCATGGTTCAGCCGTTCAGTTTTGATCGAAGGGCACGGTCGAGGCGGCGCCGCCCGGGCCGATGACAATTTTCTCGATCCGCGCCTCGGCATCGCGGAGTTTGGCCTCGCAATGGGCTTTGAGCGCGGTGCCCTTTTCATAGATCGAGATCGAGTCTTCGAGGGCGACTTGGCCTTTCTCCAACTGCTGGACGATCTGCTCGAGCTGCTGCAAGGCCTGTTCGAAGGTCAATGCGGCGATGTCGGCGGTCTTTTTGTCGTCTTTTGCCATCGGGGGCCCGGGTCTCGTCGTTTCGGGTGCGGTCTATACTGGTTCGGTGCGCCGAGGTCGAGCAACTTCCCTGGGAGCGCGGGCGTCTCGCCCGCCCTTCCTGCGCTTGAAAAGAGTGGGCGGGACACCTGCGCTCCCAGGAAGGCGCGCCTTCGCGTCTTTTGCGGAAGGCATGTAATGAGATGAGCGTCAAAAAATCGGGACTTTGTGCGACGGTGACGACAGACAAACATGTGTTCCATTTCCAGGGTGCGGACGGGACACTGATCGCGGCCTATCGCTGGCAGGCATCGGGACAGGTCAAGGCCGTTCTGCAGATCGCCCACGGCATGGGCGAACATGCGCTGCGTTATCCGGCGGCCCTGAAGCCGCTGCGCGATGCGGGGGTCGCGATCTATGCGAACGACCATCGCGGGCATGGCCGGACGGCGCAGGCGCGCGAGGCGTTAGGCGATTTCGGGCCGGGCGGGTTTGCAGCCGTGGTCGACGACATGGCGCGGTTGAGCGCCATCGCGAAGCGCGAGCATCCCGGCAAACCGCTGATCCTGCTCGGCCATTCGATGGGCTCGTTCGCGGCGCAGATCTATTTGCTCAAGCATTGCGAGTTGATCGACGGCGCGGTGTTGTCCGGCTCCGCGGCGCTCGATCTTCTGCCGATGCCGCAAGACCCGAACGCCTCCGCGTTGGAGGCGTTCAACGCGCCCTTCGAGCCGGCGCGAACGCCGTTCGATTGGCTGAGCCGCGA
>JANOFM010000066.1:0-6574 GCA_031413635.1 Alphaproteobacteria bacterium | reverse complement strand
CGCGGGCGTGCAACTTGCGTTTGGATGAACGCCGGATGAGACGGTGGCGCTTCATCACGCCGCCATGTTTGACCTTACCGGTGGCCGTCATTCTGAAGCGCTTTTTAGCGCCCGATTTGGTCTTCAACTTGGGCATTTCGGTCTCCTTATGCTGGAACGCGTGTGAAGCCCTAAGGCCTCGGAACCGCCTGGGCATGCCCCGCCCGGCCGTTCGTGAGGGGCGGGAAATAGCCTGATAGTCCCCGCAAAAAAGTCTTGAAGCAGGCCAAGGGTTTCCGCGGCCGCCGCAAGAACAACATCACCACGGCCAATGCCGCGGTCGACAAGGCCGGTCAGCATTCCTACATCGGCCGCAAGCTGAGAAAGCGCAATTTTCGCGCCCTCTGGTTTCAGCGCATCAACGCCGCCGTCCGCGAACACGGGCTCACTTACGGCCGATTTATCAACGGCCTCGGGAAGGTGGGAATTGCGGTGGACCGCAAAATCCTCGCCGACCTCGCCGTGCGCGAGCCCGCGGCCTTCAAAGCCCTGGTCGACCAGGCGGCAGGCGCGGCGAAGGTGTAAGCGTAAATCGTCCCAAGTTCGCCGCCCGAACGCCCGCTCATGTGAGCGGGCGGGTATTGTGGTGTGAATTTCCGAATCGGACGACGAACATGAGCGAACTTGAATCCCTCGAACGCGAAGCCTTGGCCCGCATCGCCGCAGCAGGCGATGAAGCGGCGCTTGAGGCCTCGCGCGTCGACCTCCTCGGCAAAAAGGGCTCGATCAGCGAAGCGCTAAAGACGCTGGGCGCGATGAGCCCCGACGATCGCAAACTCAAAGGCCCCATTATCAACGGCATGCGCGACCGCGTTGCGGCAGCACTCGGCCAGCGCAAAGCTTCGCTCGGCGATGCCGCCCTCGAAGCGAAACTGCAAGCCGAACGCGTCGACGTCACCTTGCCCGCGCGCCCTGAAATGCTAGGCCGCATCCACCCGGTGACGCAGATCCTGGATGAAGCGACGGCCATCTTCGCCGACATGGGCTTCGCCATCGCCGAAGGCCCGGACATCGAAACCGACGACTTCAACTTCACCAAGTTGAACATCCCGCCCGAACATCCCGCGCGCCAGATGCACGACACGTTTTATCTGAAGGCAAAGCCCGACGGCACGCGCCATCTGTTGCGCACGCACACATCCCCGGTACAGGCACGCACGATGCTGGCGCAGAAGCCGCCGATCCGCATCATCGTGCCGGGCAGAGTCTATCGCCTCGACAGCGACCAAACTCACACGCCGATGTTCCATCAGATCGAAGGCCTCGTCATCGACGAAAGCTCGCATATGGGCCATCTGAAATGGATCCTTGAAGAATTCTGCCGCGCCCTGTTCGAAGTGCCGAAGGTCGAGATGCGCTTCCGCCCCTCTTACTTCCCCTTCACCGAACCCTCCGCCGAAGTCGACATCCGCTGCGACCGTTCGGGCGGCGAGGTGAAGCTCGGCCAAGGCAACGATTGGCTTGAAATTTTGGGCTGCGGCATGGTCCACCCGAAGGTGATCGAAATGTGCGGCCACGATCCGGCGAAGTATCAAGGCTTCGCCTGGGGCATGGGCCTCGATCGCTTGGCAATGCTGAAATACGGCGCCCCCGACCTGCGCGCCTTCTTCGACGCCGACCTGCGCTGGCTGAAGCACTACGGCTTCTCGGCCTTGGACGTGCCGTCGCTCGCGGGAGGACTCAGCCGATGAAATTCTCCCTCTCCTGGCTCGCCGATCACCTCGACACAACGGCGACCGTCGACAAGATCGCCGAAACGCTCACCCAAATCGGCCTTGAAGTCGAAGCCATCGAAGACAAGGCGAAGGAACTCGCCGCCTTCACGGTCGCCTACGTCGTCTCGGCCGAAAAACACCCGAACGCCGACAAGCTGCGCGTCTGCATCGTCGATACCGGCAAGGAAAAAATTCAGGTCGTCTGCGGCGCCCCGAACGCGCGCGCCGGCATGAAAGGCGTCTTCGCGCACTCCGGCACGACAATTCCGGGGACGGGATTGGAATTGAAAAAATCTACGATCCGCGGTATCGAATCGAACGGAATGTTGTGTTCCGAGCGCGAGATGGGCCTCTCCCAAGAACACGACGGCATCATCGCGCTTCCCGACGACGCCCCCATCGGCACGCCCTTCGCGGCGATCCTCGGCCTCACCGACCCGGTGTTCGAGATCAAGCTGACCCCGAACCGCCCCGACTGCACCGGCGTGCGCGGCATCGCGCGCGATCTCGCGGCGGCAAATCTCGGCCGCCTGAAGCCCGAGCCGCCGGTCAAGGTCGTGCCGCGCTTCAACAACAAGGTCGCCATCGGCCTTCGTTTCGACGCCGCAAGCGAGACGGCTTGTCCGGTCTTTGCCGGCCGCATGGTGCGCGGCGTGAAGAACGGCCCGTCGCCCGCCTGGCTGCAACAGCGACTGAAAGCCGTCGGCTTGCGTCCGATCTCGGCGCTCGTCGACATCACGAATCTGTTGTCGCTCGATCGCGCGCGCCCCTTGCACGTCTATGACGCCGACAAACTCACCGGCGAAATTCACGCCCGCCTTGCCAGACCGGGCGAGAAGCTCGCGGCGCTCGACGGCAAAATCTACGAACTCGACGATCAAATGTGCGTCATCGCCGATGACAGCGGCGTCTTGGGGCTCGGCGGCGTCATGGGCGGCGAGACGACCGGCGTCGGCGAAACGACCACCGACGTTTTCATCGAATCGGCCTATTTCGATGCCGTCCGGACGGCGCGCACCGGGCGCGAACTCGCCATCGTTTCCGACGCGCGCTATCGCTTCGAGCGCGGCGTCGACCCCGAATTCGTCGTACCGGGCCTCGATCTCGCGACCAAACTCGTCATGGAACTTTGCGGCGGCGAACCCAGCGACATCACGATCGCCGGCCGCGCGCCCGAGTCCAAACGCGACATCACCTTCGATGCAACGCTCGTCGAAAAGCTTTGCGGCGTGAAAATCCATCAACGCGAAGCACTGGTGATTCTCGAACGTTTGGGTTTCCGGGCCGTCGCCGGCGCGCGCGTGAGCGTCCCCTCTTGGCGTCCCGACATCCACGGCCCCGCCGACTTGGTCGAAGAGGTCGTGCGCATCGCCGGCTTCGACAAAATCCCCTCGACCCCATTGCCGCGCCCCTCGATCATTCAACCCGCCGTGTTGACGCCGATGCAAAAACGCGTGCGCGCCGCCAAACGCACGCTCGCCGCCCGCGGCCTCTCGGAGGCGATGACCTGGTCCTTCGTCTCGCGTGCCCAAGCCGATCTTTTCGGCGGCGTGCCCGACGCGCTCATCGTCGCCAACCCGATCTCAGCCGACCTCGACGCCATGCGCCCCAGCGTCTTGCCGGGCTTGCTCGCCGCCGCCCAACGCAACGCCGCACGCGGCATTAAAGATCTTGGCCTCTTCGAAGTGGGCCCGCAATTCTTCGGCCCCGAACCTGGCGAACAACTGACGGCGGCCTCGGGCATGCGCATCGGCAACGGCCCGCGCAATTGGGCGAAGCAATCCTGGAGCGCCGACGTCTTCCAAGCGAAAGCCGATGTACTCGCGATCCTCGAGGCATGCGGTTTCGCCGGCGACGGCGCGCAGGTCGCCGCCGACGCCCCCGCGTGGTATCATCCCGGCCGCTCCGGAGCGCTGAGACTGGGTCCAAAGAACGTGCTCGCTTTCTTCGGCGAACTGCACCCGCGCGTGCTGCAGGCGTTTGACCTCACCGGCCCGGTCGCGGCCTTCGAAGTGATGCTTGAAACGCTCCCGTCGCCGAAGGCCAAACCGTCAAAGGCCAGACCCAAACTCGAGCTGTCGGAATTCCAAGCCGTCGAACGCGACTTCGCCTTCGTGGTCGACGCGAAGGTCGCCGCCGCCGACATCGTCAAGGCCGCGATCGCCGTCGACCGCGTCCTCGTCGAAAGCGTCAACGTCTTCGACGTCTACGAAGGGCAGGGCGTCGACCCGGGCAGCAAGTCGCTTGCCATCACCGTGCGCCTCCAGCCGCGCGACCGCACGCTCGCCGAAGCCGACATCGAAGCCGTGTCCAGCAAAATCGTCGGCGCGGTCGCGAAGGCCACCGGCGGCAAGTTGAGGTAGGGCGATGAGCGCGCCGGCCTACGAATGCACCTTCCGCCACGTGGCGTTCGTGCTCACGTCGCTCTGCGTTCTCTTGCTGTCGATGTTCGCCGCCATCGCCGCCGCATTCAGTTACTTTGAAGACGGCAACACGATTCTGTCGGTCATCTTGTGTGCGATGGGCGCGATCGTCGTGCTTATCATCCTTGCCGCGGTCTCGGGCTACGCGACGCACCGCTGGACGATCGAATCCGCCGGCGTGCGCATCGAGGAAAAGCCGAAGGTCCCGTTCATCGGCCTGCCGCGCAAGCGCACGCTGGCTTTCGCCGACATCGCCGCCTTGCGCCACATCGAAAGCGGTCTCGACATCGTGATCGAAATCGCCGCGCGCGACGGCAACGCCTACCGCGTCATGGCGCACGGCGCGGGCGTACCGGATCTGCAAGCCTTCGCCGCGCAAGTCGCAAGCGCGTCTGCCGCAGCCGGCCACACACCGCCGGCCATGACCGAGGGCTTGAGCTTATGGAACAGACCCGCCGGCTTCGTCGTCCTCGTCGTGATGCTGATGTTCACGCTCCTCTTCGCCGGCGCCACGGCGTGGGCGCTTTTCGACGGCGGCCTCGGAACGTCGCGCAACGCGAACTACGCCGGGCTCGTACTTCTATTGCCCTTCGGCGTCGTCTATCTGCTCTACAAATCCCTCACCCGCCGCTGGCGCGTCCTGAAGCTGCTCGCCGACGCGAAGTTTAGGGCGTAGCGGGCGGCGGCGTCGCCGGCGTTTCGCTCTTCGGTTCGTCCGGCGGCACCGCTTCGATCGCGGTGATCGTACAGCGCTCCTCGAACTCCCAGCGGCGGCTCGGCATCAAACTCCCGCGCCCGAACACCAACGTATCGCCCACCGACAGACACGTGCTCGAACTTGGCCGCGTATCGAGGCGCGCAAAAATCGCCCATTTCAACTCGCGGCAGGGCGCAAAGAACGTCACTTTGAACTTTCGCCGCGGCGAGGTGGAAATGTACGCGTGCGTATCGTCGATTTCCTTCCAGGAATCGATTGACCGCACGAACGCGCACGACGACGGTTTCGAGTCCTCGGCCGACGCGACGCCTCCAATCGCAAACACGACGGTCGAAAGCATGAAAACGCGTTTGATCATCTGAACCTCCAGCCCCCTGTGGCACGCATCATAGCGCGATCACAATGCCTATGAAAGGAACCCTTCGACCAGCGCCGGCCGCGCCGGCAACTGTTTCAGCAATGACAGCAACTCGCCCCGCGCTTGCGCATTCGACAATTGATGCCGCTCGGCCAGGATCAACTCGTTCTTCATCGTATGCTCGAAGCCGACAAGCTCGGTCACCCGCACCTTATAGCCGTGTGCCTCGAGATAGAGTCCACGAATGACGTTGGTGAGATTGCTCGCAAACTCGCGCCGCTGAATCGGATGCCGCCATAATTGATGCAACGCGTGCTTGGGCTGATCGTCGAGCAACCGCGCCACCTCGGCCTGACAGCACGGCACCAACGCCACGACGCGCGCCTCGTATTTCAGCGCGAAGCGGATCGCATCGTCCGTCGCCGTGTCGCAGGCATGCAGCGCCGTCACCATGTCGAGCTTACCCTCAATCTCGGCGTCGCCGATCGCGCTGGCCACGAAACGCATGCGATCGAACCCGCTGGCGCTCGCAAGTTCCTTGGCGGCCCCCATCAAAGCGTCGCGCGCCTCGACCGCGATCACTTCGCCGCGCCCTTGAGGACCGAAGATCAGATCGTAGAGGATAAACCCCAGATAGGACTTCCCCGCGCCCAAATCGGCCAACCGCGGCGCACCATCGCCCTCAAACAAGCGATCAAGTGACGGCCGCAGCAATTGCACCAGATGCAACACTTGCTTGAGTTTGCGCCTCGAATCCGCGTTGATCTCCCCCTCGCGCGTCAAGATATGCAAGGCTTTGAGCAGCTCGACGGACTGCCCCGGCCACAGCAATTCCTTTAGAGGATCGCGTTCGCTCTTCTTTTTACTCATCGCCCGTTCATCCGCGGTTCACGCCGGTCCCGCCATCAAGCTATAGTCGGTACACGGTTCGACAGGCGAGGGCGAGGATGAAACTGACGCGGCGCGACGCACTACTCACGACGGGGGCGGCCCTAACGCTTCCCACGCTGGCCCATGCCGAAACAGGACCCGGCGACGACGGCGTCGGTAGCGTCGACGACATACTCAATGTCGGCTGGTCCACGCTTGCCCCCGATCCGCGCGAAGAGATCGAGTTCGAAGACACGGTCTACATGAACGAGTTGATCGAGACCGACGACGAAAGCGCCATCGTCATCAAGTTCGCCGACGGCTCGAAACTGACGGTCGGCGAAAACGCAAAGGTCGTCATCGACAGATACGTCTATAACCCCGGCGCCTCCGACGGCGAGCAAGTCATCACGCTCGCCAAAGGCGCCTTCCGCTTCTTTTCCGGGTCGAT
>JANOFM010000065.1:0-13336 GCA_031413635.1 Alphaproteobacteria bacterium | reverse complement strand
TGTTATTCTCTTATAATCCGGCGTGGAATAAGACGAGTCCACTGTACGTTCGGATCATCGAACGCGCCGGTGCACACCGTTACCGCCAAGGAACGGGATGACAGGAATTGTTCGATATGATCCGTGAACGGAATATCCTGGTCTTGGCGAGCGCAAGTCCGCGCCGCCTCCAATTGCTCGAACAGATCGGCATCAAGCCCGATCGCGTCGTCCCCGCCGATATCGACGAAAGCGTCGCCCCGCGCGAACTGCCGCGCGTTCACGCACTGCGCATCGCGACTGAAAAGGCAAGGGCGGTTCAGGCGCGCCACGCGCCCGACGGCCGCACCGTGATCCTGGCCGCCGACACGGTCGTTGCCTGCGGTCGTCGCATTCTCCCCAAGGCTGAAGATGACGCCACCGTCACGAAATGCCTCGAACTCTTGTCGGGCCGCAGACATCAAGTCGTCACGGCCGTCGTGCTGATCAATACGGTGGGAAAGCTGCGCACGCGCATCGTCGACACAAAGGTTTCGTTTGCCAGGCTCCAAGCGGAAGAAATCGCCCGATACGTCAAACTTCGCGAGGGGCTGGGCAAGGCGGGTGGCTATGCCATTCAAGGCCGTGCCGCCGTCTTCGCGGACGCGATCAACGGCTCCTACTCCAATGTGGTGGGATTGCCGCTCGCCGAGACCTTTCGCCTGCTAAAGGCGTGCGGCATCGCTTGAACCTGCTAGACTGATTGCCAGTCGCAACTGCATTGCCGTGAGCATCGATGACGTCTGAAGTCCTGATCAACGTCGGCCCCGCCGAAACTCGGGTGGCCTTCGTCGAGCAATCGCGTTTGAGCGAACTATTTCTGGAACGCACGATCGATGCGGGCGACGGCATGCGCGCCGGCCGCGGCGGCCATCGCCTGCTCGGCAACATCATGTTGGGCCGCGTGCAGCGCGTATTGCCCGGCATGCAAGCGGCCTTCGTCGATCTCGGTTTGGAAAAAGCGGGCTTCCTCGCCGCGCGCGAGGCGCGTTGCCTCGCCGATCTGCCCAGCTTTTTGGATCAACCGTGCATTTCCAAATGCGTGCGCGAAGGCGAGGCCGTCGTCGTGCAGGTGATCAAAGATCCGATCAGCGAAAAAGGCGCGCGCCTGTCGGCCAACGTCACCATCCCCGGCCGCCTCGTCGTGCTCGTGCCCAACCAATCGGGCGTCGCCCTCTCGCGCCGCATCGAGGATGAAACCGAACGCGCGCGCCTGAGCGAAATCATGACCGATATCGCAACCAACGATCCGCGCGCCGCCCAAGGCGCAGGCTACATCGTGCGTACCGCCGCCTTGTCGGCGACCAAGGACGACATCGCCTCCGACATCGCGAGGCTTGGCGATGAGTGGCGCACCATCCAAGCGCGCCGCACCATGGCCAAGGTGCCGGCAACCCTCTACCACGATCTCGACCCCGTCGAGCGCACCATGCGCGACGGCGTCGATGAAGAGACGACGCGCATCCTGATCGACGACGCCGAAGCGGTCGCCCGTGCCCGCGCCTACGCGACGCGCGCCATGCCCGAAGCGCTCGACAAGATCCAGCACTTCAACGGCCCGGGCGAATTGTTCGATCAGTTCGCCATCGAAGCCGAACTCGAAGCCCTGCTCAGTCCGCGCGTAAAACTCCCGTCCGGCGGCTGGATCACGCTTGAGACGACGGAGGCGCTCACCTCTATCGACGTGAATTCGGGCAGCTACACCGAAGCGACGGGACTTGAACAAACCTCGCTCAAGACCAACCTCGAGGCCGCCGCCGAACTCGGCCGCCAATTGCGCTTGCGCGGCATAGGCGGTTTGATCGTCATCGATTTCATTCACTTGAGCGAGCCTGAGAACATCGGCCAGGTGCTGACCGTACTCGCCGACAGTGTCTCCAAGGATCGCACGCCGACGCAGATCCTGCCGATGTCGGCCTTCGGCCTTGTCGAAATGACGCGAAAGCGCGTGCGCGAACCCTTGTCGAAACTCTTCACCGAGACCTGCGACCCCTGCCGCGGCCACGGCCGCATCAAGACCGTGGTCAGCGTTGCCGCCGAGCTTCTGCGCCGCGTCGCGCGCGAAGCCAGAGCGCGCCCCGGCACCAAAATGGTCGCGTACGCCGCACCCGAGGTGGTGCGTTGGATCGAAGCGCAGGGTGACGATCTCTCGCAAGCCATGCGCAAACACGCCGCCGCCGGTTTACGTTTCGAGGCGCGCGCGAAATTCTCCCGTTCCGAATTCGACGTAGGCGCCGACACATGAACGAAGCACCGCCTAGACCTTGCCCAATCTGCCGGCGGCCGGAGTTGCCGAACCTGCGCCCGTTTTGTTCGAAACGCTGCGCCGATGTCGATCTCTCGCGCTGGCTCAAGGGTTCGTATGCCATCCCCGCGGAAGAAATCGTCCCCGACGTGATCGAGGACGACCATTGACGCCGGGCGCGCGACTTAAGGCTCGCCTTGGAAAGGGAACACTCGTCGCGCCGGGCGCCTACGACGCGCTGACCGCGTGCATCGCGGTGCAAGCGGGCGCCGAAGCGGTCTACATGACCGGCTTCGGCGTCGCGGGATCGTTGCTCGGCGTGCCCGACATCGGCATCGTCAGTGCCACTGAAATGTCGGACCGCGTTCGCGCCCTCAGCGCTGCCGCGGCACCGGTGCCGCTGATCGCCGACGGCGACAACGGCCACGGCGGCATCGCCAATGTCGAGCGCCTGGTCCGCGCCTACGAACAAGCGGGCGCTGCCTGCATTCAACTGGAAGACCAAGTCCTGCCCAAACGCTGCGGCCACATGGACGGCAAGGAGGTCATCTCGCTCGTCGATGCCGCCGCAAAAATTCGCGCCGCCGCCGCTGCGCGCAATTCACGCGATTTCTTGATCATGGCACGCACCGATGCGCGCAGTGTCTCGGGCCTCGACGAAGCGCTTCGCCGCGCCGACGCCTATCTCGAAGCCGGCGCCGACCTTCTCTTCGTCGAAGCGCCTCAAAGTGAGGCCGAACTGCGAACCGTCGCCGAGCGCTTCAAGACCGTGCTGCTCGTGGCCAACATGGTCGAAGACGGCAAAACGCCGGTCTTGGCGCCTGCCGTACTCGGCGCAATGGGTTATCGCTTGATCCTTTATCCGATTTCGGCGCTGCTCGCCGCCGCCGGCGCGGCACGGCGCGTCTACACCGGGCTTCTGTCGCCGCAAGGCCCCGGCGCATCCGCCGAACGCGTGACGTTCGCGGCCTACAACGACATCGTGGGCTTGGCCCGATATCTCGCGGCCGACGCCGCGCTCAAACAAAAATGAGAAGGCGAGGGCAACGACGCCCTCGCCTTATATGCGAACTCGGTCAGTGGCCGTGGCGTCCGCCGTGGTTCCGCCCATGATGTCCGCCGCGACGCCCATCCTGATGGCCCCAATTGCGGCCGTGCCCGCGATGACGGTCGCCCCAGTGGTGGCGTTGATTCCATCCCGGATGCCACCCATGGTTTCCATGATGGCGGCGATGGATGCGGTACCTGTGCCCGTAGTGACCGTAATTGCCGTAAGAGCCGGTGCCGTAGTTCGAGCAATGCCGGTGATGACGGCGATACCAGCGGTCGCGGCAACGATCGTAGCGGTCGTAGTATCTGCCGCCGTAGTAGCCGCCATAGGAATCATAATTGTTCACCTGGATGCCGAATCCATGCGAACCGACATAGATGCCGAAATCGTCGGCCTGCGCCGGTGCGGCGCTCGCAAAACTTGCCGCGATCAGGGCTAGTGCGCCGAAAGCCAAAGTACCCAGAGCTTTCATTAGTTCCTCCGTTCGTTCGTCCCCCAAGACCCCGGAAAATTCTCAGGCCGGTCGCATGAACTGTCGATGAACGACCCGTTCAGGCCCGCCGCCCGGGGCCGCGAAGCGCCGGCCGGCCTAAAACGTCATGACCAGTTTGCCCTGCACGGCATTGTTCTCCATCAAAGCGTGAGCCTGCTTGACCACATCCGGCGACAAATTCCCGAGAATTTTGATGGGTGGCGGCGCAAGCGCGCCGGTATCGTAAAGGCACGCCAATTTCTCGAGCATTTCCCGATATTTCCGCCAAGTCACGCGGTCGTCGACAAGCGAGTAGGCGTGAGCGCCGACCGGATGAAACGAGGCGTTCTTTTCAAACAGGATCTCGAAATCATCGTGGCTAGGCGCTTCCGTGGCCGAAGCCAGATTGCCGTCCACCGCCAGCAGCGCGCAACATGCCGACAGCATTCCGCCGCCAACCAAGTCCAATGCAGCGTCGAACCGCCCGCCATTGCGCTTCACAGCCTGCGCCACGAAATCGTCAACCTTGTAGTCGACGATTTGGTCGTCGCTCAATCCGCATTGCTCGCTGAGGTAAGCTCGGCTATTCGCGCTGCCCGATGTGGTGATGAGAGTCCGTACGCCGAGCTGCCGGGCCAGGAGAATGGCGGAGCTCCCGACCCCGCCCGCGCCCCCCGCGATAAACAGCGACTTTGTCCTGTCGATCCGCACCTTGCTTAACGCCAGACTTGCCGTCACGCCCGCTACCGGCACGGCAGCGGCTTGCTCGTGCGTCAGTGATGCGGGTTTTCTTGCGACAAGTTCCGCAGGCACGCTGACATACTCCGCGTAGGTGCCGCTGCTCGCAAGATTGCAGACATAACTGAAGACCTCATCGCCCGTTTTGAAATCGGTGATGTCGTCGTGCGTCGCGTCGACGATGCCCGACAGGTCGCGCCCGAGAATCATCGACCGGGTGTGACTGCTTTCAGGCTGTCCTCTTCGGATTTGGTAATCGACGGGATTGAATGATGCCGCCTTTACCTTAATCCTGATGTCTCCCTTGCCAACGTGCGGCATCGGCAGATCGGCCGCCACGAAATTGTCGGCGCTGCCGAACGCAGTGAGGACAATGGCTTTCATGGTTCAGGCCGACCGCCCGCGCCCTTCGATCGGCCAAATTTCGACCAGCTTGTCGCCATCCACCACGTGATAGACGTCGTAGAGATTGACCGTCGGATCGCAATGCGGCGCGGTGCAGCAAACGACGCCGCCGGGCGGCAGCTGTTTGTCTGGTGAGCCCAGCATGATCCCGCCTTGTTCGTCGCCGAAGAAGAAATAACTCGCCCCCGCAGGCGCGCCCGAATGGATGATCGGCGATCCGGCTTCCGTCGCGAACGACTTCAACCCCGCATCGGTGGTGGCTAGGCCCGGCATGTTCGCGCTGATCACGGTTGTCTGCACGAACAGCGAACTCTCGAACGGCAAGGGTGCCGCGTTGGCGATCTTCACCTCGCAATACTGCTTGTCCATGAAAATATAGGACCCCGCTTGCAGTTCGGTGAACACACGCGCTTCCGCGTCGATGTTGTAGGTCCCTGTGCCGCCGCCGGAGACGATGGGGCAGGGGATGCCGTTCGAAACCAGCAGATCGCGAGTCTCGCCAAGCAGTTTCAACGCCGCCAAGGATTGCATCCGCCTGTCGGGAAACTCCGGCACGTGTTGCAACTGACCCGCATAGCCCTGCAGTCCCATGAACTGCAGATGCGGCGAAACGGCAATTCGTTTTGCCAATTCAAGGGCGCGATCGCCCGGCGTGACGCCGGTACGATGCAAGCCGATATCGACATCGACCAAAACCTTCAGTCGCTTGCCGCCCTCGCGCGCGGCAGCCGCATAGCCGTCGACGCAAATCGCGCTGTCGGCGACGATCATGAAATCGCCGAGCCGCGCGTTCAGTTTCGCGATCCGCGCAAAGCCTTGGGCCGCCACCACCGGCGACGTCACCAACAGCCCGTCGATCCCGCCCTCCGCCAACGCCTCCGCCTCGCCGAGCTTCGCACAGCACTGCCCGACCGCACCGGCCTCGATCTGCTTGCGCGCGATCGTCACCGATTTGTGCGTCTTGGCATGCGCCCGCAGCTTCAGTCCCGCGCGATTGCAGTGTTCCTGCATCGCCGTCACGTTTCGCTCGAACGCCCGCAAATCGATCACCAGCGCCGGGGTCGCAAGCGCGTGCCGGCTACCGACGCGTCCGACGAGGTTAGCATTCAGAAGTTCGCGCGGCTCGGACATAGATCGACTCTCGATTGCGTTCTAAGCATCAGCGAACACCATGTCGGCAAACGTCGCAAGCTTCACGAAGCCGATGCGTTGATAAATCCGGTTGGTCAGCGGATTGTCGCCGTCCGCGAACAGACAGCACCACAAGCCCCCGGCCAATACCTTCCCCGACAGCGCCGCCGTCAACGCCGACGCGTATCCCCGGCCGCGCATGTCGTCGGGCGTATAAACGCCTGAGACACGCGCGCCCAAACCGGCGACTGGCCTAAGCCGCGCCGTGGCAACCGGCACCCCTTGCACCTCCCAAACATGAAACGTTTGATCGGCGAGCCCGTCATCCACGAAGCGCGCAATGTAATCGGGCTCGCGTTCCGCCGCAGGCAGACCGGCATCGACGGCAAACGCCATCTCCCATGCGAAGATGAGATCCCGCTCGCTCGCATGCGCCGCTCGCATGGCACCGGCAACATTCGCCGGCGCGCTTACACGCGATATCTCATAGAGATTCTGGACCGCGCCATGACCCCGCGTCTGCTGCGTTTGTCCGGTTGCCCACGACCAGCGCGCCGCGAAACGCTCTGCCAGACACTTTTCGCCGACGACGCCGGATACCGCGATCCGGGCTTCCACCAGATGACGAACGAGCGCGTCGACGCCCGCCTCGCCAGTCCCCGTATGGGCAAGGTTCAACCGGTGCGGCGGCGTGCGTAGTGCGCCCAGCACCAATTCCGTGCCGTCGAACACACCGGCGCGAAAAATGTCCTTGCGGGTCTCCTTTCGGATACGATCAGCGACGCCGATGAACACATTGTTGTTCAGTGGCCGCGCACATAAGGGAACCGCCACATCGCGCCAAAACGTCTGTCCGTCGCAATACTGTGTCGCGTTCATCGGCGCCGCATCACGTAATCCGTCCGCTGCGTCGCATCTTGGCGATCGGGCTATTGGCGCCGCGCAACTTCTCGCTCCAGCTCTTAGCCATCAGATTCCGCTCGCGCGCGATTTGCCGTTGCGCGAAGATGGCCGAGCTTTAGGAGAATTGCCATGGAATATGTTCGCTTCGGCCGCACAGGCCTGAAAGTTTCGCGCATCTGCCTCGGCTGCATGACCTACGGCAGCTCGAAATGGCGCGACTGGGTGTTGGACGACGCCGCCTCAAGGCCCTTCTTTAAGCAGGCGCTGGACCTCGGCATTAATTTCTTCGACACCGCCGACGTCTATTCGCTGGGTATCGGCGAAGAGGTAACGGGTCGCGCGTTGAAGGAATTGGCCAAGCGCGACCAAGTGGTCATCGCAACCAAAGTCTGCGGCATCATGGGCAAAGGACCCAACGAGCATGGCCTGTCGCGCAAGCACATTATGGAATCGATTGACGCGAGCTTAAGGCGCCTCGGCACCGACTATGTCGACCTCTATCAAATTCACCGTTGGGATCCCAACACGCCGATCGAGGAAACAATCGAAGCGCTGAACGATGTCGTCAAGGCCGGCAAGGTGCTCTACATCGGCGCCTCGTCCATGTACGCCTGGCAATTCATGAAAGCCCTGGGCCTGCAGCGCGCGAACGGCCTCGCGCAATTCGTCTCGATGCAAAACCACATGAACCTCGTCTACCGCGAAGAGGAACGCGAGATGCTGCCGCTCGCCATTTCCGAAGGCATCGGCGTCATCCCGTGGAGCCCGCTCGCCCGCGGCTTCCTCACCGGTAACCGCAAACCCGGCGACAACCCGAAGAAGCAAGGCGCTGCCAATGCCGAAACGCCGCGTGCGGGCACTGACGAATTCGCCCACATGCTCTATTACGCCGAACAAGACTTCCAAATCGTCGAGCGCGTATCCTCAGTCGCCAAAAAGCACGGCAAACCGAACGCGCAAGTGGCGCTAGCCTGGCTACTCGCGAAACCCGGCATCACAGCCCCAATCATCGGCGCCTCCAAACCCGGCCACCTTGAACACGCGGTTGCCGCCTTGTCCCTGAAACTCGATGTCGAAGATACCAAGGCGCTGGAAGAACCCTACAAGCCCAAGCGTGTGATGGGGCATACGTAGAAAGCAGTCCCACCTGCCATGGTCCGCCTCCGCGCACTATGGCAAAAGGCAGTGCGGTGCGAAGAGCTAGCACTTACTTGGCGAGCGTCACCGTCCCGCTGATCTCGCCCTGATTGAACTTGTCGGTGTGGATGTTGAGCACCACAATCCCCGCCTTCAGCGCCCCAAGGAATTGGTCGAACGACAGCGGCGTCTCGACAATCTTGGCCCCCGTCGCAAACGGATAGTCCTTCACCGTCACCGTGAACCCGTCTTTCGTCTCGGCATAAATGGGCCCCATCGGAAACGGCATGACGAGCGTAACGTCCCCGTTCGCGGCGTAGTGATGCATGTGGATGGGACCGACCGGTGCGTGATGGACTTGGTCGAAAAAGTCGTCGAACCGGATACCCGTGACTTTCAGTTCAACATCGACCGTCTGCGCTGCGTCATCGACGACAATCCTGGCGTCGCCCGAAGCGCTAGATCCTGTATCGGTCGGTGCCTTATCGCCCCGGAGCGCCGCGGTGAAAGCAACGTCCGTGCTCGACGCGGGCGCGGCAAGAGCGATCGCGGCGAGCGCGACGGCAACATTACAAAATTTCACGGTGGGTCTCCCGGTGATGAAGAAATACCAATTGCGGACAAGTCCAAATTCGGCAATTCACGATGAGTTGAACTTCGCCATCCGCAGGTTGGCGCCGTCGGTTCACCAACAAGATCATCGCGCAGTTCTATGATGCAGCCGCGCAAGCCCGGCATTGCCGAGCATTGGAAGATACCCGACGACCTCTTCTTGAAAAAAGATCCGGCGGAACAGGCATGGTTGGAGGGCAAGCATACCGACGATTATGGCATTTCTATTCCGGTCAAGCGTAAGCGCAAGAAGGCGTGAAATATATCCTCGACACGCACGCGCTGATCTGGTGGCTGCGTGACCGCCCGGCATTGAGTTCGCGCGCCAAGTCGGCAATTGCGAACCCGCAAAGCGAAATCCTGATCAGTGCCGTTTCGCATTACGAGATCGCGTTCAAGGCCGCAATCGGCGAGATCGACGACGACATAGTCGACATGTTGCCGCTGATCATTCGTCAGGAGCGGTTCCAGGGTCTTGACCTCACGCCCGACGTGGCGCTGGCTGCGGGCCGCCTTCCACCGGACCACCGCGATCCGTGGGACCGAATTATCGCGATGCAATCGATGTCGTACGACTGGCCGGTCATCACGTCTGACTCGGCAATCGCAGCCCTCGGCGCCAAGACATTGTGGTGAGTGGCGGCGTTCTATGCCGGCTGTCGCGTCAGCTCGACCTCGACGCCGGCATTGCGGAAATAGGCGGCCCCGGTCTGCATAGCTTCCCCCAATCGTGCCCGAACCAATGAACGCCGCGCCCGTGCGGATCGGCCTCGGCGAGAATGCGCCGCCGCCCGCCGGGCCACGTGATGACGTCGAGGAACGTGCGAAGGCCGCCGGTCGCATCGCCCAAAACGCCCTCCGGCTCGAATCTGAGCCAGGCCAGCGGCGCTTCCTCCGTCGCAAGCGCCCCGGCGGCGCGGATGGCCGTGTCGATGCGCGCGCGAATCTCGCGCGGCGGATATTGAAGGAAGATCGAATGATAGACGACGGTCAGGTAGCCCTGGCGCCGTCGCGCCATCTTTTCCTCGATCCATTCGGCCGCGTCGCGCTGATCGATCACCGGGCGGCGGCGCAGGGCGATCTGGATCGCGCTGTGCAACCGCGCCAACCGCTCGCTCTGGTCGGGCCACACATAAGCCGTCAAGCGCAATCGGTCTTCCTCGCGCGCAACGTCGAGCGGGCTTTGATCGCACGCAGCGCGCGAGGCGATGAGCGGCTCGGCGATGGGCGGCGCAGGACCGCTCCACTCCGTTTCGATCACCAAATCGCCCGCATCGCCGCGCGCCCAAACCCCGGTCCGATAGTCGAACGCATCGAGATTCTGATTGAGCCCTGCACTCGCGCCGAGTTCGAGCAAATCGAACGGCAACTTGCAGGTATCGGCCAAAACCATCATCCCGGCGAACAACGCCGCCGACCGCCGCACCTCGTTCGTCTGCGGCGGCGAAGCCAACCAGGCGTTCATCCACGCAGGCTCGCGTGCAATGAACGCCTCGGCCGCGGGCCACGCCTTCGCGCCGTCCGCAGTGTTGCCTTGGCGCGGATAGGCGGCGACCAAAGTGGCGTCCCGCTTCGTCAGCACGGCCGCGTGCAACGCGCCCGTCACGCGAAGCGGCAAGGCGTCTTTCACCGGATGGCCCGGCCACTCGCCGATAAGGTCGGCGAGCACGCCGCCGCGCTCGAGTGCGCCGGTCGCTTCCTGCAAGAGGTCGGCGGTGAACGGCGACCCGAACAAACGGCAAGCGCCCGATTGCAACCGGAACGACTCGACGATGCGATCCAAGTTCGCCATTGCGCCCTCAATCCGCCGCTTTGTTCTTGCCCATGAACCCGAACATGTGCCCGGCCACGTTGCGCATCTGGATCTGCTCCGACCCTTCGGTAATGCGATAGCGGCGGTGATGGCGATAGATGTGCTCGAACGGCTTGTGGCGCGAATAGCCCATGCCGCCATGCACCTGCATCGCCCAGTCGGCTGCCTCGCAGCAAAAGCGGTTCGCCCAGTAATTGCACATCGAAACCTTGTCGGAGAGATAGATCTGAATCTCCGGCCCCGACATCTGATCCATCTCCCACGCGGTTTTTTGGATCAAAAGGCGCAGCATCTCGGCCTGCGTCATCAACTCGACGGTCGGGAATTGGATCGCCTGATTGGCGGCCAGCGGTTTGCCGAACGGTTTGCGCACGCGTGCATAGTCGATGGACTCGTTCAAGCAGAACACGCCGGCACCCAACGACGACGCCGCCTGACGAATGCGGTTCTCGTGCACGAAATGCCGCGCCAGCGACAAGCCGCTATCGACCGGCCCGAACACTGCATCGTCCGGCACGAACACGTTCTTGAACGACACATGCGCATGATCGGTCGGCATGTTGAACGTCCAATAATAGAATTCGATCTTCACGCCCTCCGCCTTCATCGGCACCAGGAAGCAGGTGATGCCCTTCGCGTCGCCGTCCTTGCCGCTCGTGCGCGCGAACACCATGTCGTGCGAAGCCGTATGCACGCCGGTGTTCCAGAACTTCTCGCCGGTGATGCGCCAGCCGTTGCCCTCTTTGACTGCACGCGTCTCCATCCACGTCGCGTCGGAGCCGTGCTTCGGCTCGGTCAAACCGAACGCCGGCCGGTGCGTACCCTTCAGCATGCCTTGAATAAATTCTTCCTTCTGCGCCGGCGTGCCGAAATCGCGAAACATCAGCACCTGCGGAAAATTCCCCACGATCGAACTCTCGTTCTGCAGATCGTTGAAGAGGCCGAGCCCCTTCGCCGCCAAGTGCTCGCGAATGATCGCCATGGCAAGATTGCCGATATTGCGCCCGCCATATTCCTTGGGCAGCGCCAGCCTCAAATAACCGGCCTTGTCCGCCCGCCGGCGCATCTCGCGCAACAGCGCCTCCCACTCCTTGCGCGGCAGCCCGTCATTGTCCCAGTCGGTCCGCGCATGTTCGCGCCGGTGATCGAAGAAGCGGACATTGTCGTCCTGATTCTCAAGCGGCTTGATCTCGCGCTCGATAAACGCGTCGAGCTCGGCGAGCAACTCCTTCGTCTCCTGCGGAATCCTGAAATCCATGGATGGCGTCTCCCGTTATCCAATGTCGTGATGGCCGACTGTAGCGGTCGGGCGGTTGACAGACAAACCGGCCCGCGCCACTCAATGGCCGCTTCTTGTGCGTCGCCACGAATACTCCCGGAGACTCCGCCATGGCCGAAAGTGCCTTCAACGCCGCCGACACCGCATGGATGTTGGTCGCGACGGCTTTGGTGTTGCTGATGACCTTGCCTGGCTTGGCGCTGTTCTACGCCGGCATGGTTCGGCGCAAGAACGTGCTCGCCACCATGGCGCAATCGGCGGCCGCGGCCGCGCTCGTTTCGATCCTGTGGGTCGCCGCCGGTTACTCGCTCGCCTTCGTCGGCGGCGGCCAAATGATCGGCACGCTCGACCGCTTTCTCATGCTCGGCATGGGCATGGACAGCGCCAACGCGCTTGCCACCAACATCCCCGAAGCCTTGTTCATGGCCTATCAGATGACGTTTGCGATCATCACCGTCGCCCTGGTTGCGGGCAGCGTCGCCGACCGCATGAAATTCTCGGCCTTCCTCGCCTTCTGCGTTCTCTGGCTGTTCGTCGTCTACGTGCCGAGCGCGCATTGGGTTTGGGGCGGTGGTTTTCTGGGTGCGATGGGCCTGCTCGATTTCGCCGGCGGCACGGTGGTCCATATCAACGCCGGCATCGCGGGCCTCGTCGCCGCTTATGTCCTCGGACCCCGCATCGGCTACGGCAAGGAAAACCTGGCGCCGTTCGATCTGTCGCTCGCCGTCATCGGCACGGGCTTGCTCTGGGTCGGCTGGTTCGGCTTCAACGGCGGCTCGGCGCTTGGGGCAAACTCGCGCGCGGTGATGGCGATCGTCGCCACCCATCTGGCGGCCTGTTCCGGCGCACTCGTCTGGATGGCGATCGAGTGGGTTCAGCGTAAGAAGCCCTCGGTGCTAGGCATCGTGTCGGGCGCGGTAGCGGGTCTCGGCACCATCACCCCGGCGTCGGGTTACATTCTGCCCTGGCACGGCATCCTCATCGGCGCCATTGCCGGTGCGGTTTGCTATTGGGCCTGTATCGTCTTGAAGCAGCGCTTGAAATACGACGACAGCCTCGACGTCTTCGGCGTCCACGGCGTCGGCGGCATTTTGGGGACACTGCTGGCCGGCGTTTTCGCCACCGGCGCGGTCTCGGCAAGTGTGGCCTCGCCGGAAGGCCTCAAGGGTCTGATCGACGGCAACGCCGGTCAACTCGGCATCCAAGCCGTCGGTGTGATCGTGACCGTCGCGTGGTGTGCCGCGGCGACCTGGGGCATCCTGAAACTCATCGACGCCGTCACCGGCCTGCGCGTCGACCCCGACCAAGAACGCGAAGGCCTCGACCTGGCGCTGCACGGAGAAAGCCTGCATCAATAGTGCGGACGGGAACAGACAGGCCGTCGCTAACATGTACGAACGCATCGAAACCCGCGGTGTACCGATCAAGGCGTGGACGCACGGCGTTCCCGTCGAGGCCCAAGCGCGCAAGCAGCTCCGCAACATCGCGGAGCTTCCCTTCATCCACGGCCACATCGCCGTCATGCCCGACGT
>JANOFM010000064.1:0-2635 GCA_031413635.1 Alphaproteobacteria bacterium | reverse complement strand
TCCATGCACTGGAGTCATAGAGCCCGTGTTGCAGGGGCCGCTGAAACGCAAAGGCCGGACGCGATGGCCCGGCCTCGATGCGCAGCTTGCCGGCGCCTATTCGGCCGCGATGCCGATCGGCGTGCGGCCTTGGCCGCCGTTAAGCTGCATCAGGTATTTGATGCCTTACTCGGCGATGTCGTCGCCGATCATGCGGTCGCCTTCCTTGTGCAGTTCGGCCATGTCGACGAAGGCGGCGTAAGTGGCGCGCGTGCGGTCGGTGATGATGCCGGCTTTGAGCAGCGTTTTGATCAGGACGCGGAAGATCGAGGTCGGGTCCTTCAGGCGCTCGCGCACGCGGGCGTCGGTGAAGGCTTCGCGGAAAGCCGATTGCGCCCATTCCCAATCGATGCCGAATTCGGCGTAGATCGGCTTTTTCTGTTCGGGGCTGCCCAGATTGAAGAGCAGGCCCGTGAAGACTTGCGCCGCCCAATCCTCGATTAGGTTGCGTTCGGCTTCGGACAGATGCGGGATCGTGCGGTCGGCCCAGATTTTGCCGAACTTGTGGTGAAAGGCTTCGTCGGTCATCACGAGCTGGCAGAGGCGCTTGAGCAACGGGTCGCTCGTGTACTGATAGTTCGTGGCGAAAGCGCCCATGGCGAGACCCTCGACCAGCATCTGCATACCGACGAGCTTTTTCCAGACGTAAGGCGAGAGCACCATTTCGCCGAGCAAGTTGCCGAGCGCCGGGCCGACCGGAAGCGGCTTGCCCCAGCGCGCTTTGATGTACATGGCAAAGCCAGTGACGTGGCGGGCTTCCTCGCGGGTTTGGTTGGCGGCGTATTCTTGGGCGCCGGGATCGCGCAGGATGTGGCAGAGCGAGGCGGAGAGCGAGAGCGCGCCTTGTTCGCCGTGCAGGATCGAGGACATGCCCCAGCGCGCGGAGGAATTGACGAGTTTGATCTTTTGTTTTTCGTCGAGCTTTTTGCCGATCTCGGTTTGCAGATCGAGGTTGAGCCAGGCCGGCATGATGTATTCGTTCTCAAGATCGAACGGTGTCGTAAAGTCGATGTATTTCTTGTCGAGCGGGTCCCAGAAATGGTCGTGGGTGGCCGAAATGATTTTGTCGAAGGCAGTCGAGCGCGCGTTGTAGCGGTCGACCTCCATCATCGCGGCGAAATCCTTCGGATCGACGGCATCGTAGGCCTTGTCTTTGGTGATGTTTTCCATCGGCTTTGCTCCCGTTGCTTATTCGGCGGCGATGCTGGAGGGCGTGCGCAGGATTTTGCCGCCGTTCAACTGCATCAGATATTTGATTCCTTCTTCCGCGATATCGTCGCCGATCATGCGGTCGCCTTCGTTGTGGAGTTCGGCCATGTCGATATAGGCGGCGTAGTTATTGCGCGTGCGGTCGGTGATGATTCCAGCCTTGAGAAGCGTTTTGATCAGTACACGGAATATGTTCGTCGCATCCTGAAGTTCCTTGCGGATTTCGGCGTCGGTCAACGCTTCCATGAACGCCTGCTGGACCCAAACCGGATCGAGGCCGAGCTCGCGATAGATCCAGCCTTTTTGATCGGGGCTTGCGAGGTTGAACAGCAGAACCTGGAAAACTTCCCAGGCCCAGTCTTCGATCTTTTCGGCTTCGCCTTTCGACAGGTGCGGGATCGTGCGGTCGGCCCAGATTTTTCCGAATTTGTGGTGGAAGGCCTCGTCCGTCATCACCAGCTGGCAGAGCTTGACCATCAAAGGGTCGTTGCCCTTTTGATAAAACGTCGCGAAGGCGCCCATGGCGAGGCCTTCGACCAGCATCTGCATGCCGACGAGTTTTTTCCAAACGTAGGGCGAGAGTACGAGTTCGGTGAGCAGCGATCCGAGCGCGGGGCCGACGGGCGCGGGCTTGCCCCAGCGAGCTTGAATGTATTTGGCAAAGCCCGTGACGTGGCGAGCCTCCTCGCGGGTTTGGTTGGCCGCGTATTCCTGCGCGCCCGGATCGCGCAGGATGTGACAGAGCGAGGCCGAGAGCGAGAGCGCGCCTTGCTCGCCGTGCAAGATGCTCGAAAACGACCAGTGCACGTTCAGGTTCGTGAGTTTGATCTTGCCGCGCTCGTCGAGCTTGTCGCCGACGGCCGTGCGCAGTTCGGTCATCAGCGCGGGATCGACCATGTAGTCCTTCTCCATGTCGAATGGCTCGGTGAAGTCGATGTATTTTTTGTCGAGCGGATCCCAGAAATGGTCGTGGGTGGCGGAGATGATCTTGTCGAAGGCCGTGGTGCGCGCGTTGTAGCGGTCGACGTCCATCATCGAGGCGAAGTCGGTGGGATCGACGGCGTTGTAGGCCGGATCCTTGGTGATGTTGGTGAGTTCGGTCATTGCGCTTCCTCCGATGGGGCCCTGTCGTCGAGGATCGTAAGGCCTATTCGGCGTTAGGCAAGAAAAATGACGCGGCCGTCATGTGACAGCCGCGCCGTAAATATCAACTTTGCAATGTAAAAACTATTGTGGCGGCGCAGCCGCGGCCGGGGGCAGTGGTACGTCGATGTCTTCTTGTTTTGGGGTGAGGGACTGGTCCTTGACGCCGGCCTCGCCGAAGACGAGCAGCTTGTCGGCGCCGTCCTGGATGACCGCGTTCAAGCCCTTGCGGTCGGCGCGGTAG
>JANOFM010000063.1:0-13244 GCA_031413635.1 Alphaproteobacteria bacterium | reverse complement strand
CAAGCCGGAGTCCGCCACGATTTCGAACCCGCGGGTCTGACGTGGGCGGTGGCCGGGTTTCAGGGCCTCGCACCCTACTTCTTCGAACCCGAGGCGCGGCTCTTCGTCAACGAAGAGGCCGACGTCGCGTTCCGTTTCGAGCAAACCTACGACCTGCTGTTCACCCAGCGGCTGATCCTGCAGCCGCACATCGAGTTGAACGCCTTTGCCCAGGACATTCCCGAACTCGGCGTCGGGGCGGGCATCGCCGATGTCGAGGCGGGATTGCAGCTGCGTTACGAGTTCACGCGCAAGTTCGCGCCGTATGCCGACTTGGTCTACGAGCGCAAGCTCGGCGAGACCTCGCAAATCACCCAAGCGTTGGGTGACGAGGTGGAAAAAACAACGATTCGACTGGGGTTGCGCATTCGCCTGTAACAGAGCTTGGAGAAATCAAGATGAAGACATGCAGCGGTATTGGTTTGGTGATAATTGCCTTGGCGCTAGGCACGGTTGGCGCGGGTGCGCACGGCGCGGTGCCCGACGGACATGCGTCCGATGCCAGCAGTTCCTTCGGCCATCCCGGCAAGGCCAAGGATGTCAACCGCACCGTGAAGATCGAAGCGAGCGACTTCGAATTCTCGCCCACCGAGCTCGCGTTCGCGCGGGGCGAAACCATCAAGTTCGTGGTCGTCAATACCAGCACGCACATGCACGAAATGACGATCGGCGACGCGGCAACGCAAGAACGGCATCGCCGTGAAATGGTGAAGATGTCCGATATGAAACACGACAAAGGCGAACAAGACATGATGCCGAGCAACTCCGTCCACGTGAAGCCCGGGGAATCCGGCGAACTGATCTGGACATTCGCGCAGAGCGGCAAGCTGGAATTCGCATGCAACTATCCCGGCCATGCCGATCTCGGCATGGAAGGAAAGATCACGGTGCAGTAAGGCCCGCGCGGCGCGCGGCTTGATCCAGCGCAAGGTTTGTGGTTCGCGCGCGACTAATATACCTATGGGGGGTATGCCCGCTAAGAGGAGTGACTGCCATGAGAATGTTGATTGCCGCCACAACGGCGCTTGCACTGTCCGCCGCCGCGTTCGCGCAACCCGGACACGGCGGTCCGGGTTCGATGGGCCAAGGCGGTTCGATGGCCGGTGGCATGCCGATGATGGGTATGATGGGCGAGCATTGCGCCATGATGGGACGCACGGAAGGCGCACTCGCGTTCCTGAGAACGGAACTTGCGATCGCGCCGGCACAGACGAAAATCTGGGACGCTTTCGCCGCCGCCTATCGCGCCGAAGCGGCCGCGAAGCCGAAGATGCCGATGATGGGCGGCGGCGCGATGAAGCCCGGCATGGGCCCGAAGGCCGGCAAGTCTTATCCGGAGAGGGTCGCACATCATTTGGAGATGATGGAAAGCCATCATACGAGCGCCAAAAAGCTAGCCGACGCGGCCAAACCGCTTTATGATGCGCTCAATGCCGAACAGCGCAAGTCGGCCGACGAATTGCTGGCGCATTTTGTGATGTCGCATTGCCGGATGTGACACGCGCAAGCTCGCCGAGACGAAGAGAGTTACCATACGATGGCGCATGAGACGTTCGACCGGCGGCGTATGTTGTTTGCGACCGCGACGATGTTTGCCTTCGGCAGCGCGCAGGCGCGAGCAGCTGCCGCGCTCTCAATCATCGTCTACAAAGATCCGAGCTGCGGCTGCTGTACGGCTTGGGTCGATAACCTCAAAGGCGCCGGGTTCAAGACCAAGATCGAGGAACGCTCGGACATGAGCGAACTCAAGTCGCGGTTGGGCGTTCCCGCCGATCTTGCGTCGTGCCACACCGGCGTCATCAACGGCTATGTGATCGAAGGCCACGTGCCGGCGACCGACATTAAGCGCCTTGCGGCTTCGCGTGCGAAGGCCCGGGGCCTTGCGGTGCCCGGCATGCCGGTCAATTCGCCCGGCATGGAGGTGCCCGGCGCGCCCAACGAGCGCTATACGGTGTGGCTGTTCCAGGCGGACGGGAAACGAACGGCGTTCGCGCGGCATGGCGATTGAAGCCGCGCCTTGGTTGGTGGCGCTGCGCCGCTTCGCGATCGCCTCGGTGCTCGGACATTTTGTTTGGGAGACGCTACAGATCCCCCTTTACACGATTTGGCATGTAGGAACGGCAGCGCAGATCGCATTTGCGGTGGTGCATTGCACGGGCGGAGACATGCTGATTGCGGGTGCGACGCTTTTAGGATCACTATTTGTGCTCGGCCGAAACTGGCCGAGCGAACGAGCCGCTTATCGCGGCGTCGCGATTGCAACGATCGTGCTTGGCCTCGCCTATACCGCCCTTAGTGAGTGGTTGAACGTGAACGTGCGCGAGGCCTGGGCCTACAGCCCGTGGATGCCGCGTCTGCCGCCGCTCGGAACGGGATTGTCGCCACTGCTGCAGTGGATCGTCGTTCCGCTTGCCGCTTTTGCGTGGGCGCGCCCGCGCCTCCGGGCCGTTGGTTCCATCAGTTGAGGTGAACCGAGCGCAGGCGAAGCGCATTGGCGATAACGCTCACCGAACTCAGCGACATCGCGGCGGCCGCGATCATCGGGCTCAACAACACGCCGAACACCGGATAGAGAATGCCCGCCGCGATGGGCACCCCGGCGGCATTGTAGACGAAGGCGAAGAACAGGTTTTGGCGGATGTTGCTCATCACGGCACGCGACAGGCGGCGGGCGCGGACGATGGCGGAGAGGTCGCCTTTGATCAGCGTCACGCCGGCGCTTTCGATCGCGACAACCGTACCGGTTCCCATGGCGATGCCGACTTCGGCGGCGGCGAGCGCGGGGGCGTCGTTGACGCCGTCGCCGGCCATGGCGACGCTGCGGCCTTCGGCGCGCAGTTTTTCGACGATCGCGCTTTTCCGATCGGGCAGGACATCGGCGATGACTTCGTCGATGCCCAGTTTGCGGGCGACGGCTTCGGCCGTGGTCTTGTTGTCGCCGGTGAGCATGACGACGCGGATGCCGCTGGCTTTCAATTGCGCGATCGCATCGGGCGTCGTCGGCTTGATTGGGTCGGCCACCGCGACCACGCCCGCGGGCGCGCCGTCGATGGCAACGTACATCGCGGTTGCTCCTTCCGCGCGCCATTTGTCGGCCACCGGGTCGAGCGCGGACGTGGCGAGTTTCAAATCGGCGAACAGTTTCGCGTTGCCGATCGCGACGTTGCGTCCCTCGACCGCGCCGGTCACACCCTTGCCGGTGACGGCGTCGAATGTGCCGACAGCGGGAATTGTGAGACCGGCCTCTTCGGCGGCGCGTACGATGGCGGCCGCGAGCGGATGTTCGCTCGAGCGTTCAAGCGCGGCCGCGAAGCGCAAGAGATCGTCCTTCAACGTGCCACCAACAATCTCGACCGCGACTACCTTTGGTCTACCCTCGGTCAGCGTGCCGGTCTTGTCGACGACGAGGGTGTCGATCTTTTCGAACCGTTCGAGCGCTTCGGCGTCCTTGATCAACACGCCGGCTTGGGCGCCGCGACCGACGCCGACCATGATCGACATCGGCGTCGCCAGCCCCAAGGCGCAGGGGCAAGCGATGATCAGCACAGCGACGGCGGCGATCAAGCCGTAGGTGAAGCGCGGCTCCGGCCCCCATACCGACCAGGCGAGGAACGCGATGACGGCGACAGCGATGACGGCCGGCACGAACCAGCCCGAGACTTGATCGGCCAAACGTTGGATCGGCGCACGGCTGCGCTGGGCCTTGGCGACCATATCGACGATTTTCGCCAGCATGGTTTCGGCGCCGACTTTTTGGGCCTCCATG
The DNA here is from genome assembly GCA_031413635.1 of Alphaproteobacteria bacterium. GTDB lineage: Bacteria > Pseudomonadota > Alphaproteobacteria > Micropepsales > Micropepsaceae > SZUA-430. The sequence goes on along the minus strand of JANOFM010000063.1, from coordinate 9,439 downwards.
ACGAAACTGCCGGTCTGGTTGATGGTACCGCCGATGACCTTGTCGCCCACGGTTTTAGCGACCGGAATGGGTTCGCCCGTGACCATCGATTCGTCGACGTTGCTGCGGCCTTCCAGCACGGCGCCGTCCACGGGGATGCTCTCGCCCGGACGCACGCGCAGGCGATCGCCTTTGATGATTTTGTCGAGCGGTACTTCTTCGGCGGAGCCGTCGGCGCGAAGGCGATTGGCGATTTTGGGTGCAAGATTGAGAAGCGCCCGGATGGCGCCGCCGGTGTTTTCGCGCGCACGCAGTTCGAGAACCTGCCCCAACAGCACCAGAACCGTGATCACGGCGGCGGCTTCGAAATAGACGGCAACCGCGCCATCGGCGATGCGAAACGCGGGCGGGAAGAGTTGCGGCGCAACGGTGGCGACGACGCTGTAGATCCACGCAATGCCCGTGCCTATCGCGATCAGCGTGAACATGTTGAGGCTGCGGTTGACCACTGACTGCCAGCCACGCACGAAGAACGGCCAGCCGCACCACAGCACCACGGGGGTCGCAAGGACGAATTGAATCCAATTCGACGTCACCTGGCCCAGCCACATCATCAGGCCGGTCATATGCCCGCCCATTTCGAGCGCGAGCACAGGGATGGCGAGGGTCGCGCCCACCCAGAAACGGCGGGTCATGTCGGTCAGTTCCGCGCTCGGACCCTCCGGCAGATGGGCCGCGTTCTCCGGCTCGAGGGCCATGCCGCATTTCGGGCACGACCCTGGACCGACCTGGCGGATTTCGGGATGCATCGGACAGGTGTAGAACGTGCCGGGATTTGTCGGCGCGTCCGCTTTCGTTTCCGGCTGCGCGAGATACCGCGCGGGATCGGCAACAAATTTTTCGCGGCAACGCGCAGCGCAGAAGTAAAACGCCTTGCCCCCGTGTTCGGTGCGATGCGGCGTTTCGATTGGATCGACCATCATGCCGCAGACAGGGTCGCGTTCGGTCTTGGCGTTCGGTGCGGCGTGATCATGGTGACCGGACATTGGGTCTCGCTCGTCGTCATAATTAAGACTGGATACCCTTGCGGAGATATACCCCCTAGGGGTATTATTCAATGATGCAAAGCGACACGAAAAAGTCCTGCCGGTCTCGTCTCAGCCGGATCGAGGGACAAGTGCGGGGCCTTTCCAAGATGGTCGAGGATGACCGCTACTGCATCGAGGTGGTCACTCAGGTGCAGGCCGTGATCGCCGCGCTTAAGAAGGTCGAGGGCGAAGTCCTCAAGGACCACATCGCCCATTGCGTGGAACACGCCATCCGTTCCGGCGACAAGCGAGCGCAGCGGGAAAAGGTCGAAGAACTCGTCGAAGCGCTGGCTCGCTCTCGAGGCTGAAAGGCCCCACAGCTATATTGCTCGCAAAGTTGCGGGACCTGCGCCAAACGCTATTGCGACTAAGTTGCAAATGCATCTTCAACCTGTTAGTGCAGCGGGACTGGAGGTTAAATGGTGAGTGCGACGCCATCGAGATCCTCTGTCTTTTGCGAACGCACTAATTAAGGGGATTTCCGATGATGGGGACTTATCGCTCGGCTCGCCGCCGCGTGTTGTTGGCAGGGACCGCAATGGTCTTGATCGGATTTGGGGTGCCCGCCTACGCGCAAGATCAAGACCAAGACAAAACCAAAAGCGCGCCAGTCGAAAAAGTTACCGTCACGGGCAAACGCAACTATTACAAGCAAGACAACACATCCACCGCGACCAAGACCGACACGCTTCTGCGCGACGTACCGCAATCGGTTACCGTAATCACGCGCGACCTTATCGAAGACCAAGACATGCGTACGATGGGCGATGTTGTTCGCTATGTGCCCGGCGTATCAATGGGCCAAGGCGAAGGCCACCGCGATGCACCGACTTTGCGCGGAAATAGCTCGACCGCAGACTTCTTCATCGACGGCGCGCGCGACGACGTTCAGTATTTTCGCGATCTTTACAATTCCGATCGCATCGAAGTGCTGAAGGGGCCAAATTCGATGATCTTCGGTCGCGGTGGCGGCGGCGGCGTTATCAACCGTGTGTCCAAGACCGCCGATGGCGAGGAGACACTTGCGTTCACACTTCAAGCCGGCTCGTTCGACAACAAGCGAGTGACCGCGGATATCGGCGGCGCTTTGGACGAATCGATCGCAGTGCGGCTCAATTCGGTCTACGAGAATTCCGATTCCTATCGCGATTTCGTCAATGTCGAACGATACGGCATCAACCCGACTGCGTCATTTGCAATATCCGGCGGCACGCAACTGCGCATTGGTTACGAGCATTTTAGCGATGATCGCACGCTCGATCGCGGCGTCCCTTCGCAAAATGGCCGGCCTCTTGAAATTCGCGAGTCCGCGTTTTTTGGCAACCCGGACCTCAGCTATAGCGACGTCAAGGTGAATTCGTTGAACGCCACATTCGAACATGAGTTCAATCCGAACGTTCGGCTGCGAAATTACACGCTCATCGCCGGATACGATAAGTATTATTCCAATGTGCACGCCAATAGCGCCGTGGACAACATAACGGGCAACGTGACGCTGCAAGCCTATATCAGCGGGACGGACCGGCAAAACGCGTTCAACCAGACCGACTTGATCTGGAATACCTCGACGGGTTCGATCAAGCACCGGATCCTGGCGGGCGTCGAAATCGGCCGGCAGCAGACCGACAATTTCCGCACACGGGACAACAATTCCGCCGGCACCGTCAACATCGCCAATCCCACAACGTTTGCGCCCGTGGTGTTCCTGCCGCCGCCGCTGCAGGCGGACAATCAAGTCGACGTCAACCTGGCCGCGATCTACCTGCAGGATCAGATCGAGCTGTCGGAACAATTCCACGTGATCGCGGGCGTGCGGTTCGACCATTTCGATCTGGACTTTGACGACAGGCGCCCGCCGCCCACCGCGGCTGTCGACTTCAGTCGAACGGACGATCTGATCTCGCCACGCGTGGGCGTCATCTACAAGCCGTCGGAGCCGGTTTCCGTTTATGCGAGCTACGCCGTTTCGTATCTGCCGCAATCGGGCGATCAGTTTGCCTCGCTTACCGCCACGACGGCGACACTCGAGCCGGAAGAGTTCGAGAACATTGAGGTGGGCGTCAAATGGGACATCCTGCCGAGCCTGGCACTGACAGGCGCGCTGTATCGGCTTGATCGCACAAATACGCGCGCAATCGATCCCATTACGCTGCTGACCGTCCTGACGGGCGAGCAGCGCAGCGAGGGTTTCGAAATCGGTCTAAGCGGCAACGTAACAAACGAATGGTCGATTATGGCGGGCTATACGATACAGAACGCCGAAATAACGAAAACGACGACGGCCGCTCCGGCGGGCCGCGAAGTTCCTCTCGTTCACGAACAAACGCTCTCACTCTGGAACCACTATCGCTTTGCACCCGGTTGGGCCGCGGCGGTCGGGGTAACCCATCAGACAGAAATGTTCGCCTCGATCAGCAACGCTGTCATATTGCCCGGCTTTACGCGCGTGGATGCCGGACTGTATTACAGGATCGACGACAACTTGAAGGTTCAGCTCAACGTCGAGAACGTGCTTGACGAAACCTATTGGGGAACAGCCCACAACGACAACAACATCGCGCCCGGCTCGCCGCGGGCGCTGCGGCTTACGGTGACGACGCGGTTTTAGGGGGATACGATATCGGTTCGACGTCCGACACGGCGCCAAGATTTAGTCGCGGTGGGCTCGCGCTGCGGCTAAGCACGCCCTTGGTCTTGTTGCTGCTGGTCGTTCTGGCGCTGCCGGTGCTGTCGGTGTTTTCGTATGTCGGGGTCGATACGCAAGGTCTATGGGTGCATCTTGCCCAGACCGTTCTTTCGACTTACGTCGCGAACACGTTTTTGCTGACTGCGGGCGTTGTGGCGTCCGCGCTCGTCGCCGGCGTAGGGACCGCTTGGCTGATCACGATGTACGAGTTTCCGTTCCGGCGCATGCTTGAGTTCGCGCTGGTGCTGCCGCTCGCCATGCCGGCCTACATTCTCGCCTATGCGTATGCCGACCTGCTTCAGGTGACCGGTCCGGTCCAATCCGCGTTGCGGGAGGCGACGGGATGGGGCGTGCGCGACTACTGGTTCCCCGGCATCCGCTCGCTGGGCGGAGCGGTGTTCGTGCTGGGCGCGGCGTTGTTTCCCTACGTGTATCTGGTGACGCGCGCGGCGTTCCTCGAGCAATCGATGAGCGCTGTCGAAGTTGCGCGGACTTTGGGTTTGACTCGGCTGCAGGCGTTTAGGCGTGTTGCGGTGCCGATGGCGCGGCCCGCGATCGTTGCCGGCGCCACGCTGGTTGCGATGGAGACGCTAGCCGATTTCGGGGCGGTCAAATACTTCGACCTTGAGACGTTCACGACCGGCATTTATCGCGCGTGGTTTGCTTATGGAAATCCGGCGGCGGCGGCGCAGCTCGCTTCTATCCTGCTTGCTTCCGTGTTTGTCGTGGTGACGCTCGAGCAGGCCAGCCGCGGCACTCGGCGCTACGCTTCGGCGGTGGGGGCGTATCGCGACATCCGGCCTTGGAAACTTGAAGGCTGGCGGGGTGCGGGCGCCACCGTCGCGTGTCTGTTGCCCGTGACGTTCGGGTTCATATTGCCGGCGATCGTGCTCGTCATGATGACGCTCGATGTGCAGCAGGCGCTGAGTACCGAGCGGTTGGCCGCGCTGGCATTCAATACCGCGACCCTTGCAGTCGTCGCCGCGACGGCGGCCGTTGGTCTTGCCGCGATCGTGTCGTTCGTAGCCGGGCGTTCGGCGAGTGTCGCGCGTCAACTCGCACGGTTTACGTACCTTGGCTATGCGACGCCGGGCGTGGTCGTCGGCGTTGGGTTACTCATCGTTGCCGGGGCGGCGGACGCCCTCGTTCGCGCCATAGCGGAGGACGCGGGCGGCGTTACGCTTGGGCTCGTGCTGTCGGGATCGTTCGCGGTGTTGATCTACGCCTATCTCGTGCGCTTCTTCGCGGTGGCGCATGGGCCGATCGATGCGGCTTTCGTAAAGCAAGGCCCTCGTTATGGTGAAGCAGCGCGCACGTTGGGTCTCACGCCCGGCGCCGTTTTGTGGCGGGTCGATCTGCCGTTGATGCGGGGGACGCTGATGGCCGCGGCGGCGCTTGTGTTCGTCGACGTGATGAAGGAATTGCCGGCGACGATGATCTTGCGGCCGTTCAACTTCGACACGCTGGCGACCGAAGCCTTTCAACTGGCGACCACCGAACGGCTCGATCAAGCCGCCGCGCCCTCCTTGGCGATCGCGGCGGCGGGATTGATTCCGGTGCTTCTGCTTTGCTTCGGGATGCGACGTGTGCGGCCCGGTGCGTTGCCGGTGCCGCCGTCGTGACCGCGCTCAGCTTCAGCGGTGTTACGCATGCCTATGGCGCGCGCGTTGCACTGAAGGCGTTCGATCTCGCGGTCGAGGACGGCGAGATCGTGAGCCTGCTTGGGCCCTCGGGCAGCGGCAAGACGACGGCGCTACGCATCGCGGCGGGGCTGGAGACACCGCAACGCGGCAGCGTTCGCATCGGGACGAGGGTCATGAGCGCGGGCGGCATTTTTTTGCCGCCAGAGCAGCGCGATGCCGGTTTGTTGTTTCAGGACTTGGCGCTGTTTCCGCATTTGACCGTGGCGGAGAATATCGCATTCGGCCTGCGTGGCGAGCCGGCGGCGCGGCGCACGGCGCGCGTGGCGGAGCTTTTGAAGCTCGTCGGCATGGGTGGCCAAGGGGGCGTCTTTCCGCATCAATTGTCGGGCGGGCAGCAACAGCGCATCGCGCTTGCGCGCGCACTCGCGCCCGAACCCAGCATTCTGTTGCTCGACGAGCCGTTCTCGAATCTCGACGTGGTGCTGCGTCAGCAGGTGCGGCGCGAGATGCTGAGCCTGCTGAAGGCGATCGGGACATCGGTTCTGTTCGTCACGCACGATCCCGAAGAGGCCCTTTACATGGCCGACCGTGTCGCAGTCATGCGCGATGGTGCGATCGTGCAGGTCGGCGCGCCTGAGGCGCTCTATTTCTCGCCGGCCACGAGGTTTGTCGCCACGTTCTTCGGTGAGGTGAACGTGTTGCCCGCGCGGGTCAGCGCCGGGCGAGCATCGACGCCGTTCGGTTTGGTGGAGGCAACCGGGCTGCCCGATGGCGTTGCGGATGTTCTGGTGCGCGCGCAGGGGCTTTTGATCGCAAGGGCAGCGCAAGGCGCAGGGCAAGCCGTCGTACGCTCGGCGCGAATTCTGGGCGCGACGTTGTTGCTTGAGCTTGAGCCCGCAGCGTCAACCGGCGTCGCCAGCAGTCTGATCGCGCGCGTCGCGATGGGCGATCAACCCAAGCCCGGCGATGCGGTGACGGTGACGCTCGATCCGCGCTTTTCGTTTGCGTTCGCGCGCGACTGATTATTTCCAGCCCGCTTCGTCCATGATGCGCGCGGCCTCGATGCTGTTTTTGGCAAAGGCCGTCGCGTTGATCTGATCTTGTTTGAACGATCCGAGGCCCGCCAGCACCTCATGCGGCGGCACGGCCGGGTTCGCTGGGTATTCGAGGCTCACGTCGGCGAAGATGCGTTGCGCCTCGGGCGAGGCTAGGAATTCGATTAGTTTCACGGCGTTCGCGTTGTTCGGCGCGTTCTTCAAGACAGCGGCGCCGCTGACGTTTACGTGCGTGCCGCGATCGGCTTGGTTCGGGAACACGACGCCAAGCTTGGCGGCCAGTGCCTGTTCCTCCGGTTTGCCGTTCGCGATCATGCGCGCGAAATAATAGCTGTTGCTGATCGCGACATCGCCGACGCCGGCGGCGACGGCTTTGATCTGATCGCTATCGCCGCCTTCGGGTGGGCGCGCGAAATTGGCGACGAGGCCCTTGGCCCAGGCGCGCGTCCTATCGGGACCGTTCGCGGCGATGACCGAACCGACGAGACCGAGGTTGTAGATGTTGGTGCCGCTACGCACGAGTATCTTGCCCTTGAGGCGCGGCTCGGCGAGCGATTCATAACTCGGGATGTCGGAGGGTTTGACGCGGTCCTTCGCATAGACGAGCACGCGCGCGCGCACGGCCAAACCGTGCCACATGCCGTCGGGATGACGCAGGTGAGATGGAATCGCGCGTTCGAGAACGGGGCTGCGCACGGGTTGCACCAGGCCTTTATCGACCGCTTGCGCGAGGCGTCCGGCGTCGACCGTGATCAGCACGTCGGCCGGCGAGCCCGCGCCTTCGGCAATCACGCGCTGTAGGAGTTGATCGTAGTCTGCCTCGACGACGTTCACTTTCACGCCCGTGGCCAGAGTGAACGCGTCCCACAGCTGCTTGTCGCTGCCGTAGTGGCGCGCGCTGTAGACGTTGACTTCGGCTGCGCTGCCGAGGCCCGCGGTGAACAAGGACAGTGACGCAATGGCAACGGCGATGAGTTTCATGAGGGCGACCTCGATGCGAATGACAATGAGTTGCAGTTTCTAGTGGATCGGGAGCTGCCGCGCAAGTCGGCGCGAAGTCGTCGCGCCGAAGGGTTGGTTCGCTGGCTGCCCGTCGTGGCGGGTGTACTGCCGCCCATCGATACGGGCCAAGTACGATGTGAGTTATCTGTTCGGCGTCAGCGACGCGGCAGAAGGCGGCGTCGTCAACGCGATCGTCGAGTTGGAGTTACCGCTTTAAGACCCAGTTTCGCTCGAGTGCTGGCCGCCGCCGCGGGAGCGTTCCCCGGAGCGCGGGATTCCAAGTCGGCACATAAATGAAGCGACGATTAACGCGCGCGGCAGGTCGGTGGTGCGCGAGCGAGTGACGTTCGAGGTTTTCCGTATGGGAACTTTTGGATGGCTTACCGCAGTGATCGCGCGAACGTCCAGAATGGAGTCATTCCGGCCATCGGTAATGTTCTCTCCATCAGGGCATGTTTGGCCCAGAGTAGTCAGTCGCTCGTTCGTCTCGGCCTTCGTTGCATTCCAAAGGGGTCTACCACCGCGGCGCTGCACCGCGAATGTATCTCTTCGGCGGCGGCGGCGTCAGAGGCTTGAGCGGTGGGCTTGGGCTTGGCGGGTTCTTGCCGTCGCGGTCATTGCGGGCGGTATCGGGCTATCGGTCAAATTCGTAGAGAGCGGCGCGAGCCTGCCAGCGGCTTTGGAAGAGTGTGCCGAACGCGGCCGCCTCGCCTGGAATGCGAAACGCGTTCGAGAGGGCGCCGTCACCTATAGCCGTCCATACGCCTTCGGCAGTTTGGTGGTGGTGACCAAAATACGTGAAGACTGTAAAGTACCGGGCGCTTTTGCCGGTAAAGGGAACCGTCATGAAGCCGGGCTCTGGCGCCTTTCGCCTTTTCGGCTCGCCGGACACCACGATCGAGGCTTCAACGGTTTCGCCGGCAAGTTCCAATCGTGCATGCCAAGCGCCTGGTTTCGTTTCCGCAACTTCGATGCGGACGAACTCGGCCATCGGGTCGGTCTTGGCGATCCGCGCGCGGTCGCTGCCTTCGTCGGCGTACCAACTCGCTAGTTGAACCCATTCGGATTTGCCTTGCATACGCGGGTCGGCCCAGCCAGTGCGCTCGGCGCGCGCCCACCAAAACGCCATAGGCGACGGTTCATTCTCCGCGATCACGCGCGATCCGTCGACGTCGAAACTGTCGACCAGCATGAAGCAGAGGCTGCCCACGAGGTGATTTGCGTGAGCGGGCGTGTTGGCGAGTAGAGCGGCGATTCCGGGATCGTCCTTTGCCAGTTCGCTCGCGCGGACGAAACGATATCCGGAGTGCAGTTTCACCTTCGCGTGAGAGGGATCGACCAGGTGGTCGCGGCAGACTTCGGCACGCACCCGCGACTGTTCGGACGTGCTGACCGCTCCCGGCGCCAGAACTCCATACGTTGTCGCATATCCCGGAACGGGGGCCATCAAGACACACGTTATTGCTGCGAAGCGACTGAACCAAGATATGGTGGGCCAAGAGAACATCGGTCGGCGGCGCCTGTTTGAGCAGCCGCATCCTTGATCGAAGAAACGATTGAGCACAAGCGACCCGGCGTTCGGCCGAACGAGATTCGTCTTCTCGCAAGTATTACCGCCTTGGGGTAGTAGGGCGACTGCGAACAGTGCAGTTTTCTCTATTGGCGCATCATCCCTCATCGCCAACGCATACACCTCTCGTATCTGTGCGAACGACGCCTTTGCGGCGATCTCCAGCCGCCTTATATCCTGCGCCCGGAGGGCAGCTTCAGATCAGCCCGGCCGCTTGCAACCTTGACGAACTGGGCTCGCGTTTCACGCGGGCAGCATCCGCGGTACACTGAAATGTTCGTCTCAATTCAAACCGTAGAACGTCGTTCCATAACGCCCATAGAGCTTGATCCAGTCGTCCCGAGTTGGCGCAGCACCGGTTCGCTCGATGATCTGCGCAAGCTCCCGGAAATACTGCGCGAAGTATGCGCCACAGG
>JANOFM010000062.1:0-11060 GCA_031413635.1 Alphaproteobacteria bacterium | reverse complement strand
GAGCAGCGCATTCGCGCCGTTGCAAAGGCCGCGCTGGCGTCGGACGAAGCGCTGCAAATGAATGACTGGCACAAATGCGAGACCTCGCATTGCATCGCCGGCTGGGCGATCCACCTCGCGGGCTACGCAGGGTACGCGCTGGAGAAGGCCGTTGGAGCGCCAACGGCAGGGCTGATGCTGCTCGGGGTCGAGGCCCACAAGCACTTTTACGACGACAACGCGACGGCCCGCGCATGGCTTCGCTCAAAATTGGAGACCGCATAAATGCCAACGCAAGCCACACCCGCCGAAGTTTCATCCAACGCCACCGGCCACGCCGCCACGACGCGGCGCCTGACGACGGCGCGCGCAGACATGCGCATCGCGCTTAGGGACATCAACAGCGCCGTGCAAACCGACAAGCCCACGGACCGCGAATACTTCCTCGGCGAGGCTGAGGCGCGGCTGGCTCTGGCGATCGGCGCGGTGCGCGCGCTGCGGCAGAAGGAGGGTGGGTGATGGGCAATCCAATCTTGCTCGTTGAAAACGCTGGCTACGGCACAACGCCAGAATGCCCAAAGGCAAAATTCAAGCCGCGCGACATCTGCATCTATCGCAAGAAACAGGTCGTCGTCGCGCTCGTTGTGCCGCCCGGCCATCCAGCCGAATACGCACTGGCTGACAGTCGCAAAGAGCCACGACCTCTGATGATCACCAGGCCGGTGCACATCGTCACGTACATTTGCGCGCTCGATGGTGATCCGCGCGGCCACCTAATCCCTGAGCGAATGCTCAAGGCCACTGGAAAGCACTACGAGGGCGAGCTTTTCGAAACGGCGGCCGCGCCATGACCCAGCCGCGTGGAAAGATAGGGGCGGCGGGGGTGTTCGATATCCCGATTGAGGATTATCACAACGATTGCTGTGATGGCCCCAGCACCTCCGGCTCCGGGCTTGTGAAGATCGAACAGCTTTCGCCGGCACACTATTGGCACGCGAGCTATCACAATCCTAACCGCGAAGAAATCGACACGACAGCGCTCAGTTTCGGACGCGCGGCCCATGCTTGGATCTTGGGTGAGCCGGAGTTCAATAAATACTTCGTCGTCTCGCCCTACGACGACTTCCGAAAGAAGGAAGCGCAGAAGTGGCGCGAGGAGCAAACGCGCACCGTCGTCAGGATCGAGCAGCTTGACGCGATCAAGGCGATGGCCGCGACCGTGCTGAAAACGCCGCTCATTCAAAACGCGTTTCAGGACGGCAAGGCGGAGCAATCGCTGATCTGGAAAGACGCCGAGACGGGGTTGTGGCTGAAGTCGCGCCCCGACTGGCTTCCCAACGCTTTGCAATACGTCCCGAACTACAAGACCGCTCGCTCGTCGCGGCCCGCGGACTTCTGCCGTGCCGCGTTCGACCTCGGCTATGACCAAGGCGCCGCGCTATGCATCGACGGATTGCGCGCGGTGCTCGATTGGAAGCAGCCGCAATACTACTTCGTCGCTCAGGAGAAGAAGGCGCCGTGGGTCGCGTCGCTGATCCTGATGGACGATGCGGATATCGAGTGGGGCCGCCTGTTGAACCGCAAAGCGATGCGCACGCTGGCGCGCTGTCTCGATAGCGGCAAGTGGCCCGGATACGCCGAGGGCGCCGTCGAGATTAAGCGCCCGCAATGGTCAGAAAAGCTTTTGCTCGACCGCCATGAGCGCGGCGAGTTCACCGAAGAGGAACAGGCAGCATGAACAAGCCCGTCGCCACACTCAATCAGGCCCTATCGCAGCCGCGCGCCGCCGCGGCCAGCCAATCGACATCGATCGAACAGTCGCGCGCTATCGCCGAAGTGCAATCGATGGTCGTCGTCGCGCAGAACTGCCCGCGCAACGAAGCGCTCGCCATCCAGAAGATGCGCGAGGCGTGCGGCCGTATCGCGCTCGCAGAAATGGCGTTCTTCAAGTTCCCGCGCGGCGGCTCCACAGTGCAGGGGCCGAGCGTCCACCTCGCCCGCGAACTCGCCCGCTGCTGGGGGAACATCAACTACGGCGTCTCCGAACTCGACCGTGACGACATTGGCGGCAAGTCGGAAATGGTCGCCTATGCCTGGGACGTGCAGACCAACGCACGCGCTGCGACTGCCTTCATCGTGCCGCACAAGCGCGACAAGAAGGGCGGCGCCGAGCAGCTCGTAGACATGCGCGACATCTATGAGAACAACGCCAACAACGCGGCCCGGCGCGTGCGCGAGATGATTTTTTCCATCTTGCCGAAGTGGTACGTCGAAGAGGCGAAGCAGCTTTGCCGATTGACGCTGGAGAAGGGCGAGGGCGACAAGCCCATGACGCAGCGGATTGCCGATGCGGTCGGCGAGTTCGCGAAGATCGGCATCAACATCGAACGGCTCGAAACCAAGATCGGCTCGAAGTCCTCCGCATGGACGCCGGTTGATCTGGCGAACCTCATCGTGTCGTGGCGCTCGGTCAAGAACAAGGAAGTCACCGCGGAAGACGAGTTCCCCTCGCTCGGCGCGGCCAAACTGGACGACGCGCTCAAGGCTGCGAAGCCTGAGCCTGCGACGAACGCAGCCGGCGAACTCATCGACGACGACCCAGCCCGCACGATTGCGGAAGGCGACAAGGCCGAGCCCGCGCCCGCCGACGAGGCAGATGTGTTTCCGCCGGATAGGAAGAAGAAGTGAGCCAAGAAATCGACGAGGTGAACGTGCGCGCGGCGCAATACATCATCGGCCATCAATGCCTTATAGACGACACCCCGCCGCTACGCGGGCATTGCGCATGGTGCGACGCCTATTTTCTGATCGAGGATATGTGGAATTTGCTCGAACCGATCACGGAACCAAAGCCATGACCCCAACGATGAAAACTCTCGCGCGCCAACTGACCGACGCGGAACTAGCGGCGATCAAGAAAGACGCGACAGGCGTCGCGCCGCTGAAAGAGATTGTCCGCCGCTTGCTCAGGCACATCGAAGCGACAAAGCCCGCCCTGCGCGCTTGCGAGACGGCGCGTGAGGCGTTTGTGAAGATCAAAAAGACGCTGATGACAGATGCGTCGCCGCCTGACTTTTCCGGAGACGTAACCGAGTACCGCGTGAGCGGCAACGCTATGTATCACGCGATAAACGCAGCCCGCGCCGCGCTGGCAGAGCTTGAGAAGGTGAGGAAGCCATGACCGACACACCAGCGCCGATCCCTGCCGCGCAACTGGCTGACAGTATCAACTGCGCCAAGCTGCACGCAAAATATGAGAGCGGGCCTGACGGCGACCACGATCTGGCAATTACGCTTGATGATCTACTCGCCCACATAGACGCCCAAGCCGCCGAGATCGAGCGGTTGACGCGGGAGCGGGATGAGGCGCTCAAACTTGCCAAGCAGCGTCTCGCTGGGTGGGCGATGGACATTTCCCGCGCGGACACCGCCGAAGCCAAGCTCGCCGCCCTTGCGGAGCCGGTGGGGGAACAGGACGTGCGCGACTGCATTATTCGCCTGTCATCGGCGGCGCCTCAAGAGCGCAACGACGAGGTTGTTATGGAGATCATGCGCGAGGCGGCCTCATTGCTTTGCCGCCTCTCTTCCTCCCTTGCGCGGGCGAGAGGGGCGCTGAAACTGGTCGAGCCGCACCTTGATGCAATCGTCTGTTACGCAAGCACGATGGATGAACACGAGCCTAATCGCATTGCGGTTACTGTGCGTGAAACCCTAGCCACCCTCACCCAACCGGAGAAAGCCGATGACGCCGACGCTTAACGAAATCATAGCAACTCACAATTCGGTTCGCCTGGAAAAGTCAGCACGTGAGGCAATGATCGCCGTCATCAAGACGCACATCGTGCCGATGCTGGCGGATGGTTTCTATGAAGGCACGGGGGTTGGTTTTTATTGCGAGAGCCGACACAGCGACAAAGAGTGTGGCTGCGGCGCGAAACGTGACACCTACGCCGAGCGCGTCGAGCGCGAAATCATGGGGGACGCGAAATGACCACGCTGATTGAGAAGATGGCGCAAGCCGCATACCTGGCGGACCATGAAGGTCAGACGTGGTGGGAAACCACCACGCATCGCAAGGAGCGATATCGTCGTCAAGTGCGGGCCGCCCTCGCGGTTGTCCTCAACCACTACAGCGACGCGGCGAATGTAAGCGATGCGATGTACAAAGCCGCATACGGGATTGAGTACATGGCCGGGACCGAAACACGGGCGATCTTCGCCAAGCAGTTCGCAGCCGCCATGAAGGCCGCCGCAGATGAGTGACGTGAGCGAGCCCGTTCGCATCCAACTCAGCAGGAAGCGCGGCTTCAACCTGCAGGAGCACTCGCGCGCGGTGAACGGGCTGGAGGCGGTGAACTGCGCGCGGCCTAGCAAGTGGGGCAACCCTGTCTATGCGGGTATGTGGAAGAACTACACGGCCGCTCAAGCGGTGCGCGACTTCCATAAGTGGATTACCGGTGACTTGAGCGTGCGCAGTTACGGCGTGCCGCCAGCGATCGACGGGCTGCGCGGCAAGAACCTAGCCTGTTGGTGCGCGCTTGATCGCGAGCCGTGCCACGCCGACGTGCTTCTCACCCTCGCCAACGGCAAGGGCTGACATGAGCGGCGCCTTCAAACGTCCAATCAAGCGCATCGCCTACAGGCGCGATGAGGCAGCAGCCGTGCTCGGCATCGGTACAACCAAGTTCGACAACTGGGTCAAACGCGGACTTCTCCCCAGGCCGATCAAGATCGACGACGTTGTTCTCTACGACGCCCAAGCGTTGAGCGAGGCTTGGGCTCGGATTGCCGGTCGCGAATCGGTTGACGCGCCGACCGGGTGGCAATCACGCTCGGGGCTGTGAGGAAATTGAGTCTCCCCTACGTCTACGAATTCAAGGATCGGCACGGCAAGCCGCGGCGCTATTTCCGGCGCAACGGCGTTTGTCGGACCATGCCGGACGGTATGACAGCGGCTGCGGGCGCCTACGTGGAGGCGCTCAAGGCGTCGGAGAAGGCGCAGCCGGCGCACCTGCCCTGCCCATACCCCAAAGGATCGTTCGGCGCCCTGACGTATCTCTACGAGTCAACGGCGCACTATCGCAAAGAGCTTGCACCGACGACGCGCCGCGAACTCGGCTACATGATCAAGCGACTGCGGACGGCGCACGGCGACAAGATGGTGCGCCAGCTTACGCGCGACGACGTGCAGCGATGGCAGGACGAATTGGCCGAGCGGCCGGGGACGGCGAACAACATGCTGCGCGCGATGAAGGTCTTGATGAATTTTGCCGTCGATAAGGGATGGCGCGACGACAGCCCGCTGACGCGGCTGCGCGAAATGAAGGGCGGGGAATTCAGAGCGTGGACCGACGCCGAGCACGAGCGATTCCGCGCGCGCTGGCCGCTCGGAACGATCCAGCGCCGCGCCTATGCGATCGCGCTGCACACAGGTCAGCGCAAGGGGGATTTGTGCCGGATGCTGGTCAACGCGAGGAACGGCGGGTTCATTGTGGTGACGCAGCAGAAAACTGGACAAACGCTGACGATTCCAGAAACGGACGATCTGACGCTTGAACTCGACGCAATGAAGACGCCGGGGATCATGATGCTTTGGAAGACGGGAGGGGGCGCGTTCAGCTTGGAGCACTTCGGCTCGATGATGCGCGATGCAATTCACGCGGCGCTGGACGATGTAGACGCCAAAGGGAAGGTAGTTCGGGCGACAGACGCCGTGTTCCACGGTCTGCGCAACTCGGCTTCTAAGCGCCTCGCCGACGCCGGGTGCTCGCCGCACCAAATCATGGCGGTAACGGGGCACAAGACGATCCGCATGGTCGAGAAATATACGCGACAGGCAAACCAGAAGAGGCTCGCGAGCGCCGCCATCGTTCAGCTACGAAACGCGCGCGAAGGTTTGTAAGTCGTCTTAAAACGTGGCGGAAATATGCGAGCCGATAAAAGCGGTTTGCAAAAGGAATGCCGCGCCACGGCGCCACTCCATCCCTTTTTTCATTCTTGCAAGAGGGGTTCGACTCCCCTAGGGCGCGCCAAACCCCGACGGACTATCTCAAAACGGTACATTGACAACCCGGTTCGATTTTCCCGGGCCTGCAGGTCTCGCCAGCTGAGTCGCGCCAGCGCGTCTTTCGCCGCCGCAATGCAACGGGACGTGCCGCTTTGACGGTGACATGCGTCACAAATTTTGCAGTCGCGAGCGGCATGCTCGCCACACCCTTCGAGCTTCATTTGGTCCCGAGCCGCCAAGATTTCACCATCGTTGTGCGCTGCAACCAGCAGGCGGACCTGACTCCGGCCCGATGCATATTGGCGAGGAAAACAAACACTTTCCGGCAAGAAACCAGCGCCGTGCCCCTGCATTCCAACCGCAGCGTTTTTCCATGTCGCTGACGGCGGTCAAGCGCCATGGGACATTTTCAAACGCACCGGCCGGATAAAGTCGGTCCGGACAAAAGCGCACGCCGTGCGGTTCACATACTTGTCATAAAGCGCACAATGTGCATATTAGCTCACAGACGCACTTGGTGCGCGCTCGCTCGGGCCACGTTCCCGTCATGTGTTTTGGAAGAAAGGCCTTCGAAAATGCGATCGCCATATCCGATGATGTTCTTCTTGGCGCCCTTGTGGCCGTTGGTTGCTTTGGGCGTGGCATTTCTAGCCTTCTGGGCAGCCAGCTAGTCCGGCAAGCCACACCGGGGGAGAGTTTAGGCTCTCCGGCTTAATTGCATCGAATACGATGCTTGCGCCCGCCGATTTTGCGGGCGCAAGCCGAAACGACCGCCATCTAGGACAGACGCGCGACCCGGCTTACGCTGGCGATTTCAGCGTGCGAAAAAAGCGTCTCGCCCTCATCGTTTCGCACACTAATTTGCCCCAGATCTTGGTCGCCGGTCTGAACCAGACAAACGGCAAAGTGCATCGCCGCAGCCGCGTCCCCAAACGGTCTCAACGATGTCGCACCGCCAATTTCGTAGAATAACGTGACCACGTCCCGTCCCCCCAAAACCCTGCTCGCACCGTCATAGTAAACGTCACGATTTTGCTCGGCAATAATTCGTCGACACCTCCTGGCGACACCGCCCGCAACAAAATCTCAACTTGGTAACGCGAAAATAGTCGCACAACGTCACTGAACTGCAACAATCTAGCGATGGCCCTCGTCGCATGCCCATAACGGATCATACAACCGTCACATCGACACCCAACATGAGCCGCAACAATTGGGAGCCCATATGGCAAAATTGGTGTGGTCGAAACCCTGGTACCGCTCGCGAGGAATCTGGGGCGCAATTTTAGGCGCCGCGGGAACAGGTTACGGGCTTTGGGCGGGGCTGCTGCCGTGCGGCGCATTGCAATCATTTCACAGCTACACGTCCGCAGCCGTGACCCTATACGGCGCGTATCTCTCCTTTGTTGGTCGGCGCGCAGCGTCGCACCCAATCCACATACTTTGGCGTCGGCAGGTGGAATCGTCGGAGTAATCCCCCGGCGGTTGCATCGCGCAACGACGCGGCGTAGTCCGCAGCAACAACACATCTGCAAACGTTTGAAGCGCCCAACATTTAGTCGTTCACCATTCAATAATTCTACTTTTAGGCGCAAATCATGCGGCGGCACGTCGCTGTAGTAGCCCTGCAACGGCCCGCCCAAAACACAGGGCCGTCGCGTCGTTGTCACCGATCTGTCATATGCCGCCGCGACTATCGTATCTGAGAGGTCGGGGTGGCCGCTTATGGGGAAGCAGAATTTGTGCGCCGATGCTCGAAGAAGCGGGGCGCTGGGTATTTGGATAACAACAGGGGTACGAAAATGAGCAAGACGCTTTGGCTCGCGTCCACGGCAATCGTGGCCGCAACGATGATTGCCGCACCGGCATACGCGGGTGGGAAAACGAAAACAGACACGCGCGACCAAGAAATCCAAGAGCTGAAGGCGCGCTTGGACCGGCTTGAGCGTGAATCGGAAGACGACAAGATCGTCACCGGCTCGCGCCTCAACAAGGTCGAGGAAACGCAGAGCGCGGTCCAGTGGACGTTTAACGACGGCCGCCCGTCGGTTCGCTCCGGCGACGGCCGCTTCGAATTGTCGTTCCGCGGCCGCTTCATGTTCGACATGGCCTCGTTCGAGCAGGACAGCAACGATTTCGGTGCGGGCTACGGCGCCGTCGGCAATTGCGAAGCAACCAACGTGCTTTGCGACCAGGGTTCGGGCGCCGTCTTCCGCCGCGTGCGCTTCGGCGTCGAAGGCAAATTCTTCCGCGACTTCATCTATGAGATGCGCTTCGACTTCGGCGGCTCCGGCTCGGAAGGCGCCGGCCAGGTCAACATCATGCGTGTCGGCTACGTTGGAATTCCGGGACTGCGCGTACATCTCGGCGCAATCCAGCCGGTCATGACGCTCTATGATGCGACATCGTCGGCCGACCTAACGACGATGGAACGCGCGGCCGTCATCACGACGCTCGTTGGCAACTACGGCGGCGACAACTCCCGCCGCGGTATCGAAGCGACCTACCAGAATGAAAACTTCTTGTGGGACGGCGACAACTTCATCATCTCCGGTGCATTCACCGGTGACCGCATCGGTACCGACCACTCGGGCTTGGGCACCGCAGACGGCAACGATGAAGCCAGTCACATCCTGGGCCGCCTTGCCTACCGCGTATACGGCGATGGGACGAACAACGTTCAAATCGGCGGCACGTATGCCCAGGTCCTGAACACGAACAACCCCGACGACACGGCCGGCGGCAACACCATCCGTTTGCGTGAACGTCCGGAAATTCGCGTCGCCGGCGATCGTTTCATCGACACCGGAAACTTGTCGGCTGACGGCGGTACGGCTTACGGCTTCGAGTTTGGTGCCAACTTCCAGAACCTCTATGTCGCAGCCGAATGGTACAACATGGAGATCGACCGTCCGAGCGGAACGGCCGATCCGGACTTCGACGGTTACTATGTTGAAGCCGAGTGGATCTTCACGGGTGAGAACAAGCGTTACGCGGCGGCGGCGACGAACAACAACGTCGGCGTGTTCCGTCAGCCGTCGGTCGCTTCGCCTTGGTCGCTGGGCGGCGGCACGGGTGCTTGGTCGCTCCATGGCCGCTACAGCGTCCTTGATTTGAACTTCAATCAAGGTGTTGCGGGTGTTGCGACGCCGGGCGGCGGCGTGCGCGGGGGCGAGCAGACGATCACCAACGTCGGCCTGACCTGGTACATGAACGCAAATCTCAAGATGATGGGCGAATATGCAATGGTCGACATCGAGCGCCTCAACGCTGCGGGCCTCAGCTTGGATACCGACTACGACATCGTTCAAGGCCGCGTTCAGTTCACGTTCTAACATCGAGCCTGACCTCTAACACTCGACTTGGCCCCCGTAAGCTCTGCTTGCGGGGGCTTTTGCTTTCACGCTGCGAACGCCGCATCCCTGATCGTCGCCTGGACGCGAACCTGGCCCTGCCACTCCTCCGCCTTGAGCGAGGCGGCGATATGCACCAAGCGGCCCTTGGACTGCAGCAGCACCGGACCTAGGGCCGTCTGCACCGCGCGAAACGCAATGCCTGAAATCCGTCCGCCGTCGGCCCCCATCATCACGCAGCGCACGTGTTGCTCGCCCACGATGGACGAATTGACGATCTTCAGCGACGGCAACACGAACAAAGGCTCGGCATTGCCCGCCCCGAACGGCCCGCACTTGGCGATCAACGCGCAAAGCTCGGCCGAAGCGCCCGCAGCCGACACCGCACCGTCGATGACAAGCTCGCGCCCCTCGTTCGACGCCGCGCAAGCGCCCGCCAACGCCTCGCCCAAGAACACGCCGAGCGAAGGGATGCGCGCTGGATCGATCGTCAAGCCCGCCGCCATCGCGTGGCCGCCGCCGTTCGACAAAATCCCCGCCTCGCGCGCCGCCACGATGGCCGAGCCCAAGTCCGCGCCGTTCACCGAACGCGCCGAGCCTTTGCCGACGCCGTCATTGATCGCGATCACCACCGCGGGCCGGCCGTAGCGCTCCTTCAAGCGCCCGGCGACGATGCCGATCACGCCCGGATGCCAGCCTTCCTGAGCGACGACCAGCACCGGCATGGCGCGTAACTCCGCGCGGCTCTCGACAAGCGCGATCGCCTCGTCGACCATCGTCTGCTCGATCATGCGCCGCTGCTGGTTGAGCACATCGAGCTCGCGCGCGATCGACAACGCCGCGCCCACGTCGTCGGTCGACAACAAGCGCGCGCCAAGATCGCAGCGCCCGACGCGCCCACCCGCGTTCACCCGCGGCCCCAGAACGAAGCCCAGGTGATAGGGTTCCACATCGCCCTTCAGCGCCGCCACCTCCATCAATGCCGCCACGCCCGCCACATGCAAGCCGCGCGCGGCCTCCAACCCCTTGACCACGAAAGCGCGATTGAGCCCGGTCAACGGCACCACGTCGGCGACCGTGCCCAGCGCCACAAGGCTCAGCCACTTGCGCAGATCCGGCGCTTCGCGCGTCGCAAACCATCCGGCTTGGCGCAGCGCGCGGTTCGTCGCCACGCACAGCAGAAACGCAACACCAACCGCCGCGACTTGGCGCAATCCGGACGTATCGTCGTGCCGGTTCGGATTGACCAACGCGAACGCGCGCGGCAGTGTCTCGCCCGCCAAATGGTGATCGCAGACGATGACATCCGCGCCCGCCTCGCCCGCCGCCTCCAAGGCGGCATGCGCCTGCGTCCCGCAATCGACGGTGACGATCACCTTCGCCCCATCGCGCGCCAGCTTAGTCATCGCCGCCACATTCGGCCCGTAACCCTCGCTCAACCGGTCGGGGATATAGATGACCGGGTCGCTGCCCACGGCGCGCAGAAACCGCACCATCAAAGCCGTCGACGTCGCCCCGTCGACGTCATAGTCGCCGAACACCGCGATCCGCTCGCCGCCGCGAACGGACACCGCCAAACGCGCCGCCGCCTTGTCCATGTCGAGGATGACGCTGGGATCGGGCATATCGCTTTTCAGCGACGGGTTGAGATAGTCCTGCGCGCCCTCAAGCCCGACGCCGCGCGCGGCGAGCAGGCGCCCGACGATTTCGCCGGTCTTCAA
>JANOFM010000061.1:0-8068 GCA_031413635.1 Alphaproteobacteria bacterium | reverse complement strand
CATTTCATTCAACGGGTCAGCTCTTAAGACCCAGAATTTCACTCAGTTTGACGATGCGGTTGGCGATGGTGACCATCGGTTCGACGCCGGACATATCGACTTCCTTGACGAGGCCGACGCCGGTAATCGTCGTCGCGATCGGCGTTCCATCGGCAGTGCGCGCATTGACCGCAAGGCGGTAGGAGCCTTCGGGCATCGCGTTGCCCAAGCCGTTCATGCCGTCCCATACGAAATCGTGCATGCCGACCGTATTTTCGCCGGTCAGCGTGCGCACCACGCGGCCGCTTGAGTCGAGGATCGACAGCTGGACGCTTGTCGCGTCGTTCGGCAATTTGTACCGCCACGCCGCTGCGCCGTCATCGAGCGAGGATTCGGGACCCGCGGTCAGCGCCGTCTTGCCGAGATAGCTGACCGCCGCGGAGCCGGCGCCGGCTTTGGTCAGAGCGAGGAGCGATTCGAGGTTGGCGTTGGTGCTGATCTGCTGTTCGACTTGCGAGTAGGAGACGAGCTGTTCGGTGAACTTGGTTGCGTCCAGCGGTTCCAGCGGATCCTGGTTTTGCAACTGGGTGGTGAGCAAGCGCAGAAACGTGTCGAAATTGCCGCTTAACGTCGACCTTGCCGATGTCGTCTGGGATGCGGCCGCTGTGGTTGCACTCACGTCCATGATCGGCTCCTTAGTGTTAAACGCGAATGTCGATGCCGTCGCGCACGCTGACGGCTACGTAATGCGAAAGGGCTTGGTCTTGCGCCAGGCTTGCCGCGTCGTTGGCATCGGCAAAGGCCGGCCAAGCCGGATTCGGCGCGTGGCGCTGATTGTGTCCGTTCGACAGCGAGAAACTTAGCGCATTGGAGCCGACGTCAAGGCCGGCGTGGCGCAATTGTTGTTCTAGAGTGCGGGCGTCACGCTGCAGAAGTTCCAAGGTCTCGGGGCGTTCGGCGCGCAGGCTTGCTTGCACGCGGCCGTCCTCGGCGACTGTAAGCGTGATGTCGAGCTGGCCGAGATCGGCGGGATGGAGGCGGATTTCGAACTCGCTCGAGCCTTGCTCGAATTTGCCGGCGATGTGAACGGCGAGCGCGTCAAGCGGCACGGCTGCTTGGGGCGTGTCGATCAGCGCGGAGTTCAATTGCTGAGCGGCGATAATCGTGGGCAGCACCGGCGCGACCGTGGCGCTCACCGAAGGCGTTGGCTGCTGTGTCGAGTTGGTCGCTGTTTGTTGGGCGTTATCGGGCGACAGACCTTGCGGCTCGCTAGTCAGCGCGGGGACGGCAGAAGTCGAAGGCGCTTCGATAGGCTTTGCGTTCTGAGCGTCCGCTCGCGGCTGCTCGCCGGTTGCCGCGGCGTTGGGCGTTGCGCGTTTCGGCGTCGACGACTGTGGCGCCGGCGTCGAAGCGGCGGCGCGCGTCGCGGACGCCGAAGTGGCTGCGGGTGTTGCTGATGCAGCCGGAATCGCAGGCGCCGCTTGCGTGGCACTCGTCGCTGGCGTTGCAGGCGCGGCCGGTGTCGCCGAAGTTGCGGATATCTCCGAAGCGGCTGGAACCGCGTTTGCCCCGGGAATCGCCGGTGTCGCGCGTTTTGCGGGGTCGGCAACTTGGGCGGTTGCTGTGTGTTCCGACGATCTTGGTGCGGTTGCTGCTTCGCGTACCGTGGCTAAATCTTTCGCGGTCGCCACGACGGCAGCCTCGGTGGCAGGCTTGCCTCCGACGGTTTGGGACTGTTGAGCCGCCACCGCCGTCTCGACCGCCGCAGCAAGTGAGCCGCGCAATTCGGGAACTGCGCTCGCGCCAGTGGGAGCGGCTGTTTTGTTTGCGTCGATGCCGGCGGTCGCTTGCGGCTGCTGCTGTATCGTCTCGAGGTTGATGCCTTGAAGCAATGTGAACTGCGCGGCCAGTGTTGCATCGATGCCGGCGCCGGGGATCACCTCTGCCGATGCCGTCGGGAGCGTGAATGGAGCGGCGACGGATACGAGCAGCTCGGTATTTTGGAGAATGTCGACTGGCGCTGGGGCGTTGGGATCGACAACGCCGAGCAACGCATTCAGATCGAGAAGTGCGGCTGCGAAGCTTTCGCCCGCCGCTGCGGCGTTCGACTCAAACGCAGTCGCCCCGGCCGCAGTGGGCAGGGCAACCGGATTGAAGAAGGTCGCGATCTGGCTCATTTCACTCGCAATCGTTCGACGCGGCTGCACCCGGAGGGCGCATGGCGTCGATGGATTGTTAGCAAGGGGCTTGCCAATGCATGGCGCGGCGCAAATCCGCGATTTGGATCCGTCGCTCGTTGTGCGATGCGGCATTGTTTGCAGCTTCATCCGGCAGTTTCGACCGCTCTGGCGCGCTGGCACCGGCGTTGCACACTCAAGGCCGTAGCATCAGGTCAGGTGATCCTTGCGAATGTTCGACGCGCTCCTCAAAGCCAAGCGGTTTGCGGTATTTCCACGCCCGCAATGCGCATTGTGCGTAAGCCCGCCGGCGCTCGATCCAGGCAAGAATGACAGCATGGCGGGGCAGATTCTGCCGGGCAACGAGCACTAGGAGACGATCATGTCGCTCAACGCGATCTTGCATACGGCGACGAGTGGATTGCAGGCCAATCAGACGGCGCTGCGCACGACCTCGAATAATATCGCGAACGTCAACACGGAAGGATATCACCGGCGCGTCGTTCAATTCGGACCGCAGTTGACAGCCGGGCGATTGCACGGGGTGACGATCGACGAGATCCAGCGTATTGCCGACGATTTCTTGGCGCGTGAAGTCACGAGTGCCACGGGCGCATTGGGCCGCGCGGAAATTCTGACGTCCTATTTCGAGCGGGCGCAGGACTTGATCGGATCTCTCGACGGCCAGTCGTCGCTCGACGCACGAATTTCCAGCGCGATGTCGGCGCTTACGCAGTTGAGCGTCGATCCGTCGTCGCCGGCACGGCGCAATGCCGCGCTGACGGCGGTGACAAGCGCCCTCAACTCCATATCTGCGATGGCCACGAACGTGCAGGCGTTGCGCAAGGATGCGAATACGCAGTTGAAGACCGACGTTCCGATCGTGAACGGCATTCTTGCGCGCATCTACGAATTGAACACCCAGATCAAGTCGGCCGCGATATCTGGTAATCCGCCGTCGGGCTTGCGCGATCAGCGCGACACGGCGATCGCCGAATTGTCAAAGTATCTCGACATTCGGACGTCCGAGCAAAGCGACGGGCGGGTATTCGTTTCCCTGGGCGATGGAACATCGTTGATCACGGACGCGAGTTCGGAGCTGCGTTATGCGGGTCCGACGGCCGTCGTCCCTTCGACTTCGTTTCCGCCGCTAGCGCTGCAACGTATCAACCCGGAGACGGGGGGCGAGATCGGGCCGGCGCTCTCGCTTGAGGGGCGTATCGGGGGGGGCGAAATCCGCGGACTGCTCGATATGCGCGACAAGGTGCTGCCCGATCTTGCCGAACAGCTGGGTGCGCTTGCCGGATCGTTGAGCGAACAACTGAACGCCATTCACAACGACAGTTCTTCGGTGCCGCCGGCCGCAACCTTGACGGGCCGCAATAGCGGCTTGTTCGGCAGCGATGCGTTGAACTTCACCGGCAATGCGAGCATTGCGGTCGTGAACGCCCAAGGAGCCCTGGTTCAACGGCTCGATCTCGACTTGTCGACGCTTGCGACCGTCGACGATCTCGTCAACGCCGTCAATGCGGGGCTTGGCGGCACGGCCACCGCCACATTTACGAACGGCGTTTTGAGCATCGGCGCGGCGGTTGCGGGCGAGGGCGTTGCGTTCTTGCAAGATCCGGCAACGCCGGCGTCGCGCGGCGGGCGCGGCCTGGCGCAATTCTTCGGCCTGAACGATCTCGTGGGCGGATCGAGTCCGTCGAGTTTTGCTACAGGTGTTGCGGCGGGCGACGCGCACGGCTTTGCCGCCGGAGGCAGCATGGGGTTCGTGTTGCGCTCGACGACCGGCGCGGTCATCCGCAATTTCAGTTTGACAATCGGCGGGGCGACCAATGCCGACATCGTTGCCGATCTCAATTCGTCGGCGGGCGGAACCGCGGTGTTTGCGTTGGACGCGAACGGCAACATGACGATGACACCGGGCGCCGCCTATGCCGGCGCGCGGCTCGAGGTGACGGGTGACAACAGCGCGCGCGGCGCTACCGGCGTCAGCCTGTCGCAGTTCTTCGGTCTGGGAACGGCGATGCGCCAGAACCAGGCGATGGGACTTGCTATCCGCAGCGACATCGCAACCAACAGCGCGAAACTGGCGCTGGCGCAACTCGACCTTTCACCGACGACGGCGGTCGGCGACACGGTTCTGGGCATCAGCGACAATCGAGGCGCGCTTCGCCTATCGGCGGTCGCCCAAACGGTGGTCACGCTGCCTGGCACAGGCGGTTTGGCGGGCGGGTCGATGTCGATCAGCGATTACACCGGCGTGGTGTTGAGCCGGCAAGCGGATTTGATGAACTCGGCGATTGCCGATCGTTCGTTTCGGCAAGACGTCAGCGCCGAGGCAATTTCGCGCCGGACGACCGTTGAGGGCGTCAACCTCGACGAAGAACTGGCCAACATGATGATTTATCAGCAAGCCTACAACGCATCGGCGCGGCTGCTGACAACGGTTCAAGAGATGTACGACACGCTGCTGCGTGTCGTTTAAGGAACGAGGCAGAAAATGATCGAACGCGTCGGTTCATGGGACTACAGCAATTCGCTGTTCAACGAGTACGCGCGCATTCAGGCCCGCGCGCGCCAAACGACGGAGCAGATCTCCTCCGGCAAGGTCGGAGATCAGTATTCGGATGTCGGCGACAAGGCCAGCGTGCTGGCGACGGCTAAGATCAGCGCCGCGGGCGTCGAAGCCTTCAGTCGAGCGACGACCGAAGTGTTGACGCGCCTAAATCTGCAGGACTTGCACTTGCAACAGCTCAGCGATGTCAGCGCGCGATTGCGCGGGGCGATCGGCGACGCGCTGTCGACGGGCCATGCGCCGGCCTTCATGGACGAGATCGAGAATCTGTTCGAGGAAGCGACCGGAATTTTGAACGCCAAGATCGACGGCAAGTACATCTATGGCGGGTCGCGTACCGATCAGCCGCCGGTCAATGCGACGACGCTTGCCGCCCTGGTCGCGGCGCCTGCGACCGCGGACGTGTTCGACAATTCGACGTTGCGACAGACCCAGCGCTTGGACGAGAACGAGACGATCGAGACAGGCATCCTGGCCAGCGACATCGGCACGGATCTGATGCAGTTGTTCAAGGACATTGCGACGTTCGACGCAAGCGTGGGCGGTCCCTTGGGAATGGACCTGACGACCGCGCAATCGGCATTCTTGAGCACGCAGCATGCCGCGGTACCGGCCGCGCAGCAGACGATCAACGTGATCGCGGGGATGAACGGATCGCGGCACGAGCAGGCGACGAGCGTGCGCGAGCGGCACGAGAGCATGGCGGCCTATTTCGCCAAGTTCATCGGCGACATCGAGGACGTGGATCTGGCCGAGGCCCTGACGCGGCTTAACCAGGATCAGGCGGCGGCGGAAGCGGCCGGGCGGATGATTTCGCAAATCAACCAGATGTCGCTGCTGAACTTCTTGGCCTAGCGCGGCGAATTGGCCGTTCGCGCGGCTTGCTTGGCGAGCGGGGCACCCTATATTCGCGCCCGCCATGATGAGCGCCGACGACATACGCCGATCGATGAATCTGCCCGGGGATCCGGCGCGGACGCGCGTGGTCGCGGCGATGTCGGGCGGGGTCGACAGCGCGGTCGCAGCGGCGCTTGCCAAGCGGGCGGGATACGACGTCGTGGGCGTGACTTTGCAACTCTATGCGACCAAGGATCAGCCCAAGCGCAAGGGGGCATGTTGCGCGGGGCAAGATATCTACGACGCGAAGGCGGCGGCGGAACGGATCGGTATTCCGCACTACACGCTGGACTATGAGGCGAAGTTTCGCGCTTCGGTGATGGAGGATTTTGCGGCGTCCTATGCGCGCGGCGAGACGCCGATCCCATGCGTCAAGTGCAACGAGACGGTGAAGTTTCGCGACCTGTTGAATGCGTCGAAGGACATGGGCGCCCAAGCGTTGATCACCGGACACTATATCCGGCGCGTCGACGGTGCCGCGGGACCGGAGCTGCATCGCGCGGCGGATGCGTCGCGCGACCAAAGCTATTTCCTGTTCGCAACGACGCGGGCGCAGCTCGACTTTGTACGCTTTCCGCTGGGCGGTTTGCTCAAAAGCGAGACGCGGGCGATGGCGGCGGAGTTGGGGCTTGGTCTGGCGGACAAGCCGGACAGCCAAGACATCTGTTTCGTGCCGAACGGCAAGTACGCCGATATCGTGCAGAAGTTGAAGCCGGGCGCGATCGAACCGGGCGAAGTCGTCGATCTCGCTGGCCACGTGCTCGGGCGGCACGAGGGCGTGATTAAGTTCACCGTCGGACAGCGCAAGGGGCTGGGTCTTGGTCATCACGAGTCGCTGTTTGTGATCCGCATCGATGCCACCACGCGCCAGGTCGTCGTTGGACCGCGCGCGGCGCTTGCGACTCGGCGCGTGGTGTTGCGCGATCTGAATTGGTTGGACGGCGAACCGCTCGGCGCGGCACCACGTGCGGCGCTTGCCCGCGTGCGTTCGACGCGCGAACCGGTGCGGGCCGAAGTGCGCGCCTTCGAGGGTGGTGCCGAGGTCGAATTGCTGACGCACGAAGAAGGCGTCGCGCCCGGACAAGCTTGCGTGCTCTACGATATCGACGGCAGCCGCATGCTGGGCGGTGGCTGGATCGTGAAAGGCGAGGCGGCGAAGGCTGCTTAACCTGGCCTCGGGCCGATGAAAATTACCCATGCCGAAAACTGATCGTCGAAGTCGCTGAAGCGGTGCTCGACTTGCGCGGGCACGAAGAAGACGTCCCCCGGTGCGAATGACGTCACTACGCCGGCACAGGCGAAGTCGCCGCGGCCCGAGGCAATGACGTAAAGTTCGTCGCGCCGATGCGGGCCCTGTGGATCGATTTTGTCGGGGCGGTAGAGTCCTACGTCGAAAGAGTCATGCTCGATCATCCTGGCATAGTCGGCATTTGATGCCTTCAGCTGATCAAGTGCGCTCGCAACCGTTAGCTTCTGCATGACGGATTGTCCTTTAGTGCCTGCCGTATCCGGACGGTGCAGAGCTAATGCTATCATGATTCCGCGCGGAAGCGGTCCTCCGCCTTGACAGGCTGAAGCCCCGCGCCTTACATCCCGCGCTCGATTTTTGGCAGCGTAGCTCAGTGGTAGAGCAGGGGAATCATAATCCCTTGGTCGGGGGTTCAAATCCCTCCGCTGCTACCAAAATTTCCGCGCAGCCGTTAGCGCGAGACCACCTCTGGGATTGTCCGATGCCGGTAACGCTCGAAGACGTGAAGCGCGCGGCCGAGGCGATTAAGGACGCGGTCGTGCGGACGCCGTGTCATCACTCGCGGACGCTTTCGAAACTGACCGGTGCCGAGGTTTATCTCAAGTTCGAGAACCTGCAGTTCACCGCGTCGTTCAAGGATCGCGGGGCGTTGAACAAGTTGCTGTCGCTGACGCCCGTCGAGCGTAAGGCCGGCGTGATCGCGATGTCGGCGGGCAATCACGCGCAAGGCGTGGCCTATCATGCGGCGCGGCTTGGGATTCCGGCCACCATCGTGATGCCGGAAACGGCGCCTTACGTGAAGGTCAAGCACACGAAGGGCCATGGTGCGCGTGTCATCCAAAAGGGCATGACCCTCGCCGATTGCGATCAAGTTGCACACGAGATCGCGGCCACGGAAGGACTGACCTTCGTTCACCCCTACGACGACGACATGATCATCGCGGGGCAGGGGACGGTCGCCCTTGAAATGCTCGCCGATTTTCCCGATCTCGATACGCTCGTGGTTCCGATCGGCGGCGGCGGGTTGATTTCGGGGATCGCGATCGCGGCCAAGGCGCTGAAGCCATCGATCCGCATCGTCGGTGTGGAGACCGAGCTTTATCCTTCGATGCATCACGCGCTGAAGGGCGGCACGCCGGTCGCGGGCGGGCAATCGATCGCGGAAGGCATCGCGGTCAAGAATGT
>JANOFM010000060.1:0-4938 GCA_031413635.1 Alphaproteobacteria bacterium | reverse complement strand
GCGGTATCCTGCCGCCACGAGCTGGGACATCCGCATGACCCGCGCACGCAAACCGCAACACCGCAAACTGGCGGCCATCCTCATGGCCGACGTCGCCGGCTACAGCCGTCTGGCCGCGCTCGACGAACCCGGCACGCTGGCCGAGTTCAAGCACCACCTCGAAACCTATATCCGCCGCGCGATCCGCCGCTGCCACGGCCGCTTGATCAAGACCGCCGGCGACGGACTGCTCGTCGCCTTCGACAGCCCGGTCAACGCCGTCGAATGCGCGGTTGCCATGCAAGACGGCGCGGCGAAGCGGAACAAGGCGCTCGCGGGTGACCGGCAGATGCAGTTTCGCATCGGCATCAACTTCGCCGACGTGATGTTCGAGGACGACGATGTCTTGGGAGACGGCGTGAACGTCGCCGCCCGGCTGCAAACGCTGGCCGACCCCGGCGGCATTGTCGTCTCGCACGCGGTCGCACAACACGTGAAAGGCAAGACAGCCACCGTATTCGACGACATGGGCGAGCGCGCGCTCAAGAACATTCCCGATCCCGTGCGCGTCTTTCGCGCCGGCGTGCCGCGCGCGACCGCCCACCCCGTCGAAGCCCCGGTGCACGCCAAGCTCGCCATCGCGGTTCTGCCCTTCGTCAATATGAGCGGGGAAGCGGACCAACGCTATTTCAGCGACGGGATCACCGAAGACATCATCACCGAATTGTCGCGCTTTCGCACCATTTCGGTCATCGCCCGCAACTCCTCGTTCGTCTATCGCGACAAGGCCGTCGACGTACAGCGCATCGGCGAAGACCTGCGCGTACAGTTCGTCGTCGAAGGCAGCGTACGCAAATTGGGCGACCGCATCCGCATCACGGTCCAGCTCATCAACGTTGAAACGCGCGCCCACGTCTGGGCGGAAAAATACGACGTCCCCTTGGCCGACATCTTCGACGTGCAAGACGACGTCACACGCCGCGTGGTGGGCACGCTGGTCCCGCGCCTCGAAACGGAAGAGCTGGAGTCCGCGCGCAAGCGGCCCACCACCGACATTCGGGCCTATGACTGCTACCTGCGCGGCAAAACGCTCTACTACACGGCAACCGACGCGGCGGCGCGGGCGGAGGCGCGCCGGCAGTTCGAACAGGCGATCGCTCTCGATGCCGGATTCGCGCGCGCCTATTGCTACCTTGCGGCGATCGACAACAATCTGGCCGTTTATTCTCCCGGCGACCCGTCGCTCACGCCGGCGCGACAGCGCGCCTGGCAATTCGCGATGAAAGCCGTCTCGCTCGACGACAGCGATCCGCTCACCCACCTGTCGCTGGCCTGGTGCCATTTGTGGCATCGCGAATTCGAAGCCGCGCGCCTTCACCTGGACACGGCCACAAGGCTTAACCCGAACGACGCCGACCGCGCCATGGATCGTGGCACGACCCTGATGTATTTGGGTGAGCCCGAGGCTGCGCTGGAGGTGATGAACGCGGCCATGCGCCTCAACCCCTTTCATTCCGACTCGTATCTGCTCGACCTCGCCGAAGCGCTTTTCGCGGCGCGCCGCTATGACGAGATGATCCGGATCGCCGAGCAAATCGCCGACCCGTCCCCGAAATTCACCGCCTGGAAGGCCGCCGGCTACGCCTATGCCGGGCATGCCGCGGAAGCCCGCCGTCACGCCGACGTGTTCGTCGCTAAAATGCGCGCGATCTGGGCGGGCGAGTCCACGGCGGGGACAGAGGCTTATGTCGCTTGGGTTCTGCTGTCGTGCCCCTTCCGACGCCAACAGGATATCGACCATTTGACGCGCGGCCTTCAAATGGCGGACTTAGATGTGGCGGAAAGGGCCGCCGACAGGGCGCCGGGTCCCAAAACCATGGGCTTTGCCGGTGCGCCTGCACCTGATAATATTCCCAAGTCCAAGATTGCGAGGGGCAGCGACACAGATGGCCCAGAAGAAAAAGACGACCGCTAAATACGACGACAGCAAGAAGGGCAAGACGGAAGAACTGTTCCTTGTTGTCCAGGGCGCCGACAACAATTTCTATGTCGCCGGGAACGCAATGCCGGTCCAGGCGGAGTACAACGACACCATTCGCGCCTACGTCCCAAAGAAAGGTGACGGCGTGTTCCAGTCACCTCGCGCCTTTCTGGTGACCGAGAATCGCACCGACCACCTCGAGAAATTCCTCCTGGGAAATTTGAAAGGGCCGCCACGACCGCCGAAGTGAGATGACGCCCAAGCGGCCGCAAACGCCGAAGGCCTTTTGGCGCGGCACGCATCGCACCTCGACACCTGAAAATACGATCAAACGCTTTGGCCGCTTCGCCGGCGCTTTCGGTATCACGCGACTGGCGACGGTCACCGGACTCGACTATTTGGGCATTCCCGTTGTCATGGCCGTGCGACCGAATTCGCGCTCGCTCTCGGTATCGCAAGGCAAAGGTCTCGATGAGGCGAGTGCCGAGGCTTCCGCATTCATGGAGGCGGCCGAACTTGCACACGCCGAGCGGCTGCGCATGCCGACGCGCGTGGAGTCCTACGCCGCCCTTCGCATTCGTGCGCGCGCCGCAGATCCTATGCGCTTGCCGCGTCTGAAAGGAGCGTCGGCAGTGCACACCGCGAAACTGCCTTGGGTGGAAGGCGTGAATCTCGCCGATCGATTCCCAATCTTCGTTCCCTTTGATCTCGTCGACGCCGACTTTCGCCGCGCGCGCGAAGGCCGGCACCCGCTGTTCTTCCGCAGCAGCAATGGCCTCGCCTCGGGAAACCACTGGCTAGAAGCCGTGTGCGCCGGCATTTGCGAGGTGATCGAGCGCGATGCCGCGAGCCTTTGGCGCGGTTGGACGCCGCAGCAAAGGGCCGCACGCCGCCTCGTCCTGGCAAGCGTTCTCGATTCCGATTGTCGCGCGCTTCTGGACCGGCTCGCCGATCGCGCCATGACGGTCGCCGTATGGGACATCACGACGGATGTCGGCGCTGCGTGCTTCATATGCCGCATCGCCGACGGCCCGCGTAGCGGCAGGGCGCCGCTTGGGGTCTTTTGGGGTGCTGGCTGTCACCTCAACCGCGAGGTCGCACTGGCGCGCGCAATTACCGAGGCGGCGCAATCCCGCCTGACCTACATCGCCGGATCGCGGGACGATCTTTCGCCCGGCGACTACGACAAACCGCGGCCGCAAACGCTTTTCGACCACCTGTCGGATCACTGGGAAGAGCGTCAGGCGCGCCACGGTTTCAAGGACGTTCCATCCAACGCAAGTCCGACGTTCGAAGGCGATGTCGCGCGGTTGCTCACGCTGCTCGGCAAGGCCGGGTGCGATCAAGTGATCGCCGTTGATCTGACCGACGATCGCTACGGCATTCCCGTGGTGCGGATCATCGTCCCGGGACTCGAACCCCATGACGAGCATGAGCGCCACGAGCCCGGCCGCCGCGCGCGTGCCACCGCGAAGCCGACACCATGAGGGTCGCTGTTTTCGCGGGTCCGACGCTGTGGGACGATCCCGTCCTGAAGACGGGCGCCATCGAATGGCATCCGCCGGCATCGCAAGGCGATGTCTATCGGGTCGCGCGAACAAAGCCGTTTGCGATCGGTCTGATCGACGGCCGCTTTGAGACGTCGCTCTCGGTATGGCACAAGGAAATCCTATGGGCGCTGTCGCGAGGCATTCACGTTTATGGCGCCGCCAGCATGGGCGCGCTGCGCGCGACGGAACTCACACCCTTCGGCATGATCGGCATCGGCGCGATCTTCCGCGACTTTAAGAGCGGCCGCTTGCGGGACGACGACGAGGTCGCGGTCCTCCATGGGCCCCGGGAGCTGCGCTATTGCCCACTCACGGAAGCGATGGTCGACGTCCGTGCGACGATCGCCGCTGGCCAAGCCGCGCGCGTCATCTCAGCGAAGAGCGCGGATGCGCTGCTGCACAGCGCCAAGGCGACGTTCTTCAAGGATCGCACCTGGGCGCATACCTTGCAGCTTGGTTCGCGCCTTCGCCTTCCCAAAGGCGAACTTTCGCGCCTTGCAAGATGGCTGCCGGCGAACCGTGTGGAGCGAAAGCGCCTTGACGCCCGCGCCCTAATCCGCGCGCTGCGGCGATTGATGGCCGCCGCGCCTGGTCCCCATCGCGCGGCGTTCGGCTTTTCGCACACCGTGTTCTGGCAGACCCTGATCGACGATCACCGGGTGGAGACGCCATTGAGATAAAGGACCTATCATGTCCGCCGCGCTTAAGACTAAAGCCGATACCCCGCCGCAGACCTCATGCTGCGCGACGTGAAGGACGGCAAGACGGTTCTGCTCTAAGATGCAAGCTGTCTCGGCGATCTGCACGCCATGCTGAAAAACACGGCGGCTGGATGGAATTCGGCTCGGCCGAAAAACGAAAAGATGCGAAAGTCAACACAGTCGGAGCTTGGGGCCGCTCAGCCAAAAACCAGGTCGGCGGTTGGTACGGCCTAAAGAAAGGCCGGTGCGGCCGCTTCGCATGTAAGTGCCGCCACCGACGGAAGCCTCGGCCTCGCCGAAGTGGAACACGCCTCCCGCGGCGACCGCATGCGCGCGAAGTGAGGCGCAAAACTGCACGGCGAGTTCCCGGCAATGATTGATCCACGGTTGCTTGGTTCAGCGGCTCCCCAATTCGTCATGGCAAGGCTTGACCCTGCCACCCAGCCGTCGCGTGTCCACGCGACGCAATGGCGCTCTGCTTAGAAACGCGAAGAGTCTCTCCGTCTCGCCGACGCGAGCCGGCTGGGTGGCCGGGTCAAGTGCCCGGCCATTACGCGCGCCGACCTGACTAGCGCTTGTCCATCAGTGTCGCCAGCCCAAAGCCCGCGCCGCCGCCACCGAGCAAACCCGCCGACATAATGAGATAGCGCACGATGGTGTCGGAGTCGTAGGCATAATTGAAGGCGACCATCGCAGCGACGCCCATGCCGACGAAGGCGCCGACGAC
>JANOFM010000059.1:0-16686 GCA_031413635.1 Alphaproteobacteria bacterium | reverse complement strand
CGCAGCCGCTGCATCGCGAACAACAGCCGCCGATGCACCGGCTTCAAGCCGTCGCGCACATCCGGCAATGCGCGCTGCATGATCGTCGAAAGCGCGTAGGCGAGATAGCGCTCGCCCAGCGCGTCCTTCAAATCGACGTCGCGCACCACATCTTCGAGCGCCATCACGAATCCCTTGTTTTACTTGAGGATGCTTGCCTACCGGGCGACGCCCGCCGCCGCAAGCCGCTCGCTCAACCGCGCACGCGCAGGTGGCATGACCCCGCCATGCGTTTCCAGCACCGCGCGCTCCAAAAAGAAGGCAGTCAGCGCCAATCCATCCACAAGATCCTGATGTCGCGCCGGCCCATCCTCGGGCGCCAAAAACTGTGGAAGCCGCAACAACTTGTCGAGATAGGGCGCAGCGGCAACACCGCTTACCGCCCGGCCGCTTTTCGGCGACACATGGGTCAGGTTTTCGGTGGCACCCGTGGCCGCGCAACTCGCCAGGTCGAGCCCGAATCCCAAATCCTCGAGCAGCACGATTTCAAACCGCACATAGTCTTCAAGCCAGTCCGGCGACGGCTTCGATCCCATCGCATTCAACAAGGCATCAAGCGCTTCGAACACGCGCGTATGCGCCTCGCGTTCCGGCAGGGTCACAGCGGCGATCCCGCACGCGGCACCTAACCCCGAGAGCTTCATGCCGTCGTCGAAAAACTGCGCGGCGCGCGCTGCCGAAAGCTCGATCGTATAACTGCCCAGCTGCTGATCGAGCCGCGCCCGCCAATGCAGCACCACCGCATTTCCCGGCTCCAGCGCCCCCTTGGTTCGCTTCGACGACGCCCCTCGCACAAGCCCCAGATGACGCCCATGCAGGCGCGTCAGCGCCTCTAGGATCGCACCGTTCTCCCCAAACTGTCGCAACCCCAGGACGATCGCATCGTCGTTCCACTCCATGGCGCAAACAAAGCCCCGCGCTCCAGCGTGTCAAGCGATTTGCCTGGGATACGTCCGCCACAGCGCATGGCTAATGTTGCGGCGCGCGCGTCCCTTCGCCCTCGCTTTATTGCGGCGGCCCAAATTCCTCTCTAGCGTGCCCCCGCCTAGCCTTGCCGCTCCGCATGTCCAGCCGTGAGCAGGTCTAGTAACCCGGAGGGACAATGCGCGTTATCGCCACCGCTTGCACTTTTCTTGCCGTCACGTTCGCACTGGTCGCCGGTCTTGGAACTCCGGCGCTTGGGGCCGAACTGCCGATCAAAAATCCCGGCACCCAGATGGAGCTTTTGACGGTCGCCAACATCAAAGACCTTCTGACCGAACTGGGTGCTCAAGGCGTGGAATCCCAGGAGGACGGCAAGAACAAATCGGTGGCCTTCAAGGACGGTGAGACGCCGTTCCACATCATCCTCATCGGCTGCGAAGAACAACCCGGCGGCTGCTTGGGCATGGTCATCCTCGTCGCGATCGATGCGGGATCGACGAACCATCCGCTTGAATCGTTCAATTCCTTCAACACGGGCAATTCGTTTATGACTGCCATGAAACTCGACGGCAACAAATACGCCGTCACGCGCATGGTGGTGACGGAAGGCGGCGTGACGAAGAAGAATGTGGCGGTGAATATCGTGAACTTCGCCGTGGCGCCCGAGTTGATCATGAAGCACCTGGCATCCCAGATCGTCGCCGGCGTCCAACAGGACGGTGCTCAATTGCAAACCGCCAGCACGGGCACGTCGCGCGCCCAGCCGATTCGCCTTTCGCCGGCAGAGCTTGCACGCATCGCCGGATTGCAGCATCTGCCGAAGCAAACCGGTCTGACGCGACGCTAACCGCACGGCAAAAGCAAAATCGATCAGCTCGAACGCTTGGGCGCCTCAAGTCCGATCTCCCGGTAGTGCGCGGGATCGTCTGCCCAGTTCTCGCGCACCTTGACGTGCAGAAACAAATGCACCTTATGGCCGAACAAGGCCTCCATCTCGGCGCGCGCCATCGAACCGAGTTCCTTGATCTGCGCCCCGCCCTTGCCCAGCACGATCGCTTTCTGCCCGTCGCGTTCGACGAAGATCGTCTGCTCCAGCCGCACGCTGCCGTCCTTCATCGCCTTCCATTGTTCGGTCACGACGTTGGAGGAATAGGGCAACTCCTGATGCAGGCGGTCGTAGATCGTCTCGCGCGTGATCTCGGACGCCAGCAAACGAAGCGGAATGTCCGCCGCCTGATCGGCGGGATAAGCCCAAGGCCCCGGCGGCACGCTGCGCGCCAGATGCGCCAGCAGCTCCGCGGTCCCGTCGCCCGTCTGCGCCGAAATCAAAAACACCGGATCGAATTTCGCTTGCGCTCGCAACCCGTCGACCAACGGCAGCAACTGATCGCGCCGCATCCCGTCGATCTTGTTGACCAGCAATACCGCCTGGCGCGACCACTTGTTCAACCCCGTGACGATCCGCGCCGTGTCTTGGGCGGCCATTCCCTTCGGATCGCCGATCAACTCCGGCGCATCGACGATCACGCACACCAAATCGGCATCGGCCGCTCCCGCCCACGCCGCCTCGACCATTGCCCGGTCCAAATTGCGCTTGGGTTCGAAAATGCCCGGCGTATCGACCAATACGATCTGAGACTTCTCGTGCAAGGCCACCCCGCGCACCCGCATGCGCGTCGTCTGCACCTTGCGGCTGACGATCGAAACCTTGGACCCCACCAGCTTATTGACCAGCGTCGACTTTCCCGCATTCGGCGCCCCGATGATCGCGACAAAGCCGCAGCGGGTCTGTTCGTCGGTCATTCGGTGATTTTTTTCATCAACGCGCGCGCCGCCACTTGCTCGGCCGCGCGAAGACTTGCGCCCTCGCCTGAGGCGGTCTCGTGCCCCTTGACCGAAACTTCGACCGTAAATCGCGGCGCGTGGTCGGGTCCCTCGCGCTTCGACACGCGATAGGACGGCGTCCCCAGCTTGCGCCCCTGCGCCCATTCCTGCAGCGCGTTTTTCGGATCGCGCAGATCGCCCATGATTTCGCTCATCAGCGGCTGCCAATAGCACGTGACGAACTTGCGCGCCGCATCGATCCCGCCGTCGAGATAAAGTGCCGCGATCACCGCCTCGCAGGCATCGCCCAGGATCGCCGCTTTCCGCCGCCCGCCGGAGCGCTCCTCCGACGGGGCGAGGATCAGACCCTTGTCGATGCCGGCCAATTCCGCCACACGCGCGCAGGTTTCCATCCGCACCATCGCATTCAGCTTAAGCGCCAACGCACCTTCGTTTTCCTGCGGAAACAGCTCGATCAGCAGTTCGGCGATCAAGAAGCCGAGCACGCGGTCGCCCAAAAACTCAAGCCGCTCGTTGTCCGCCCCGCCGGCACTCGCGTGCGTTAGGGCGCGCTCGAGCAACGCCTTGTCCTTGAACCGGTGGCCGAACGCGGTCGCACGCGCCTTTGCGCCGCCCGCGGATCGAGACGGACCCGCCGCAGCCTGAGATTCAGTCGATTGAGTTGAGGTAGCGGTCGTGGCGGATCGCCCACGGCCATTTCCAGATTTCCCAGAGTTGCGCACTGTCATCCATAGAAAAAACGATGATGTCGGCCCGGCCGACGAGGTTTTCTTCAGGTACGAACCCGACGCCGCTGTCGGGAATGCGGCTGTCGTTCGAGTTGTCCCTGTTGTCGCCCATCATAAAGTAATGGCCCGCCGGGACAACGAACTCCTGTGTGTTGTCCGCACCGGGCTTGTCGGGATTGCGGTCGAGCACATAGTGGCTGGAACCGTCGGGAAATGTCTCTCGAAAGCGGGGCACATGGTATTCGAAGCCGCCGGGCTGAACTTCGACGTAATCGTCGATTCGCTCCAATTTGCAGGGCGCGCCGTTGATGTGCAGCACGCCGTCGATCATTTGGATTCGGTCGCCGGGAAGCCCGACGAGGCGCTTGATATAGTCCTCCCACGGCCGCGCCGGCAGCTTGAACACCACCACGTCGCCGCGCTCGGGTTCGCCCCGCAAGATGCGTCCGGAAAACAAACCCGGGGACCACGGCAACGAGTGTCTGGAATATCCGTAGGAAAATTTCGAAACGAACAGATAGTCGCCGACCAACAGCGTATTCTCCATCGAGCCCGACGGAATGTTGAACGGTTGAAACAGAAACGTGCGGATGAAGAGCGCGATCGCCAACGCGAACGCAATCGTTCTGGTTGCTTCCATCGCCGCGGACGACCGCCAAGTCGAAGGCGTTGTTTCGCCGGCCATCTACTTCCCCTCGAGCCACGTAAGCCGGCGACGCACCACCCCGGGCGAGCGGATCAGCCGATGAACGTCAGAAGGCGGCTATAGCGGATGGCGAACGGCCATTGCCAAAGCTCCCAAAGCTCGGCCGACCCGTCATGCGAGAAGAACACCACTTCCGCGCGCCCCACCAAGTTTTGCTCGGGCACGAGGCCGACATCGGCCCGGCTGTCGTTCGAGTTGTCGCGATTGTCGCCCATCATGAAATAATGGCCTTGCGGCACCAGAACCTCGTCCGTCTCGTCGAGCGCACCGAATTCTTGCGTCTTCAAGACCACATGCGTCACGCCGCCGGGCAGCGTTTCCACAAAGCGTGCGACCCGCTGTTCGCTGCCGTCGTCGCGTGTCGTGATGCGATCTTCGACGCGTTCGAGCTTGACGGGCTCGCCGTTGATGTGAAGCACGCCGCCGATCATCTGCACGCGGTCGCCGGGCACGCCAACGACGCGCTTGATGTAGTCCTGCGTCGGGTCGGGCGGAAAGCGAAACACGACGACGTCGCCGCGCTCGGCCGGACGGTCCATCACCCGGCCTGCGAACGCGACCGGCGTGAAGAAGGGAACCGAGTATTGCGAATAGCCGTACGTGAACTTGGAGACGAACAAATAATCGCCGATCTCAAGCGTACCCTCCATCGAACTCGACGGGATACGGAACGGCTGGAACAACAGCGTCGGCATGAACATGAAAAAGAAGAACACGATGCCGGCGGTCTTATACGTCTCGACCGCATACGCATTGCGCCACCAGGGCTTCTGGACTTCGGAATTCATATGCGCTTCCCGCTGGATACGAGGCTAAGAGATGAGGTCTGACGGCCCCACTGTCAAATCCAAGGGCGTTACAGGCCGTTAACATCGCATGAAACACGCAAAAAATGGCGCTACTGCGGCGTGACGACTGCTACCGCTGAGATGATCACAATGGCTTGAGCCAGCGGAAAATCGTCGGTAATCGTCAGGTCGATCTGGGCCTGCATCCCCGCCGGAGTAATCTCTTTGAGCCGGGCGGCGGCCCCCCCGGTCAAGGACATGGTCGGCTTACCGCCGCGCAAATTGACAACCCCCATGTCGCGCCAATAGACGCTTTTGCGCAGGCCGGTGCCCAGGGCCTTGGAGCAGGCCTCCTTGGCCGCAAAGCGTTTGGCATAAGAGGCAGCCCGGTTGCGGCGCCCCTCCGACTTGCGCTGCTCGACCTCGGTGAACAACCGCTCGACGAACCGCGTCCCGAACCGCTCAAGCGATTTCTCGATGCGGCGAATGTCGATCAAATCGCTGCCGATGCCGATGATCATGGCGCTCCTTTACCCATTCATCGCTCCCCCACCGCCCCGCGCCTCGTCCATCAGCACGCGCATGCGCCGGATGGAATTCTCCAGCCCCACGAAGATCGCCTCGCCGACCAGGAAGTGCCCGATATTCAACTCGACGAGTTCGGGGATCGCCGCCACCGGCCCCACCGTCTCGAACGACAATCCATGCCCCGCATGAACCTCAAGACCCAAGCGCGCCGCTTCCTTGGCGCCCAGCTTCAAGCGCTGCAGGATCTTGTCGCGCAGTGCGAAATCGCCGGCCGCATGCGCCTCGCAATAGGCGCCCGTATGCAGCTCGACGACATGCGCACCCAATGCCTTGGCAACGGCGAGTTGAACAGGGTTGGCCTCGACAAACAGCGACACCCGGATCTTGGCCGCCGCCAACTCGCGCACGAACGGCGCCAGATGGTTGTGCCCTCCCGCAACGTCGAGCCCGCCTTCGGTCGTCACCTCCTCGCGCTTTTCGGGCACAAGACACACCGCATGCGGCTTATGCCTGAGCGCGATCTCAAGCATCTCCTCCGTCGCCGCCATTTCCAGATTGAGCGGCTTACCGATGCCGTGCGCCAATCGTTCGATATCCTCGTCGCCGATATGCCGCCGGTCCTCGCGCAAATGCGCCGTGATGCCGTCGGCGCCCGCCTCGACCGCCATCAGCGCGGCACGCATCGGGTCGGGAAACTTTCCCCCGCGTGCATTTCGGATGGTGGCGACGTGATCGATGTTCACGCCCAGGCGAAGATGCAAACTCAAGACACACTCCATTGAAGCCCGCGCCTTAGCGATTCAGCTTCACCACGAAGACACGAAGAACACAAAGGTCCACGAAGAAACCAAATGATGTGCGCTAAGCGCATTGCTAGCGAGAGATTGCGCGCCTGCGGCGCGCTGAAGGGCACGCCGCCGTGCCGCTCCACATCTTCGTGAACCTTTGTGTTCTTCGTGCCTTCGTGGTGAAGCTGACTCGAAACAGCGCGGAGGTCGAAACCCGGCGTCATTTCAACCCCCTGCTCCCCGGCTTCACCGCGGGCGTTCCGGCCAGATGCTTCGGCAATTTGTCGGGTTCGTAGGCCGGCACCTTGATGCGCGCCAACGGAATGAACGGCACATCGAACTTTGCCGCCCCGCCGGAGCGGTCGATCAACGCGGCCAGCGCCAACACCTTGGCGCCCGTCTTCTTCACCGCCTCGATACATTCGCGCGACGAAAGTCCGGTCGACACCACGTCTTCCACCACCACGACATTCATCGCCGCGTCGAGATGGAAATTCCGCCGGAGCCGGAACACGCCGTCCTCGCGCTCGACGAACATGGCAGGCACGTCCAAGTGCCGGGCGGTCTCGTACCCCGGGATAATCGCGCCGACGGCAGGAGCCACGATCGCATCGATGCGCTTCTTCACTTTGGCCTTAATGAGAGCCGCCAGCGCCTTGCACAATTTCGCAGTGCGCTTGGGATATTGAAACACCAAGGCCTTCTGCAAGAACGTGTCGGAATGCTTGCCCGACGACAGAATGAAATGCCCTTCGAGCAAGGCGCCGCATTTGCGGAATTCGGCCAACACTTGATCAGGCGTCATGGGCGATCGGCTCCTTTTCGCCGTGCGGGCGGTCGACGGCATGGACGGTGGGCGAGGCCCTGAGACCACTGACGATATTGGCCAGATGCTTGGCGTCGCGCACCTCGATATCGACCAGCATGTCGAATACGAGCGGCGTGCGCCGCGCGATGCTCAGATTGGTGATGTTGCCGTTGTGGCGCGCGATCACGCCGCACATATTGGCGAGCGTGCCCGCTTCGTTGTTGAGCGAGATTTTCAAGCGCCCGACTTGAACGCCCTCGGCGGCATCGGGCGTCCATTTGAGATCGAGCCAGCGTTCCGGCTGATCCTGCACGTCGGCCAAGCGCTCGCAGTCGGCCGTGTGCACCAAGGTTCCTTGGTCTTCCATGATCACGCCGATAATGCGGTCGCCCAAGATCGGCTGACAGCACGGCGCCAGAAGATGGGCGCGCCCCGGCACCAGACCTTGGATAGGGACCGCATTGCCCTTCGGCTTAGGCGCGAGCCAGCCGATCCAACTGCCCGCCGCCTCGACCTTCAGATCGGGGAAGATCGCTTTCATCACCTCGAACGGCGTCACCACGCCCTGGCCGATCACGGCATAGACGTCCTCGGTCTTGGCCAGTTTGAGTTTCTTCAGCACGGAACTCAACGCTTTCTCGGAAAACTGCTCGCCCGCGTCGCGGAACGCCTTTTCCAGAATCGCGCGTCCGGCGCGTTGATGCTCGACCTTCTCGGCGTTCTTGAGATATCGCTTGATCGAAGCCCGCGCTTTACCCGTCACCACCATCTGATCCCAAATGGCCGACGGTCCTTGCTTGGGCGAGCGGATGATCTCGACCGTATCGCCGTTCTTCAAAGATGACGCCAGCGGCACGTGTCGGCCGTTCACCCGCGCGCCGACGCATGTATCGCCGACTTCGGTGTGAACCGAATAGGCAAAGTCGATCGGCGTCGCCCCGCGCGGCAGCGAGATCAAACGCCCCTTCGGCGTGAAGCAAAAAACCTGATCTTGAAACAGCTCGAGCCGCGTATGTTCGAGAAACTCCTCCGGCGTATCGCCGCCCTTCAGCGTTTCGATCAACGAGCGCAGGGAATCGTAGGCGTCGATATTGGCCAGCGGCCGCCCGCCATTGACCTTGTCTTTATAACTCCAATGCGCCGCGATCCCGCGTTCGGCGATCTCATGCATTTCCGAACTGCGGATCTGCAACTCGATGCGATGGTTTTCCGGACCGATGATCTCGGTGTGCAGCGAGCGGTAATTGTTCGATTTGGGGATCGAAATATAATCCTTGAACCGGCCCGGCACGTGACGCCAAGACCGGTGCAGAATACCGAGCGCCCGGTAACAATCGTCCATCGAGCCCACGACGATGCGAATGGCGAAAATGTCCGACAATTGTTCGAAGGTGACGCGCTTCTCCTCCATCTTTCGCCAGATGGAATAAGGCTTCTTCGCCCGCCCGCTCACCCCCGCCTCGAGCCCGTGCTCGGTGAGTTTGCGATCGAGCGCCTCGGCGATGCGCCCCGTCACCTCGCCGCTTTCCGCCTTCAAGGTCTCCAGACGGCGCATGATCGAGGTGCGCATCTCCGGATTGATTTCGCCGAACGCCAGATCCTCAAGCTCGTCGCGGAACGATTGCATGCCCATGCGCCCCGCCAGCGGCGCGTAGATTTCCATCGTCTCGGTGGCGATCCGCTTGCGTTTGGCCGGGTCCTTCAGTGCTTTCAGCGTGCGCATATTGTGCACCCGGTCGGCAAGCTTGACCAAAAGCACGCGCACGTCGTGGCTCATCGCCAGCATGAACTTGCGGAAATTCTCCGCCTGCTTCGTCTCCTCCGACTGCAGCTCGAGCGCCGACAGTTTGGTCACGCCGTTGACCAGATCGGCGATCTCGCGCCCGAACTGCTTCTCGATGTCGGCGTGCGTGACCTCGGTGTCCTCGATCGTGTCGTGCAACAAAGCGGTGACGATCGTCGCATCGTCGAGCTTGAGTTCGGTCAGGATGCCCGCGACTTCCAAGGGATGCGAAAAATACGGATCGCCGTTCTCGCGCTTCTGATTGCCGTGCGCCTTGACGCCGAACACGTAAGCGCGGTTCAGCAAATCCTCGTCCGCATAGGGCTCGTAGGACTTCACCTTCTCGACAAGTTCGAACTGCCGCATCATGGGAGAGCCGCCTCCGCCAAAGCTCCGGCGCGCAGATGTTCGCAACTTGCCAGGCCGAAGCCTTGACGTAGGCGGGAAGGTGTCGCGCGACAGCGCGACGGATGAGGGGTGCTTTTCAGAACCGATAGCCGCCCTTGGGGCGGCGCGAGACGTGCCGGGTTCGCGGCTTTAGACGTCCCCTTCGTCAACCTCTTCCACCGGTTCTGGACGCTTGACGTCTGAGTCCGCACGCATGCCGCGCGCGTATTCGGCTTCCGAGATATTGGCGAAGTCGGGTGCGTCGGCGGTCTCCGCCATCGCGGCCTTTTCGGCTTCCGGCTCGTCCGTCTCGATGTGGCGCTGCAGGCTGAGCAAGAATTCTTCGCGCAAATTTTCGGGTTTCAACTTCGTCGACGCGATCTCGCGCAGGGCGACGACCGGGTTCTTGTCGTTGTCCCGGTCGACGATCAGGGCTGCGCCCGAGGTGATCGAACGGGCGCGGTGAGACGCCAAAAGGACAAGCTCGAAACGGTTCGGAATCTTGTCGACGCAATCCTCAACGGTAACGCGGGCCATAAAGCGCGGAATCCTTGGACTTAGGGTGAGGATGAGACCTAGCGTGCTGCGCCCGCGAAGACAAGGGAATTGCGCAGGAAATTAACCGGACGCGAACGGCGTTACCCCCACTTCCCCAACAATTTTCAGCAACGTGGCGATAGCCAGTCCCGTGTCAGGATGTCGCCACGCCGGGGCGATGTCGGCGAGCGGACGCAAAACGAACGCCCGCTCGTGCATCCAAGGATGCGGCAGCATCAGGTGCTCAGCCTCGGAAACAAGCCCCCCATAGTCGATCAAATCGAGGTCGAGCGCACGCGCCTCCCACTTCGCCTTACGCACCCGCCCGAACGATTTTTCGATCGAAAGCAACTCGCGCATCAAGGCCGCCGGCAACAACTTGGTCCGCACCTCGGCGACCGCATTGACGAACGCCGGCTGATCCTCGTTCGGCCAAGCGGGCGAGCGATAGAACCGCGATACGGCCGCCACGCGGATGCCATGCTTGGGCAACACCTCGAGCACTCTGCCAAGCGTCACCTCGGGTGGGCCGGCCGGCGAAGGGATATTAGCGCCAAGGGCGATGTAGATCATGAAACCAAATAGATCACGCCATG
Source organism: Alphaproteobacteria bacterium (assembly GCA_031413635.1). Classification (GTDB taxonomy): domain Bacteria; phylum Pseudomonadota; class Alphaproteobacteria; order Micropepsales; family Micropepsaceae; genus SZUA-430. The sequence continues at coordinate 6,229 of JANOFM010000059.1, read as the reverse complement.
ACGGCCGGCCAAGAATAATATTGGCTCCAGTCCGATCGCACCTTCTCGACCGCCCGTTGGCGGCAAAGGGGATAGGCCGTAAGCTGCGCCCGAACCCTCAAACCGCGATCGAGGTCTTGCGGCATGCCGGACTTTGACCTTGCCATCGTCGGGCTTGGCGCCGCCGGCGGCGCGGCGCTGCTCGCCGGAGCGCGGGCGGGCGCGAAAGTCATCGGCCTAGATCGTTTCGCGCCGCCGCATGTCTTCGGCTCGACGCACGGCGAAACGCGCATTGTTCGCGCCGCGATCGGCGAAGGCGCGCTCTACACGCCCTTCGCGCGGCGCTCGTTCGAGCTTTGGGATCAACTGAGCGGCGAATCGGGCGAGAGGCTCGTCGTGCGTTGCGGCTTGCTGGTGCTGGGCGGCGTGCTGCCCCATGCCACGCACGTGCCGCTGGGGTTTCTGGAAACGACGATCGCCGCCGCGCGAGCCTACGCAATCGCGCATGAGATATTGAGCGGCGCACAGGTGCGCTCGCGCTTTCCGGCCTTCGCGCGGTTCGACGACGCGCGCGCCTATTTCGAGCCCGGCGCCGGCATGGCCGATCCCGAGCGGGTCGTCGCAGCCCAGCTCAAGCGCGCCCAGGCGCTCGGCGCGCACGTTCGGCTCAACGCACCGGTGCTGTCGATCGCAAGGGACGGCGACGGCGTAAGCGTCAGTACACGGACGGAAACGATCCGCGCCGCTCGCGTCGTGCTGGCCGCGGGCGCATGGACGCCAGCGTTTCTGCCGGCGGCCTATGCAAGCCGCCTCACCGTCACGCGCCAAACGCTGCACTGGTTCGCGCCGCCGGAAAATTCGCAAGCCTATCAACCGGATCGGATGCCGGTCTTCATCTGGAACGATCTTTACGGATTTCCCGTCGCCTCGTCCGGCGGCGGCGTCAAGATTGCGACCGAAACGATGCACGCCGTGGTGCATCCGGACGACATCCGGCGCGACGTCGCGAGCGACGACATCGACATCGTGTCGCCGCGCGTGCGCGCGGCGTTCCCCGAATTGGGCCCTCATCTGCGCGGCACGACCTGTCTTTACACTTCGACGCCCGATTTCAATTTTTGGCTCGGACCGCACCCGGAGATCGCAAATGTGACGGTCGTTTCGGCGTGCTCGGGACACGGCTTCAAACACGCAGCCGCCTTGGGCGAAGCCGTGATCGCGAACGCATTGTCGAAGCCGGGACTGGCGATCCCGGCGTCGTGGACCGCCGCGCCACCCGTCGCGGACCGCTAGCGTTGCGGCCGCGCAACGCGAATTCCAGGCGGCAGGCGCCTATCGACGGGCTTGCACCGCTATGGCAACTTCATTGCGCCGGAAGAAGGGCAGCGTCCATGGCGGGTCGTAGAGCCATGTGACGGGCGCGCCGATCGGCGCCCATTTCGATGATGCCAAGCCCCGCAACAAATCGGCTGTCTTTTCGGCGACGGCTTCCGCGCTGCGGCTGTTGGAGAAGCGCAAGACGGCCATCGTCTCTCCGGGAACGTCGACGATCTCAACCGCGGGATTATTCGGCTTTGGGAGTGTCTCGCGCGTGTATTTGGAGGGCATGTAAAACCTCACGCGCCATTTGCCGCTGCTATCGCGCGATTGTGAGACTGGCGCCGTCATCGCGATGCTTTCGCTCTTGGCCGCCTGCTGCGACACGGGCGCCGTCATTGCGATCGACGTGCGTGCCGTGTTGTTTCCGAAGATAAAATCGGCGAGCAGGCGGAAGCCGGTGGAGCGTGCATCGTCTTCCTCGCCTGCGACCACGACTTCGGCGGCAAGCCGCTTGTCGTACTGCCGGATTTCGACCACGCCGACTTTGTCGACGATATTGAACCTCGGCTCTTCCGTGTCGGCGCGCGCGGTCGGTGTCATGGCCAACACGATCGTCAATCCGAGACCATATAGAATTTTTCTCATCGAACCGTCCTCGCGCTGAAAAATCAATGACGCCCCGGCGGAGTTCGCCGAGGCGTCACCGGGAGATCCCGCAGCGACTTAGCTGGCGGGCAACAGAACTCTGTCGATGACGTGGATGACGCCGTTCGACGCTTTCACGTCGGCAGCAATCACCGTCGCGTCGTTGATCTTCACACCCTTCGTGCCGTCGACGGCAAGCGTGCCGCCCTGGAGGGTTGGCGGCGAGGTCAGTGTCTTACCGGCGAGCGCGGAAGCCTGAATTTTCGCCGGGAGGACGTGGTATGTGAGGATCGCCGTCAGCTTTGCCTTATTCTCGGGCTTCAGCAGATCTTCGACCGTTCCGGCCGGAAGCGCCGCGAACGCTGCGTTGGTTGGTGCGAAAACCGTGAACGGACCTTTGCCGTTCAACGCGTCAACCAGGCCTGCCGCCTTGAGGGCGGCGACTAGCGTCGAGAAGTCGGGATTGGACGCCGCAACGTCCACGACGGTGCCTGCTGACTTCGACATGCCGCCTGCATTTGCAATGCCTGCGATCGTGATCGGTGCGACGACGGCGATCGCCATCATCATTGAGCGGAAAAACATGGTTTGAGCTCTCTCTATCGTTGAACGGACACAGCTTCGGTTGGATGCGACACGCGCGGCCGCTCTTGCTGTGGCAGGTGGTACGCGCTCGTTTGTTGGACGGATCACCGCCGCACGTCGATTGCGCATCGTGGAGAATTACAATTCTACAATGTCAATTTGATGGGTTTTCGATGGGTTGACTTGCTCATCCAGGACGCTATTTCAAGTCCTTGCGCCATAGCCGCGACAAGCGCCGCGATGAAAAGCAGAAGGGTTGAACGGACCGGTGTCGAGAGCGACCAAACTGCTGGCGCTCGTCATCGGTGCTCACGGCGGAATAGGCCGAGCTGTCGCTGATCGGCTGCGCAACAGCGAGATCGATTGCGATGTCATAGGTTTTTCGCGCGAAAGCACACCGCCGATCGACCTGAGTTCCGAAACAAGCATCGAAAGCGCCGCGCGGTTCGTTTCGGACCAGGCTGCCGAGATTTGCTTGGTCTTCGTTGCCACCGGTTTCCTGCACGACGATGCGTTCGTTCCCGAACGCAGCCTGCGCCATTTGAATCGCGAGCATATGCTCAAATCGTTCGAGATCAACGCGGTCGGACCGGCATTGGTCATGAAGCATTTCTTGCCGCTGCTGCCGCGCGCCGGGCGGTCCGTGTTCGCGGTCCTATCGGCCAAAGTGGGCAGCATCGGTGACAACAGACTGGGCGGATGGCACAGCTATCGGGCGTCGAAAGCCGCGCTCAACCAATTGGTGCGCACCTCGGCGATCGAACTCAAGCGCACGAAGCCTCGGGCCATTTGTGTGGCGCTGCATCCCGGCACGACGGACACCCGGCTTTCGGCGCCTTTCGCCAAGTCGGGGCTCGACGCTCAGCCGCCGGGCGTGGTTGCCGAGCGATTGGTTGCAGTGCTGCGCGCACTGTCGAAGGAGGATAGCGGATCATTCCTCGATTACAGTGGCGCGACAATTCCTTGGTGATGTGATCCGGCCGGCGCCGGTGTTGCGTATCAATTCGATATCGCCACTCTCACAACATCGGGCCCCCTCATGAATGCCATCACGCCTGCCCGTGACTTTCATTCCGCCGTTTCTGCCGCCGAACCGTCGCGCCCTTCGCGCGCGGAGGCGGAAGCTGCCGTCGAAACCCTTTTGCGTTGGACGGGAGACGACCCGCTCCGCGAAGGCTTGCGCGACACGCCGGCGCGCGTCGCGCGCGCGTTCGAGGAATGGTTCTCGGGCTATGCCACCGATCCGGAGGACTATCTGACGCGCACCTTCGAAGAAGTCGAAGGCTATGACGAGATGGTCGTCCTGCGCGGGATTCGTTTCGAATCGCACTGCGAACACCATTTGGCGCCGATCATCGGCCATGCGCACGTTGGATATCTGCCGTCGAACCGCGTGGTCGGGATCTCGAAGTTGGCGCGCGTTGTGGACGGCTATGCGCGCCGCCTTCAGGTTCAGGAAAAAATGACGGCGCAGATCGCCAATTGCATTCAAAAAGTTTTGGCCCCGCGCGGCGTAGCCGTGGTCATCGAAGCGGCGCATCAGTGCATGACGACGCGTGGGGTTCACAAGCCGGGTGTCAGCATGGTGACGAGCACGATGCTGGGCGCCTTTCGCGAAGATCCGATGTCGCGGCGCGAGTTCTTGTCCGTGATCGGCAATCCCTCTTCGCGGCAGGAAGGTTGAGCATCATGACGGGACGACTGCTTGCGGTCATGATCATGGGTATCAGCTTATCGGCTTGCGCAAATAGACCGGACTTCGAAGGCAAGGCGCCGTCCCAGACGCTTATCCTGGAAAAGGCGCTTGTGGGGCGCACGATCGGCGACGGTGCGTTCGTCAACAGCATTACGGGCGGCGAAACGAAATTTTCCGTCGTCATCAACGGCTCGTGGGACGGGAAAATTCTGACGCTTGTCGAAGACTTCACATACACGGACGGGACAGAAGAACGAAAAACCTGGCGCCTCGCAAAGACGGCCGAAGGTCGTTTTAGCGGCGTACGCGAAGACGTGATCGATACCGCCGATATCTGGCAAGACGGGGCGGGCGTTAGATTGGACTATTACGTCACGCTGTCGACCGGTCTGGGCGGGATCGACGTGCGCTTTCAAGACCTTCTCTATCTGCGGGACGACGGAACGATCGCGAACATTGCCGTAGTGTCGAAGTTCGGTCTGCGCGTCGGGCGCGTCGATATCACGATGCGGCCTGACGCCCAGGCGCCGTAGACTATTCGGCTTGCGTCGATCGCTTATCGAAGAGAACGCCGGGCTTTTTGCCCGGCGTTCGCTGTCAGTTTAAGAGGCCGTTACCATCCACCGTGACCGAAGCGCCGGCGGCCGACGGAGCGCACATCGAGCACTTGGCCCGTGTACGCGTTGACGCGCAGCATCACCGGACGGCCGCGGCCGTTGAACGCGAAGGCGCGCAAACCGAAGCCCCACTGGCTCTGCCGCAAACCGCGAACGTCGTAGTAACCCTGGCGCTCGAGCCGGCGGACAAGCTTGCGATGGGACAGAACGCCCTGATGCCCATACTCGCCATAACCGCCGCGCTTCCAGCCACGTTCCCAACCGTCGAAACCGCGTTCGTCGTTCCGGCCGAAATCATAGGACGAATGCCCGCGGTCGCCGCGGCCGTAGTCGCCCTGTCCCTGATCGCCGCGACCACGATCGCCACGACCATAGTCGTTGTCGTCGTAGGCCTGGCCGCTCTGCGGGCCGTTGCCGCCATAGCCGGGGACCGGCGTGTTCTGATCCGCAAACGCGGGGGTTGCAAGAGCGGCGACGCTCAACGTCAGGGCCGTCGTCGCGGCGGCGAGATATTTGCGCATTTGAATTGCTCCGTTGTCAGAGGACTAAGCCTCATCCTCGATCCGGAGATTGGCGCAGCGCCCCTGAACGAACTCCGGGGCTCGCCGTTCACCCGCCGTTTAGACGAGCGGGCAGAGTGGCGGAAATGCGCCCGCGCGAGCGTCGTTCGCGCCGCTAACGTCTTCGTGATCGGAGGCGTGGGCCTCGGCGCTAAGTTTGGCTCGAACGCCCCGACGCCAGACTGATCGAAAAAGGCAGCCAAACGTCCGGCGCGTCCCATTGCCCTTCGCCGCTGATCCGATCGCCATCGACGTCGCCGAAGATCACACCATCCACACCGATGATGTCGCTCTGCCAAATTTTTGAACCGTCGCGACCCAGCCGAAGAATCTCTTCGCCCGAGGCAACAAGGCAGTGGCCGTCGCCGATGTGGAACGAGCCGAAATACGATCCCAATTCATGGATGTGCATTTCGCGCGTCTCGAGTTCGACACAATAAACCGTGCTGCCGTATCCGATCAGAAGCAGGCTCTGCCAAACCCGAACGTCCTCAAACGGGAAAGCCTCCGGATCGACAACGAAGATGTCGCAACGCAACTTCCGCCCGCAATCATCGACGAGCACATAGCGATCGGCCTTTGTCCCGCCGCACGCCCGACGCTCAAGCCGAATCGACTCCGCGCCCGACCACGCGGGATCCAAGGTGTCTGCGAATCGGGCGCTGATCATGGCGGCGGTCATTTGATTGCGGAGCGCGCTAAATACGTTGTCGGGAGGCCCTGGTCCATGGGCCGGAATTCCTGGGACCGCGGGCGTCCCGCCCGCTCTTGATGAAGGCCCATCATCCTCACCCGACGGACTTCGCGACGGATTTCGGTGACAGTGC
>JANOFM010000058.1:0-17194 GCA_031413635.1 Alphaproteobacteria bacterium | reverse complement strand
CTATCGCAACACGATCATTCATTTCTTCGTCAATGCGGCGATCGCGGAACTCGCGCTGCTGAAGGCCGGCGACCATCCGGCCGAGGGGCGCGAAGCGGCGTTTTGGGACGAGGCCTTGCGTCTGCGCGATATTCTGAAGTTCGAGTTCTTTTTCAAAGACAAGGCCGAGTTTCGTGCGAGCCTGGATGCGGAGCTCAAGCTTCAGTCGCCGGATTGGCGCGAGGCGCTGGCACGCGGGCGCGAGGCGACTTTGGCGATGCTGAAGACATTCCACCCCTTGTCGGCGCCCAGCGTGTTGCGTTCGTTCTTGGAGGCCTATGCGGTGGTCGCCGATACGCTGGCGGCGCACGATCCCAGCATTGTCGACGAGCGCCAGCTGCTTGCCGATTGCGCGGCGGTTGGGCGGCAATACATGCTGCAAAAAAAAATCCGAAGTGCCGAGTCGGTATCGAAGCATTTGTTCCAGACCGGTGTGCAATTGGTACGCAACCAGAAACTGTTCGAGGTGGCGGACGACGTAGCCGGGCGGCGCAAGGCGTTTGCAACGTCTCTGGCCGATGTGATGCGGCGCATCGATACGATCGAGGCGTTGGCGCATGAGCGGGCGCGATAAATTACCCTTGTCATCCCGGAGCTAGGCGAGCCCGTTGCGGAACGCAACGGAGCGCGAGCCTTGCATCCGGGACCCAGGGGATTGGGCGCGGTGTCTGAAACTCCTGGGTCCCGGATAGTAAGCCGCGTTCGCCAACTGCTGCGCAGTTGGACGCGGCTAACTTCCGGGATGACATTTGGAAATGTCATTTGCGTCGCTTCTTCACACCTAACAATTTCAACCCGCCGTTCGGCCAATCCTCGAGTGTGGCGACGTAGAGGTCGCGCACGTCTTCGATGCGCTCGTCGAGGTCTTCGCGCGTCCAGTCGGCGACCGAGATCGCGGGCAGCACCATGACTTCGACCGTGCCGGGGCGCATGAAAATGGCGTCGCGGGCGCCGATGTCGTCGGCGTTGCGGATGACGACGGGCACGATGGGAATGTTCGCGGTCATCGCCATGCGGAAGGCGCCCTTCTTGAACGGCAACAACTCGCGGCCTTGGGCGCGGGTGCCTTCGGGGGCGATGACGATGGAAATGCCTTCGCGCGCGAGGTCGACGACCGAGCGCATGGATTCGACGGCCTTCTTGGTGTCGGAGCGATCGACGAAGGCGACTTTCATCAGACGGCCGATCGGACCCATGACGGGATGGCGTTCGAGCTCCTTCTTGGCGACGCCGGTGTAGTTCACGCGCATCAATTTGCCGACGATGAAGGCGTCGAAGTTCGTGCGGTGATTGAAGATGAAGACGGCGGGGCGATGGGCCCACAGATTTTCCTCGCCGATGACGTTCAATTTCACGCCGGCGAAGGCGTGCAGCACGTCGCCCCATTGCGGCACGAGGATGTTGATCGCCGTACGCACGTCGTTGTTGAGGATGCCGGCGGCGGTGGCGAGCGTTGCGATCGGGCCGATGGTGGCGACGGCCGCCAGATTGCGGCCGAGCTGGTCCATGGAGATGCGACCGCGGCTGGTGAATTTTTGCACCGGCCAATTGCGGGCGCGGGCGGCACGTTCCAAGCCCTCTTGCGGATTGGTCGGGCGCGGGTTGCCGACGCTCATCATCAGAGGCACTTCCTCATTGCCGTCGGCGTAGGCGTAAGAGCGGTGCAAATCGAGGCGGAGTTTTTTCGCCAGCGCCTTGACCGCGTTCGCCTTGCCTTCGCCCCATAAGGGCGCGCCCCGCGGCTTGCCCGTCATGCGGCCGTCCTCGACTTCGAAGCGGGTGCACAGCACGTTGTCGATGCCGAGGAATTTCGCGGCGGGCTCGATTTGGAACGGCGTCGCGGAGGAGGCGATGATCAGCGTGTGGCCCTTGGCGCGGTGCGCCTCGAGGCGGCGTTTCATTTCGGGGAAGACGCGGTCGGCGATGCGGGCCTTGAACAGGCGCTCGCCCTCTTTCATCAGATCGTCGTGCCTGCGGCCGCGCCAACTTGCCGCGGTGAAGGCGATCAGCTCCTTGAACCCGGCAAGGCCCAGTGCGCCGCGCGCGGCGAGTGTCGCCATGCCGATCAACTCGCGCGCGTTCACGTCGCCCTTCATCAGGCGCGCTTGCAAAACGTCGAGGGCGGAATAGCCGGCGATCAACGTGCCGTCGAAGTCGAAAATGGCGGCGACCGATTTGCCCGAGGGGCCCTGCTCTATTTCTTCGACCGAACCGGGGCGCGCGGGTTTCTTCGGTGCGGCGGCGGAGGGCGCGCGCGGCTTTCGAACTTTTGTCTCTTCGGCTGGCTTATGCTGCACGACGGACCGCCCCAATTCGACCGCGACGGCACCAGCTAACACCGGCCCGCGCGCACGGTCAAAGTCTCGGCCCACTATAGGAAAGGATGGCAAAGGAAGTGGAAACGCCCCTTTTCCCGACTTGCTCATCGCGCGGCCTTGTCGAGACTGGCGCTGATGGCCGCCAGACCTCCCTTGAGTTCCTCGGGTAAGGGCCAGCCGAAGCCGATGCGCATGTGGCGTTTGTCCTGATCGAACCAGTGGCCGGGGCCGACGCAAGTGGCGTGGTCGACCGCCAGCACCCGGTAGAATTTCTCGATGCCGATACCCGCATCGGCGCGGATGCGGGGGAAGCAGACGCAGCCGCCATCGGGCTTGACCCATTCGAGGCGCGTTTCGCGGGCGAGCCAGGCTTCGACCGTCGCCAGTGCGGCGCCGAGGTCGCGCGCGACGGTCGCGAGATATTGCGGGCCTTGCGCGAGAGCGGCTTCGGCGATGTGTTCGTCGATGACGCTGCCGCAAATGCCGATCTGTTCTTTGGCGGCGAGGAAGCGTTCCATCAATTTGGCGTCGCGGTTGACGATCCAGCCGACGCGGATGCCCGGGATGCCGTATGACTTCGACATGGAGGCGACGGAGATGGCGCGCGGGCTTAACGAGGCCGCGACCGGAAGCTTGGGCACGAACGACATTTCGCGATAGGTTTCGTCGACGAGAAGGTGAATGCCGCGCGCCTCGGCCAGCGCGATCAGGCGGCGGAGCGAGGGTTCGTCCAGCGACACGCCGGTCGGGTTATGCGGTGTGGTGACCGAGATCAGTTTCGTGTCGGCGCGCACGAGGCGTTCGAGGCGGTCGACATCGAGGCGGAAACCGTCTTCGAAGTTGAGATCGACATAGTCGATGGCGCAGCCGATGGCGCGTGGGGTTTCGATGTTCGTCGCGTAATTCGGGCGGACGACGACGAGGTGATCGCCTTTGTCCAGCAAGCTGGTGGCGATGATGAACAGCGCACCGGCCGCACCCGCGGTGGTCAGCACATCGGCCTCCGCGACGTTGCTTTGGCGCGCGATGAGGGTGCGAAGGCCCGGCGCGCCGCGATGGGCGCCGTAAGCGAGGACGAGGTCGTCGAATCCGAGGCCCAGTTCCGACAATTTGCGATCGCGCATCGAGCTTTCGGAGAGGTTGAAGCGGATCGTGTCGTAGCCCTGTTCCTCGGGGGATTCGATTTCGATCGGCATGCGGAGGTATTTCATGTGGGTCTCACTCTCGCGCTGGGGTTGGAGCCGGCTTTCCGGCCTGCGCCTTTGCAGAAATACGAAAATCGAATCCGTTATATCCGTTCGCAGCGCGGATTTCCGCGGGTTTTGCCGTTCGGAATGCGTTCGGAATCCGTTCGGAATCCGTTTGCGGAAGGGCCGTTTCCACGCCCGGCACGTCGTTCAACATTACAGACGGAGAGGTTCGGGACGCGCGGGCCTGCGTTGCTTGCGTTGCTTGCGACAGGGCCGCGAAGCGTTGGCGGAGCGGTTCGTCCGGCTTCAAATTGCAGCCCAGCAGCATGGAAATCATACCGGAAAGGAGACTGGAACAAATATAGAACGGACGCTGAAATGTCAATGAAAATTGATCGGCGTCGCGCGAGCGGGCACGTTGGATATCCATGACGATGGAGGCGCGATGCTGCCGCGGCGGGCGGCGAAGACGCGGCACGCCGCGAGCGCCGGATGCCGGTGGACGCAGAGGTGTTCGTCAGCTGAGGGGATTGGTGCGCGGACATCCGCGCTCGACGGTTGCCATGCGGCCTCGTAGCATGCCGAGTGCGCAGGAATTTGAAGTTGGGCGTTGGACGGTCATGGCGCCGGGTGAGGAAGCGATCCTGACCATACCGGCGAAGCGGCCCATCAAACCCGTTTACATTCGTAAACTCCTGGCGATGTTGGAAGGGATATGAGTATGGCGAAGGCGACCGAGTATGCAATTCTTGTCGAACCGTTGGCGGAGGCCGATGGCGGCGGGTGGCTCGCCTCCGTGCCGGCACTGCCGGGTTGCATGGGCGACGGCGAAACGCGCGAAAAGGCGCTCGCCGATGCACAAAAAGCGATCGCCGAATGGAAAGACGCGGCCAAGCGCCTGGGCCGCGATGTGCCAAGCCCCGCGGCACTGGGACAGTGGCGCCAACGCGTGCCGCGCACCTTGCACGAAAAGCTGAAAATCACGGCGGCGCGAGAGGGGGTGTCTCTCAACGCTTTCGTGGCGAGTGTGCTCGCCGAAGCCGTCGGCAAACGGGTTACGTGACGGCGCGCCCGCTGGCAGCAGTGTGCGTAGTTGCCGGCGTCACTCTCGACGGCATCGATTCGCGATACCGGGATACATGGGGACACCATAACCTGTCACCAGATTTTGGTCAGTCGAACAAGCGGCGCAGAGATAGATGATGATCGGCGCGCGCCGTATAAAACAGAAGGGGATCAACGCACTTGGAAGGGCAGCGGCAGCTTGCAGGCCTCATATTTTGGCTTGCATCGCCCCCCAATCATAGACCTTTCGTCCGAGACGATTGCCGCGTTGTCCACGAGGTCGTTGCATGTGCTGCAACGAGCGCCGACATGTTGTGAAGCTACGCCCCTCGCAACAAATCTCTCGAACGGGATGCTCCCGTCTCTTTCGATGCAGAACTCCACAGCCGTGGTTTCGGGAAAAATCGGAATGTTGATCGGACGGTTTGCGTCAGCCGATCCTGTACCAATGAATGGCCGCTCCTCGCTTTGCTCATCGCGCAAGCACCCGAACGCGTATTGATAGAAATGTAGCTTAACGTTCTTGGCGACCGCAGGTCCTCGGTTCCCAACTAAAGCGCGAAGCAGATGTGAGGTCTCGATCGGCGCAACGTTGCTGACGCGCACGTATTTCGTGTCCTTAAGATCGACTTCAACAAGGTTTACCAAGAGTTCGTTGTTGACATCGGTTGCCAAGAAGGTGCCGTACGCGGCTAGAAGTGTGCCGAGGATGCCCACCAGGGCCGTCAGGAAGCTCTTCACAATGGGTCCTTTCGCAAAAAAGCCGCGACCATTATCGTCATTGCGACCAAATCAGGGCAAGCGCCATCAGGACCCGCGCGGCGGGAGCCCGTTCGACAACCGTCAGGCGTGTTGCGGTCCGAAACGAGTATTGATGATTAGGTTGATGACACGCCGCTCGATGCTCGACCGCGCCAAAAACGCTGAAGCACGGCCAGCAACGCCATGCATAATAGCGTTGCAACGATGTTGCTGGTTACGTTCAGTGCAAACGCGCCCCATTCAACACCGCTCAATCCGACGATCGTCGAGTAGAGAACATCTGAAATTGGCCCTCGGACCCAGTGCTCGAATAGCAAATCGAGCGTCTGCAGTGGCTCAGGCTTTTCTCCGGCAACACAGGTGACTCTTGTTATCGCTTGATAGTAACCAACGCTTCCTGCAAGGAGCGCGATCACAAGCCAAATCGAGCGCTGCGTAGTCGCATGTGCGCCGGACAGCACACGCAAAATTCGCGTGCCGAACCGTGTAATTGCCCACAAGGTCGTCGCAATCACTGCAGCAACGACTACGACACCAAGGACGAGTGCAACGCCGTCCGCGAATTCAGCAACTTGAGCCTCAAAGGACGGCGCGCATACAAATGCTGCGTTCGCGGGCTGCGAAAGCGCTGTGGCGGCTACCGCAATAACGAAGAACCGGACTGCGGAATGCATGGCAACCCCAATGCGACGGAGGATAGACCGATCATCAACATTGCGGCGACTTCTGGGCAAGCGGCCTCGACAGTCCGTACTATTGCGATGCTCGTAATCGCGGGCCGCAGAGCCACCCTAGCGACATACCCCAAATTCTGTTCAGCATGCCGGGGGTCGATCCGGGGGTCGATGCCATAAAACACCGGATTTCCAAATGAAAACAATACGGTCTGGCGGACAGAGAGGGATTCGAACCCTCGATACCCTTTCGGGTATACACACTTTCCAGGCGTGCGCCTTCAACCGCTCGGCCACCTGTCCATTCCATGAGACGCGAAGCGTTGCGGCTTCGCGGGAGCGGCGGACTATAGTCGCGCCGCGCCGGGCTGCAAGGCGAAAGGTTGCTACCTAAAGCGCTGAAATCGGCCATTGTGCGTTGGAACGAGGCGGCCTCCTTGATCGGCGCCGAGCTTGTGGATGGATGCCTCGCTCAGTAGCATGGGATCGGGGTTTGGGGGCGTTTTCATATGGCTGTTTTTCGTTTCGTCGCGGTGGTGTTGATCGTTCTGGGGCTGATGTTGCTCGGCGCGGACGTCGTGACCATGCTCGAGCGCGGGGCGGAGCCTCATGTGCGGACGCTGGCCGAAATATTTGCCTTGTTCGGCGCGCCGGGTACCGAGGCGCCCAGTTCCGGGATGGCCGAGGTGTTGCCGCAACCGTTGGCGGACGGAATCGTGGCGACCTTGAGTTTGCCGGCGTTCGCCTGCTTTCTGGGCGTGGGTGTCGTGCTTGCGTTCTTGTTCCGGCAAACGGTCGACGTCGAATAGACTCTTATCGGCCGGATGGGCCAGCGGTGGTGAAGCGCCGCGGCGCGCGCTAAGTTCGGCGCATGAGTCCTAGGCTTGATATTTTGGCGGTGAGTACCGGCATGCCCGCGCCTCTCGGCGTGTGGCAGGGCGAGCCCGTCATCAGCGGCATCCGCAAGGCGCCCGTTCAAAGTGAAGCTATCTTCGTCGGCGCGACCAACATAGCGGGCGACGGGCAAGCGGACCTCAGCGTTCACGGCGGCGCGGACAAGGCGATCTATGCCTATCCCGCCGATCATTGGCCGTGGTGGAAGACGGAGGCGGGCTTCGACGCGGGCGTTGCCGCGTTCGGCGAAAACCTGACGGTGCGCGGCCCGGACGAACACACTATCCGGATCGGCGACCGTTTCGAATGGGGCGAGGTTTCGCTTGAGGTCTCGCAACCGCGCGCGCCGTGCTTCAAATTCTCTCTGCTGACGGGGCGCGAAGATTTGGGCGCGCGCATGACGGCGAGCGGTCGCACGGGGTGGTATTTGCGCGTGCTGCAAACGGGCATGGCGCCGGTGCGCGGGCGGCTCGAGCGCATTGCAACGGACGCGGCGATGCCGTCGGTGCACGAGGCGTTTGTTGCCGTCTATCACCCTCGCGTGCGCGGCAACGTCATCGAAAAAATACTCGCCGCGCCGGCCCTGTCGGGCGCGTGGCGCAGCGGACTGCTGAGGCGGCTGAGAGCGGCCGGGGCGATCTAAACGTTCAACTCCTCGCGCGTTTTTGCGTCGAGGCGGCCGGTTTGGGGCAGGTCTTCGTCTTTTTGAAAAGCCCAGAGGGCTGCGCGCATCATTTGATTGTAGATGCCGTTGACGACGCCTTTGTAGTAGCCGAGGCGCGTCAATTTTTTCTGCGCTTGCAGAACGGACTCGTTGGCGAGCGATTCCGGTTGCGCCGCCGGCTTCGGCGTTGTCGTCGTCGTCGTCGTTGCCGGCTTGGGCGGCGTCGCGGTTCCCGACGGCGCGGCGGCCACCACCGACTTCACCTTCGTCAACCAGTCCAAGCGATCGTCGAGACCGTTGGTGCCGCCGTTGATCTTTTTCGTGGCGGCGGTGAAGTCGGAGGCGTCGCAGGCCGCATTGACTTTCTTCCACGTCCAAAAGGCGCAGGCGATCTTGACGGCATGTTCCTGTTTGGCGGCAAGTTCCGGGTGGCCTTCCAAATCGAGGCCCGCGATTTTTCCGACTTCGCGATAGGTCTCGCGGCCGGTTAATTGGATGTAGCCGCGGCCGCGATATTTATAGCCGTCGCCCGAGCTGACATTGCCCATGCGGCCGCCATAGACGAAGTTCGCGAGCTTTTCCGGATCGCGGTCGTATTGCTTGGCGACGTCGAGCGTCGGAAAACGGCCCGGCCAAATCTCCATCAGGCGGGAGGCCGAGTAGTTCAGATTTTCCTCGCGATGCGTCAGACCGTTCGACTCGTGCCCGAGTTGAGCGAGGAAATATTGCAGGCGCGTCAATCCATCGAGCAATCCCGCATCCTTCAGAGCCTTTTCGCCGAAGTTGAGAAAGGCGTCGATGTCGGCGTCCATCGCTTTGGGGAATACGCTTTTGAGCTGCGACCTGGTAAGCATGAAAGTCCCTTTCCTCAAACACGCGGACGCGCCGCCGAATCAGTTGCCGGCGAAAATTGTACCTTGGTTAATGATTCGTTACTTCCGCCGACCGGCTGGGCCGCCTTGATTTGCAGACATCTGGGTTGCAATCGCGCGGGCGGGTGATGGCGAACACAATCGGAGAACGGGACTCGAAATTTGAACATCGCCGGCAAGTGTGGCCTATGATTCGCCGGCATTTCGTCAGCGGGGCATTGCTTGGAAGTTCTTCTTGCGCTTGTCATCGTTGCTCTGGTTATCGGCGCGCTGGCCCTGCCGTGGATTCAACGCGGCGAAATCAGCACGCTGAAAACGGATGTCGCGAAGATGCACGCTCAGTTGGTGCAATTGCGCGAGCAGGTCGCGCAATTGACCGTTCCAGCACAGCCGCGGCCCGCCTCCGAAGTTTCGCCGGTCGCAGACGAGATCGTCGCGCCACCTGAAACAGCCGAGGCGCCGAACGCCGCGCCGGTTGTCGAAGAGAGTGTGGCCGCTCCCGAGCCTGCGCCGGAGATTGCGGCGGAATCAGCGGTCGTCGAGCCGGCGTTCGCCCTTCCACCTTCGAACGAGATAGAACAAGTTCGCGAAGGCACCCTACCCGTGCCGCCGCCGCCGCCAAAACGCCCGAAGATCAGTTGGCAGCAGCAGATCGGCGCGCGTCTGCCGGTTTGGGTGGGCGGCATCGCGCTGGCGCTGTCGGGCATCTTTCTCGTCAAATACTCGATCGATTCGGGGTTGTTGAGCCCCGCGGTGCGATGCGCGCTGGCGGGCTTTATGGGCGCTGCGATGTTGGGCGGGGCGCAATTCGTCTCCGCGCGCGGCACGGTCGCCAACGGCGCGCGCATCGCGCAGGCCTTGTCGGGCGCGGGGATCGCGGTGCTTTACGGCACGCTGTTCGCCGCGGCGACCGTTTATGGATTCATCACGCCGGGCTTGGCGTTTGCTTCGTTGGCGGGGGTGACGGCGCTCGCGGTGTTTTTGTCCTTGCGGCAGGGACAGGCCATTGCCCTGCTCGGCATGGTCGGCGGATTCCTGACCCCGGCCTTGATCGAGTCCAGCGAGCCCAACGCCGCCGTGTTGTTCGGTTATCTCGCGGCGCTGACTATCGGGCTCTTCGTCGTGGTGCGGCGGGAAAATTGGTGGTGGCTCGGTTGGCCGACGCTGGCGGCGGCATTTTTATGGGTGATCGTCTGGCTCGCCGGTGGGGGAACGCCCGGCGACGGATTGTGGGTCGGTCTGTTTTTGCTGGCGATCGGGGCGACGGCATTTTCGTTTATCGGTCCGCATGCCGATGAAAAGGGACATACGCCAAACGCGGTCGCATGGTTGGGACTGATACTCACCGCCGCCGCCGCCGTGTTCCTGATGTGCGTGGTGCTGGTGCGCAGCCAATTCGGCGCAACGGAATGGGCGCTCTACGGCGTGTTGGCGGCAGGCGCGATCGGCCTGGCCGCGTGGGAGCAAGAGCGCTACCGCTACCTGCCGTGGATGACGATGGCGGCGAGTGCCGTGTTGTTCGCCGTCTGGGTGACGCCCGAGACCGAGTTCTTCGCGCTCGTGTTGTTCTTGTTCACGATGCTGTTTTCGATCAGCGGCCTTGTCATGATGTGGCGAGCGAAAGATCCCGTCGACTGGGGCGGGCTCGCCTGCGCGAGCGCGCTGATTTTCTATCTGATCGCCTTCGGGCGCTTGAGCGAAGTGACCGACGCCGCCCGCGTGTTGGCGCCGGACACGGTGATCGGCAGTTGGCCGGTGTGGGGGATCATTGCGCTGATTTTTGCCGCCCTCGCGACGCTCGTCACCGGTCGAATTGCGGAGCGCGGCGGCACCACCGACGCGGTCGCGCAGAAATTGCTGGCGCAGTTCAGCTTGACGGCAACGGCGTTTCTTTCGCTCGGCTTGGCGGTGGAGTTCGACCGGCCGGCGCTGGCGCTTGCCATCGCGGGACAGACATTGGCGGTGGCGTGGATCAACATGCGGGTCGACATCCATATCCTTCGATGGATCGCGGGCGGGCTCGGCGCGTTGTTCGTGTGGCTGATGTTGCCGCAGCTGGTCGAGCCGTTGGACTTTGCGATCCGCATGACGCTGGGCATCGCGACTGAGGGCATCGAGGCGGTGCCGTTGGCGATGCACCCTCTGCTGCACCTTGGCGCGCCGTCCGTCATGTTCGGGCTGGCGAGTTATTTCCTGCTGCGCCAGCGCGACGACCGGATGGTGCGCGCGTTCGAATGCGGCACCGCCGTCCTGCTCGGCGCCATGGGGTATTATCTGATCCGGCTCGCCAATGTTCCGGCGCCGGAGGTATTGTCGGCGCCAGGCACGACGTTCGAAGCCGGTTTCATCTCGCAAGTGCTGATCGCCTACGCGATCGCGCTTGCGGTCTCGGGACGCCAATTTGCAAGAACGGCATTGGTGGCATGCGGCACCGTTGCGGCGGGGATCGCGATCGCGCGCATTGTTCATTTCGACATCCAACCGGCGCAACTGATGGGCGCGTGGTTGCCGATGGCGTTCGGACGGGTGAGCGAGGTGATCACGTCGCTGCCGATTTCGGAGCAGCCGATCTTCCATCTCGGCGTGCCCGCCGTTCTGTTGATTTTGTTCCGACTAACGTTGGGGTTCGAGCGCGACGACTGGCTTGTGCGGCTTGGCGAATACATCGCGGTCGTGCTGATCGGGATGATGGGATATTTCCTGATCCGGCACGCCTTCGTGCCTGCCGAGGCGTCTTTGACGGCGCTGGGGTCGCGCTTCGAAGGCGGGATCATTTCGCAAGCGCAGATCGTCTATGCAATTGCGCTCGCGTTTGCGGCGCGATTCTTCGGGCGAGTCAGTCTGGTGCACGCCGCGGTCGTAGCCGCCGGCATCGCGGTTGCGCGTATCGTCGTGTTCGACGCGCAGCCATTGCTGTGGCTGGGTGTTTCGATCAAGCTGACGATGGGTCTTTCGGTCGATCAGGGGCTGACATTGCCGATTGCCTCGTCGCCCCTTTTCCATCTGGGGCTTCCGGCGCTATTGCTCGCCGCGTTCTGCTATGCGTTGTCGACGTGGCGCGGCGCGAAGTTCGTGCAATATTTCGAGTATGTCGCGATCGCCTTCGCCGGCTTCATGGCCTATTACCTGATCCGGCACGCGTTCAATCCGGCCGACGCGGCGTTCGCGTCGCCCGGAACGTATTGGGAGCGCGGCGTTTTGACGAACGCGCTTTTCATTCTGGGGCTTGGTTTGTATGCGGGCGGACAGAGATTGCGGCGACAGACGTTTCTGGTCGGCGGTGTCGGGCTCGCGGGTTTGGCGGCGGTGCGGCTTATGTTCTTCGACGTGTTGACGTCATCGCCGTTGGTGGCGGCGCACGACGTGGGCCGACTGCCGATCATCAACGCCCTGCTGCTGGCCTATAGCTTGCCGGTTGTTTGGTTGACGCTGCTTTCGCGCGCGCTCAGCCAGCGCAAGCGCACGGACTTGACGCCCTATGCGAGCGGTGCGGCGCTGTTGTTCGCGTTCTTCTGGGTCAGTTTGAACGTGCGGCAGTCGTTTCAAGGCGTGGTGTTGAACGCGCCGACGGCGTCGAACGGCGAGGTCTATTCCTATTCGGTGGCGTGGCTGGTGCTGGGCGTCGGCCTTTTGGTGGCGGGCGCGGCGCGCAAGGACCGCGTGCTGCGCATCGCCTCGCTCGCCGTGATGGTGCTGACGGTTGGCAAGGTGTTTCTCTACGACGCCTCGGAGTTGGAGGGATTGTTGCGCGTGGTGTCGTTCTTGGGGCTGGGGCTCAGCCTGTTGGGCTTGAGCTGGTTCTACACGCGCTATGTG
Organism: Alphaproteobacteria bacterium; assembly: GCA_031413635.1. Classification (GTDB taxonomy): domain Bacteria; phylum Pseudomonadota; class Alphaproteobacteria; order Micropepsales; family Micropepsaceae; genus SZUA-430. The sequence continues at coordinate 4,900 of JANOFM010000058.1, read as the reverse complement.
TTCGTGCGCGAGGAGGCGAAGGCCGCCGGTTGAACGGAGATGCTTCGATTTGACGAAATAGTTTCCGCCGCTACTCTGGCCCGCATGAAAAGCGATCTCGTCTTCCAGATTCAGCGGGATTATCCGCGCATCTATCTCGCGTGCCACGTCGATCACGTGCGCGCACGCAGCAGTTCACACGGAATTTCGTCGTGCGACGCGTCGTTGCTGGCGCATCTGGACGCAAGCGACGCGCAAACCGCCGGGGCGCTTGCCGCGCACCTGGGAATCGCGCCGTCGACCTTGTCGGCGACGTTGATGCGTTTGGAGACCCTTGGGTATTTGTCGCGCGTTCGAGGCGCGACGGACCGGCGCTTCGTGGCGCCCAAATTGACCGCCAAGGGGCGCGAGGCGGTCGCCGGCACGTCGGTGCTCGACGCAGCGCGAGTGGCGGAGGCGCTCGAAAACCTCACCCCCGCCCAACGCAAGCGCGCCGCCGACGGCTTGGCGTTGTTTGCGAAGGCGGCCTCCACCATCAAGCGCCAGACGAAGGGATAGAACGTGGGCCGCGAAGCATTAATCGAATGTGTGTCGGGCAAGGAGCGTGCGCAGGTTCGCGCCCATCTCGACTCCTTTGCCTTGCAGTTGAGCGGCGCGAAAAAATTGAACCTACCGCTCGCCGACGTGCGCTCAGCGGTCGTCAGCGGCGACCTTCTCAAGGTCGAAAGCAAGTCTGCGAAGTTTACGCTCGCGCTCGGCGCGAAGGAAGCGACCGCGTGGGCGAAGAAGATTCTGAATCCGCCCTCGCTCGCCGACAAGCTCGGCATCAAGCCGGGCCTGAATGTCGCCGTCGTCGGCGAGCGCATCGCCGAAATCGACGATGCCGTCACAAGCGCGGCGGCGGTCAAGCACTTCGCTTCGCTGGGCAAGGCGAAGACGGGGCTGGCAAGTTCTGACATCGTTTATCTCGCGCTCTCCGCCGCCGCCGAAAAGGAAATCGCCGCCGCTGCGAATGCACTCGGCCAAAAGGCCGCGTTGTGGCTCGTCTACCGCAAGGGCACGAAGCCGAACGGGGACGATGTCATTCGCTTGGCGCGCGCTGCCGGACTGAAGGACACGAAGGTCGCGCGCGTTTCCGAAACGCACGCCGCGCTCCGCTTCATTCGCGCGAGGTCATAGCCTTCGGCGAGCCTGCCGACCCCACGAGCTGCAAAGGCACCGGTGCGCGACCACTCAGATTGTGACGGATGCGGCTTTGTTCGATTGGACAAAACTGCTTAGACTGACGCCATGATTGATCGCCGTTCATTATTTGTTACCTTTGCCGGCGCCGCCGCGCTGAACGCGATTTACGCGTCCGGCGCACTCGCGACGACCCCGCTCGCGCTCGATCGCTGGGCGCAAAACGTCGCCGACTTGAACCGCGATCTTGCCGCCGCGCTAATCTCGCTGACCGAATGGCAAGATCGCATCGCCGCCCTCGACACCGGCGTGAACCTGGCCGAGTTGCGTCGCTATCTGGACTTCGACCGCTTGACCAAGGCGATGGTGTTTCCGACCAATCTTGCCGAGACCGCCGACCCGAAATTCCCGGCAACCATCAACGTCGCCGGCATCGAACGCTCGTGGTTCATTCGCTTCTTCGGCATGCGCAAGGGCGGCGCCATCATCCCGCACGTCCACAACAACATGGTGTCCGCGCACTTGGTGATCGAGGGCGGCTTCCACGCCCGCACCTTCGACCGCGTGCAGGATTTACCGGAAGCGAAAGCCGTCCTGCTACGCCCGAAACTCGACCGCGCGCTCGCGCCGGGCGAGGCCGTCACCATGTCCGACGACCGCGACAACGGCCACTGGCTCATCGCCGAACACGATCGTTCGTTCACCTTCGACGTCGGCGTGCTGAGCCTCTCGAAGACGCGCACGTACGGATTGAAGGCGAACGATTACGCGATGATCTTCGTTGACCCAACAGCGAAGCCGCAGTCCAACGGCCTCGTTCGCACATCGACTATGACGTTTGACGCCTGCCGTGCGAAGTTCGCGCCGTAGCAAACACGGTGTCAAGGTTCGCCGCCGCACCGTCGGCTCCTACGCGCGTACCAAAACAGTCGTCATGGCCGGGCAAGCGGAGCGCGACCCGGCCACCCAGTGCGCGCACGTCTGTGCGCGCGGGAAACTCGCGCTCAAAGTCGCGGTCACAGCGTTCGTAGTGTTCTTGGACGATCATGTCTCTGGTGCGTTTTAGTCCAGGCTGCAACGGCATTTCCGCGCTTGCCAAGCTTTGAGCCATCGCCGGATCAGCGAATAAAGAACTTTACAATCCGCCGAAGGAACTCCCAGATTTCTCCTGATTGCGGCGTAGCGGTCTGCGCATAGCTGGCGGCCTCGTTTGCCCAGGCCCATTTCGTCGAAGCCGAAATTTTCGCTTCTTCGAACCAGTCTTCCAGCTGTCCCACTGGCACAACAAACAAACCCTTGGTTGCGAGTTCCACCAGCAGACTGTCCAACTCCACCTTGACCGGTGAAGGGAGTTGGCTGGCACTTTTGAGCCGACGCATGCGGTCGAGTTCGCTGGACAAGCGGTTAAGTTCGCGTCGCAGTGACACGTCTGATCCATTCTCCCAATCGACCACTTGGTCAGACAGTGCCACTAATCGTTGCTTGGCGTTCTTGGATGAAACCGTTGGCGGAAGCTTTTTCACTTCGCCTACGATTCTTCGCGCGCGCTCCGTCAGGGCTTGAGCTGAAGTGTTGTCAGTCATTGACTGCAGAATGAGTTTTAGACGATCAGGATCGGAGATCACGTCGAGATCGACGATAGCTGCCACGGGAATATCGAGCTTCCGATACAGATTGCAAGTATCGGCGACGCCACCCACTCCCCCAACAGCTGCAAAGTGCGCGTCCAGTCGCGGTTGCGGGGCAAGACGCTCCAAGACTGATGAATAGACCAAACGATCGCCATCGCCTTCGACAACGATTACCGATTCGAAAAAAATTCCGTCCAGTACCGTCTCTGCCCGAAGAGTCGGCTTCGCGAGCGCGCCCTTAAGCACATCGGCCGACACGAGATGAGCACTAAACACTCCGTTTGCGCGAGTTAATCTAACGATCTTCACTTCTCTCGTAGCTTGAACCACTCCTCGAAGGACATGACTGCTGTGTGTCGCAACAAAAGTAGCGGTGTTCGCGGAGGTGCCGTGCCCGCCAATGAAACGCCCAAGCGCATAGGCTTGAGGGGGGTGCAGGCACATTTCAGGTTCATCTATCAAGCAAACCGGTCGTCGCCCGAGCAACAAAGCAATGCAAATGGTAGCATAAGATCTTAGGCCATCACCTTCCGACTCAATCGATCGAAACTCGTTCATTTTTTTCGGCGAGAGTCGGTCACTCGCTTGCGGTAAAGCTCCATCTTCGCTGACTCGAAGGCAGATCGTTGTGCCACGTGATATGTCCGGCCAGACGGCCCGACCAAATGCTTGGCGCATCTCCTCGAAGAGCTTCTCAGTTGCGTTCTCATCCACATACAGCGCATGTAAGTCATGCTGCGGTGGCATTCCCAAGAAGTCGATCAAGTTAGTCGTCGGAAGCGCATCCAAGCGTCTGTTCAGGAAGAGCGAGGTTACAAATAGACGTCCGAAGAAATTCAGAAACTCATTTGGTCTCGCACCAACCTCGGGGTCAAAGTTCGAAATGTAGGAGCTATGCCAACTCTGAATCTGACTCTCCGGCACTTGCGCAATTGGTTGGCCCGTGCCGCGATAGGTGGTGGTTGGTCGGAGATGAACTGTGCCGTTTTCGTCCTTAAGTTTTCGGAAGAAGCCCTGCTCTAACATCCAGTCAGCAAACTCTTCGTAGTTGGCCGATGGCTTGCCTAGTGTGATGCGCTTTGCAACAACAAGGTTGCGAGGTTGACCCGAGAGTCGAGCATCGAGGTCACGGAGAAGCTGGCTCTTCCCTGATGAGTTGGGGCCGACTATCAGCGTCAATCCACCAGAATCGATGTGCCCGATATCGGGCAACGTAACGTCCGCGAGCGGCTTGAAACTAAACGGCATTTCTCCGTTTCCTACCGGCAAGCTGAGCCTGCCGAAAAATAGCGACTACGGGTGTATATGAACCTGAGAGAGTTTCGGCAGCCCGAAACTCATAGGCAACGCTTTCATTCGAGTGTATCGGCGAAAGCCCTAGTTCTCATCCATCTTCAACGCCGCAATAAACGCCTCCTGCGGAATCTCGACGCTGCCGAATTCGCGCATCTTCTTTTTGCCTTCCTTCTGCTTGTCGAGCAGTTTGCGTTTGCGGGAGATGTCGCCGCCGTAGCATTTGGCGGTGAAATCCTTGCGCAAGGCGCGGATGGTTTCGCGGGCGATGACCTTGCCGCCGATGGCGGCTTGGATCGGGATTTGGAAGAGATGCTGGGGAATTAGTTCCTTCAGTTTCTCGCACATGACGCGGCCGCGCATTTCGGCGCGGCCACGGTTGACGATCATCGACAGCGCGTCGACCGGTTCGGCGTTGACCAAGATCGACATCTTGACCAGGTCGCCTTCGCGGTAGTCGTCGATGTGATAATCGAAGCTGGCGTAGCCGCGGCTGACCGATTTCAGGCGGTCGTAGAAATCGAACACGACTTCGTTGAGCGGCAGGCTGTATTTCACCAAGGCGCGGTTGCCGGCATAGGTGAGGTCGATTTGGCGGCCGCGGCGGTCTTCGCACAGCTTCAAGACCGAACCCAGATATTCGTCGGGCACCAGGATCGTGGCTTTGATCCAGGGTTCTTCAATGCGGTCGATGCGCACGACATCGGGCAAGTCGGCTGGGTTGTGCAGTTCGACCATTTGGCCGTTCGTCAAATGGATGCGATAAATGACCGAGGGCGCGGTGGTGATGAGATTGAGATTGAATTCGCGTTCGA
>JANOFM010000057.1:0-1923 GCA_031413635.1 Alphaproteobacteria bacterium | reverse complement strand
TTCGGGCTTTAGGCGATAGCCGTTGCAGGTTTCGCATTTGCTTTGGTCTTGGAAGCGCTCGAGTTCCTCGCGCATCCAGGCGGAATCGGTTTCGCGATAGCGGCGTTCGAGGTTCGGGATAACGCCTTCGAAGGCTTTCTTCGTTTCGTAGCGGCGCAGGCCGTCGTCATAAACGAAGGCGATCACATCTTCGCCCGAGCCCCGCAGGATGATGTCCCGCGCCTTTTTCGGCAGATCGCGCCAGGACACGGTCATAGAGAATTTGTAGTGCTTGGCGAGCGAGTCCAGCGTTTGGCCGTAGAGCGTCGAGGTCGCTTTCGACCACGGCGCGATGGCGCCTTCGCGCAGCGTCTTGGTTTCGTCGGGCACGATAAGCGAGGCGTCGAAGAACATCTGCGTGCCGAGGCCGTCGCATTTCGGGCAGGCGCCGTGCGGCGAGTTGAACGAGAACAGGCGCGGCTCGATTTCGGCGATCGTGAATCCTGAAACCGGACATGCGAACTTCGACGAGAAGATCAGGCGTTCCGGATCGCCGTCCTTCGTTTTCTTGTCGGCGAATTCGGCGACCGCAATGCCGTCGGCGAGTTTCAACGCGGTTTCCAGACTATCGGGCAAGCGGTTGCCGATATCGGCTTTCACGGCGAGGCGGTCGACGACGATGTCGATGTCGTGTTTCAGCTTCTTGTCGAGCGTCGGGACCTTGTCCATCTCGTAGAAGGTGCCGTCGACTTTGACGCGCTGGAAGCCGCGCTTCTGAAGATCTTGCAAGTCTTTCTTGTACTCGCCCTTCCGTCCACGGACGATCGGCGCCAAGAGATAAAGCCGCGTGCCGTCGGGCAGGGCCATCACCTTGTCGGCCATCTGGCTGACGGTTTGGCTTTCGATCGGCAGGCCGGTCGCCGGCGAATAGGGGATGCCGACGCGCGCAAACAGCAGGCGCATGTAGTCGTAGATTTCTGTGACGGTGCCGACCGTCGAACGCGGGTTGCGCGAGGTCGTCTTTTGTTCGATCGAGATGGCGGGCGACAGGCCGTCGATGTGGTCGACATCGGGCTTTTGCATCAACTCCAAGAATTGCCGCGCATAGGCCGACAGGCTTTCGACATAGCGGCGCTGGCCCTCGGCATAGATCGTGTCGAAGGCGAGCGAGGATTTTCCCGAACCCGAAAGTCCGGTGATGACAACGAGTTGGTCGCGCGGAATGTCGACGTTGACATTCTTGAGGTTGTGTTCGCGCGCGCCTCGGATGGAAATGTTCTTTTGCATGAGCCCCTTATTCATACCCGATCGCGCCACGACTCAGCCCCTCCACAGATTTGAGGCGGCATAGCTTGACTTTCAGAACGAAACAAGAACAAGATCGCCTTATCGTCGTGGCGGGCCATTCATGCCGGTGGTTAATGTCCGCGATCAAGCGCGAGAAGGAAAGGTTTGAAAAATGGCTGGTGTCAACAAGGTGATTTTGGTGGGGAATTTGGGCGCGGACCCGGAGGTTCGTGCGTTGCCATCGGGCGAGCCGGTGGTGAATTTGCGGGTCGCGACCTCGGAAAGCTGGCGGGACAAGAATTCCGGCGAGCGCAAGGAAAAGACCGAGTGGCATCGCGTGGTGATCTTCAACGAGAATATCGCGAAGGTCGCGGAGAAATATTTGCACAAGGGTTCGAAGGTTTACCTCGAAGGTTCGCTGCAGACGCGCAAGTGGACCAACAAGGACGGCCAGGAGCAGTACTCGACCGAGGTCGTGCTGCAACGCTTCCGCGGCGAATTGCAGATGCTCGACGGGCGCGGCGCCGAAAGTGAAGGCGCTGCGGTCGGCGGCGGCGGCGCGGCGCGCAAAGTTGCGGCTGGCGGACGCGGCGGCGAGGCGCGCGATTTCTCGGCCGATCCGGATGACGAGATTCCGTTTTGATCTCGATCTGACGA
>JANOFM010000056.1:0-10096 GCA_031413635.1 Alphaproteobacteria bacterium | reverse complement strand
CGAAGGTCAACCGCGCCAAGGCCGAGGCGTTGATGGTTGCTGGCAAAATGGAGGCGGCGAGTCTGGCCGAGATCGTGCGCGCAAACCAAGACGGCCGATGGGAACGTGCCTACGATGACGCACGAACATCCGAAGTGCCGCACGACTTGACGGCGGCGTTGATACTCGACGAGCGCGCGCACTTTCTTCGAAACGCTGGACGGCGCAAACCGTTGCGCCGTTCTCTATCCCATTCAAACGGCGAAGAAGGTGGAAACCCGCGCCAAGCGCATTCAATATTTGTCTCCATGTGCGCTTCTCGCGAAACGACCCACCCTCGCCGGTAACTGTGTTGGCGGCACAATGTGCCTGCATCATCAGTTGGGTCCAGCCATGAACAAGACGGAGTTCGCCGAACCGCGAAAGGCGTCGGCCTCAACCGCCGAAGGTCAGCGCCTCTGCGGCAGGGTACGCCTCGAGATCGGCGCGCCTGCACGCTGAACCTGCCACGATCATTCGAAGGCGAGCCGCCAGTGAAGTATGAAATTATAGGGACGGTATATCTAGTCGACCGGAACGCAAATTAGCAAAGCGCGCAATTCCGTGAATCTGAGAATTGCACGGACGCTATACATAACCACCCACGAGATGTGCTATTTGCCTTTTGCCGCGGGCGGCTTCTTGTCGATCGGCTCGGCGTCTTTCAGCAGCGCGCTTGAGACCCAGCCCTGAAGCGGCGCCGACTTTCCCCTCTCGCCGTCGACGCGAACGAGCGTCCACTTGCCCCGCACCTCGATCACCGCGACGTCGGCGCCGCGCTGAAGCATCGACACGACGTCCGACGTGGTCGCCGGACCGGCGCGAAGCTTCGCAACCCGCACGGCCGCCATACGAGGCTCGACCACCGGCGGCACCGGAACCGCCGCCGCAATGACGGGTTTGGCGGGCGCGGACACAGGTGCATCGCCGAATATAAGGGCCGAGATCTCGGGATAGAAAACGACGCCCACCACGCCAAAGCACGCGGCGATGCTCACATCCCGAATGAGCCGTCCGTTACCCGGCTTACGATCTTTTTCGGGTGGCTTGACAAGATCGCGGACGCGGAATGGCTGAGCGACCGTCTCGGGCTCACGGCGCTCGGACGATTGCCCGATCGCCGAGCGTGACTGAGCCAGCTCGGCCTCGCGTTTGGCAAGCGTTGCCCGCACTGCCGCCAGCTCCGATTGCAAGCGGCTGTCGTCCTTGGGTTTGAGGCGCGCCTGCGCCAACGCCGCTTCCGCCGCCTCGCACCGCGCCATGGCTTCGGCCAGGGCACCCGCCGACTCACGCACGGGCTCTTGAGCCTTCCAATCCCGCTCGGCCCGCAGCAACGTGTCTTGCATCTCGCGCTGCCACGTGAGCCGCGCCTGCTCGGCGATCATGGCCGCATGAGTCAGTGCCGCATCTCGTTGCGCAAGGCTTTCCTGCAGGGCGGCCGCCTTCTCGCGCAACGCCTGCATCTCGACTTCGCTGCCCCGATCCTCGCGCGCCAAAGCGTGAGCGTGAGCCTGCGCCGCCGCCAACGCCTTGGCGGATCGCTCTTGCGACAGAGCTTCAGCCGCTGCCAGCCGTTCATCTTCAGCGCTCTTCCAAGCAGTCTCCGCTTTCCTCAGAACCTCGTGCGCCTCGCGTTGCGAGCTTTCGCGCGCTTGTTCGGCAGCCTTTCCGGCCAGCGTCAAAGCGGTCTCGCGCTCTGCAAGCCTTGTCTGCAGCGTGTTCAGTGTCCCTCTCAACGCCTCCAACTCGGCCGCGTGGTTCTGACCGCTCTCGGCGCTGGCTTTCGCGCACGCCGCCGCCAACGCTTTCGCCGACTCGTCCCGCCAGTGCGTTTGCACCTCAGCGAGACGTGCTGCTTCGGCACCCTTCCACGCGCTCTCGGCTTTCAGCAGCGCATCGTGCGTCTCGCGCTGCCACAGTGCACGCGCCTCCGCGATCTGCGCCTGCGCTTGCGCCGCCGCCGTGGTCAAGCGCGCTTTGAGTTCAGCATTCCATGCGGCGCGTGCGGAACTCAGCGCGGCTTCAACGGTTTTCTCGTCGGCGCCTGCATCGGCGCGTTGCCGGACTTCGCTCAATTCCGCTTCGCGAGCGACAAGAGCATCGTGCGCCTTCGTCAATTCCTCGCGCAGATGTTGAAGTTCCGCATCGCCGCGCGGCGCCACATCGGCGCCACCAATGGCACACGTCTCAGCCGCCAAACCTGCGTCCGCCGCACCAGGCGCCACAACAAAGTCGAGGACCGCCAGCGTGTTGCCGGCGGTAAGGCCGATGACCCTCACCGAAAGCGTAGGCTCGCCGTCGTATCCTTCGGGAAGCTGGAACGTAAGGTCCTCCAACTCGTCGCCTGCCAACGACCACGACGCCCCGTCGTTGTTTCGAGAGCCTCTGGAAAACCGCGACTTCGCGGGCATCCGTTCGATCCGCAGCGTCAGCCGCCCGTGTTTCTTGTACGGCGCGAGCAGAGGCGTGAGGTCTACCGGAATGTCGCGCAGCACGGTCGGCGCTTCCATCGCGCGCGAGCCGCCATCGACGCGCCCGCCGCGCGGGACCGCCGGCTTTTTCTCAACCTGGGCCGCACGCGCCATGGTGCAGGACTCCATCTCAGCCGTCTCAAGAACGGCGCCCGAAAGCATGAAACCGAAGGCCCCATTTTCGCCCAGATGGGGTTAAACAATCGCCCCCTTCGAAGCGGGCCTTGCCGGCCCCCGCGTTACCGCGACGTTCGTCGAATCCCTAACGCTTGTTTAAATTCGTAAACAAGTCCCTGCGGCGGGGACGCCCGATGGTTCAGCGCGCCATATGCGTCTTGATCTCATGCGCCATGCGCCACGCGGTCTTGTAGGTCACCGCCAATTGCCGCTGCACCTCGCGCGCGGTCATGCGCTTGTGGCCCGCGCAATAGAGAAACATCACATAGAACCAATCTTGCAGCGGCGTGCGCGTCCGCGCGAACGGCGTCCCCGCTTTGGGATGGATATGAGTGGCGCACCATTGGCACACGAAAGCGGGCTGGCGGCGCAAACGGTGAAACCGCCCCACTCGTCCGCATTTCGGACACGGGCCCGGGTTGCCGAACCGAAGTACGAGCAAATGATCGAGGCAGGCATCCTCGGTCGGAAACCGCTGCGCGAACACGCGGTAGAGAACGGTTTCGGGATCGGAGGCGGTCATGCCGCTAGCCTACCACGAACACCTACTCCTCCTCCAAAACCTCCTTCACCTTGCTCGTCAGCTGCTTCAGGCTGAAGGGCTTGGGCAGGAAGTGGAAATTCTCCGGACGGTCGGGCGAGTTGCGGAACGCCTCTTCCGCGTAACCCGAGATGAAGATCGTCCTGAGGCCCGGCATGACCTCGCGCACCGCCTTGACCAGCGCCGGCCCGTCCATCGACGGCATCACCACGTCGGAGATCAACAGATCGATCGGCCCGTCATGCTCCTTGACGATCTCGAGCGCTTCTTCCCCGCCCGAGGCGTCGAGCACGCGGTAACCGCGCATCGTCAACGCCCGGACCGCAAAGTCGCGCACCGCATCCTCGTCCTCGACCAGCAAGATCGTCCCCACCCCCGTCAGATCGCGCGGCGCCTGAACCTTCTCGGGTTCGGCCGCGGGCTGCTCGGAGGCCGGCGGCGCGACGTAACGCGGCAGATAGATGCGGAACACCGTGCCCTTGCCCAGCTCGGACTCGGGGAAAATATAACCGCCGGTCTGTTTGACGATGCCGTAAACCGACGCAAGGCCAAGACCGGTACCGTGACCCTTTTCCTTGGTGGTGAAGAACGGCTCGAAGATCTTGCCGAGATTTTCCTTCGGGATGCCGATGCCGGTGTCTTCGACTTCGATCGTCACGTAAGCACCCGACGGCATCAACACATGGCCGAGCGACATCGTCTCCTCGACGCTGACGTTGGCGGTGCGGATCGTAAGCAAGCCGCCGTTCGGCATCGCATCGCGCGCATTGATCGCGAGATTGACCAGCGCATTGCCCAGTTGGTTCTGATCGGCCATCAACGGCCACAGATCTCGCCCGTGCTCGACCTTCAACTTCACCCGGTCGCCGATCAAACGCCTCAACGTCACCGACCATTCGGCGACCAGATCGGTCAGGCTCAACACCTGCGGTTCCAGCGTTTGCTGGCGCGAGAACGCAAGCAATTGGCGCACCAAGGATGCCGCGCGCAATCCGGTGTTGCGGATGTCGTTCAGATCGGCGAACGACGGATCGCCCGGCTGATGGCGCTGCAACAATAACTCGGCGTAACCGTTGATCACGGTCAAAAGATTGTTGAAGTCGTGCGCGATGCCGCCCGCGAGCTGTCCCACCGCCTGCATCTTTTGCGACTGCGCGAATTGCGTCTCCAGCGCCGTCTGGCCCGTCGTGTCGATCAGATAGATCGCATAAACCGCGCCGTGCGTTTCGAACGGATCGAAGCGGCTCGCAAACAACTGCGCCGTGCGTTCGTTGCCCGCCCGGAAGCGAACATCGACCGGCGCCCGCGACACCTCGCCGACCTGCAGCGAGGTCAACCGCGCTCGCGCCTCTTGCGCCGTTTGATCGCGCATGAAATCGAAGATCGCCTTTTCCTTCAACCTCCGCGTATCCGTACCGATCAGCACCGCAAACGCCGCGTTGGTTTCGATGATGCCGCCTTGGGCGTCGATCAAGGCGACGCCCACCGGCGCATCTTGGATGAACTTCGGAATGCGCGCGTTGTCCGTGCCGCCCAGCCCCGGCAGCATCTGCTGCTCCATCGGGCGCAACTGCACCACGACGTTCTGCTTTGCCGCATCGACGCTTTGCAGCACCGGCCGGCGCTGCGAGGTGTCGGTGATCCGCCAGATCGTGTGGCCGGGCCCGCTGATCGGCGCCACCGCCACATGCACCCACTTGCCCGCGACGTTCTTGAGCTTGAGCTCTTCCTCGCGCGGCTCCTTGAGGCTGGCCGCGCGCACCAGTTGATAAAGCCGCTGCGCCGTTTCGGGATCGGCCGAAAAACCTGCGACGGGAAGAATATCTCCACCCGCGGCACTGGTACCGAACATCTTGCGCCACGCCGGATTGACGTATCCGACCGACCCGTCGGGCGTCGTGATGCAGCACGGCCGCATATCCACATCGAGCGCCGCGCCGAACAAGCGCGCCGGCGCCTCGGCGGGCACAAGCCGCCCCGAGGTCATGGCAAACATCAACGCCGCGCCGCACAGCGTAATGCCGATCAAAAACACCAGGCCGCTGATCCCGGCCGCCTCCGGCCAGGCAACAACGGCGGTCCCGAACAGACAAGCGACCGCAAACAGCACCAGCGCCCACTGCCCCAAAGACGGGCGAAACGCGAACGGCCATTGTAGCTTGGCGGGCGCGGCGTCCTCGGCGGTCTTGTGAGGCGTAACGTCAATCGCTGGTTTCATGAACGAGCCCGGCCCCCGCGCGCAGCAGATTTTAGCAAATCGGAAAGGAGCACCCATCTTGCCTGATTCGCCCCCCAACGCGACGGCCGAGTGCGCAAGACCTGCCACGATGACGAACACCTGAGGCACAGCCGCCACCATGCGCTTACGCGCGCGACCTGAACGAATTTATCCGAGAAGACCCATAACTATCGGATTGTCTTCGTTTTGTTCGCGCTCGCCGCGCATGCCCCAGCGCCGGCGGCACGGGAGGGAAGAAATGGAATCCTCTACGCGTTTCGCGGCAGGCTCTTGTGAATCTGAATTTGCTTTGACCCTAGAACTTCCCGCTTCATTCCTTTGCCTCATGCGCGTGCGGCCCGTGCGCCGGCCTAAGCCGGCACCTTCGTCCCCATCGGCAATTTGCGCACCGATTTCCCCGTTGCCGCGAATATTGCGTTTGCAACCGCGGGGGCGATCGGCGGCAAGCCTGGCTCGCCGACACCCGTCGGCTTTTCCGTCGACGGCACGATGTGCACCTCGATCTTCGGCATCTCGCTCGCGCGCAGCACCCGGTAGTCGGTGAAGTTCGATTGATCGACCTCGCCCTTCGTCAGCGTGATCGCCTCGTGCAGAGCCGCCGACAAGCCATAGCCGATACCGCCTTCCATTTGCGCCGCGATCACATCCGGATTGACCGCGATACCGCAATCGACCGCACACACCACGCGATCGACCGTAAAGCTGCGATCGGGTTTGACCGTGATTTCGGCAACCTGCGCGACGAACGATCTAAACGACTCGTGCACCGCAATTCCCCGCGCACGCCCCTTCGCAAGGGGCGTTCCCCATCCCGCCTTCTCCGCGGCAAGGTTCAACACGCCCAGATGCCTCGGGTGTTTCGCCAGCAGCGCGCGGCGAAACTCAACGGGATCCTTTCCCGCCGCCTTCGCCACCTCGTCGAGAAACACTTCGGTTGCAAATCCCGTGTGCGTATGACCGACCGAGCGCCACCACAATACCGGCACACCGGTCTTCGCGTAGTGCACGTCGACGGACAGATTTGGGATCGCATACGGCAATGTCGCCGCGCCTTCGGTCGCCGTGGGGTCCAACTGTCCTTCCGGCAGGAACGGCGTTCCGGCAAGGATCGCCTGCGAGACGATGCGGTTTGTCCACGCCGTCACACTGCCTTGCGCGTCGAGCCCCGCGCTCAACCGATGCAAGGTCATCGGCCGGTAATAGCCGCCCTTGATGTCGTCCTCGCGCGTGTAGACGAGCTTCACCGGCGCCTTGCCGCCCCACGCTTTGGCGATGTGAACGGCTTCATTGACGACATCGGCCGAAGGCGTCGCGCGCCGGCCGAACGAACCGCCGGCATACATCGTGTTGATCTTCACCTGCTCCGGCTTCAAACCCGCGATCTTAGCCGCCGTCGGATGATCGAGCCCCGGGAACTGCGATCCGAACCACAACTCGCAACTCGACGCCGTCAACAACACGGTGCAGTTCAACGCTTCAAGCGGCGCATGGGCCAGAAACGGAAACTCGAACTCGGCGCTCAGTTTCTTCTTTGCGCCCTTCATCGCCGCCGCGGCGTCGCCGTCGTTGCGCGCCGACACGCCAGCCGTATTCGCAAGCTTCTTGAAATCCGCCATGATCTCGGACGACCCGCGCGCCTCGGCCTTGGACAGATCCCATTCGACTTTCAGCGCCTCGCGCGCCTTGATCGCCGCCCACATGTCCTTGGCGAGCACCGCGACCCCTTGCGGCACCTGAACGACATCGACCGTACCGGGCAGCTTCTTTGCCTCGCTCGCGTCGAACGATTTCACCGTGCCGCCGAATTTGGGCGGCCGCGCGATCAGCGCCGTCACCACGTCTTTCGGGTGATGATCGAGCCCGAACTTCGCGCTGCCGTCCGTCTTACCCGAACTGTCCATGCGCGTCGTGCGCTTGCCGACATAAATATAGCGCGCCGGGTCTTTGAACGTCAGAGTCTCGACCGCCGGCGGCGCGATCTTCGCGGCATCCGCCGCAAGTTCGCCGAACGTCGCCGTCTTCGCGCCGTCCGCCGTACGCACGACCCCCTTCTCGATGACCAGAGCAGCGCCATCCGCGCCGAACCGTTTGGCCGCTGCCGCGATCAGCATCGCGCGCGCACCGGCCCCGGCGACGCGCATTTTCTGATAGCTGTCGGCCATTGCGCTGGAACCGCCGGTTCCCTGAGCGCCGCCCAGCAGTGTATTGCCGTATTTGGAAGAGTCCGATGGCGCATGCTCGACGCGAATCTGGCTCCAATCCGCATCCATCTCCTCGGCAACCAATGTCGGCAGGCCCGTCGCCGTGCCCTGGCCGAATTCGATGTGCTTGATCAACACTGTCACCGTATTGTCGGAACCGACACGCACGAACCAGTTCATCGCGGCATCGACCGCTTCCGCCGCACCGGTCGCGGCCGGTGCCGTCGGCTTGGAATCGCAACCGATCAAAAACCCGGCCGCACTCAAAGCCGTAACGCTCAAGAACATCCGTCGCGACGGATTGGTAAAACGCTCGGCCGAATTCGCATTCCCACGCAGTGTCATGTTTTTCATGGCGCTCAGCCTTTCGCGATGTCGGCGGCGCGCGCGACAGCTGTTTTGATGCGTTGATACGTGGCACAGCGGCAGAGATTGTTGTCCATCGCCGCCGCGATCTCGGCCTCCGTCGGTGCCGGCGTCTCGGTGAGAAACGCCGTCGCCGTCAGAATCTGCCCCGACTGACACCAACCGCACTGCACGACGTCGAGCTCGCGCCAGGCGCTACGAACCGCCTCGCCCACTTTGCCGTTGAGCCCTTCGATCGTGGTGATCTTCGATCCTGCCGCAGAAGACATCGGCACCGTGCACGAGCGTGTCGGCGAACCGTCGACCAACACCGTGCACGCCCCGCACGCCGCAACGCCACAGCCGTATTTCGTGCCCGTCAGCGCCTCATCTTCGCGCAGCACCCACAGCAGCGGCCGGTCCGGATCGCCGGAATAGGTTCGCGCTTTCCCGTTGAGCGTAAAGTCCATGTTCGAAGTCTCCGGCCTGCGTGTTGACGATGCGGCAACTCTAGATCAATTTGTCCTCCCACGTCTCGCATCCCAATCACCTAAAAACATTGGGGAATTCATCGATGTTTCACAAAACTTTGGCCTGCGTTGTCGCTCTATATTTAGGCACGAGCGTTGCAACCGCCGCCGACGCCGTGCGCGGCGAACAGCGCTTCAAAGCGATGTGCGCAACCTGCCATGCGATCGATCCCGCGCAAAAGAGAATGGGCCCGCATGTAAAGGGGATTTTCGGACGCAAAGCGGCGTCGCTCGAAGGGGCGAGCTATTCGGCTGCCATGAAGGCGTCTGGCTGGACATGGGATGCGGCGAAACTTGAACTGTACCTCGCCGACCCGAAAAAAGCCTTGCCCGGCACGTCCATGATGTTCGGCGTCTCCAACGCCCAAGACCGCGCCGACATCATCGCCTATCTCGCCACGTTGAAATAAGCGCTACCCTAAAAAGCGCTGGTTCGCGCGAAAACTGGCGACAGGTTATTGTGTCCCGCTCAGCCCGGTGGAGTACGAACGTTCAAACAGTGTAGCTATTCAAACCTGTCCGGAAAACCCGGGTTAGCTAAGACACCAGCTCCTTCACGATACCAAGGCTGGTGGAAAAATTTGGGTCAGGGTGGACATCGGCACGGACGAACCATCGCAGCCGTGAATGTCCAGTTTGACGCTTTATTCTCGCCTAATGCGAAGGCGGCCGCAGCCCGCCGCTAAAGCCCAAACAGATCGCGATAAATTTCCGAAAGCCGGTACTTGCAGCTCTTCTTCGCCGGGTCGGCGATGTCGAGGAAGCCGGTCGTCGTCCACGCCGCCAGAAGATTGCGCGCCGTGCGTTCCGAGAGTCCGAACAGCTTGGCCACATCGCGGCTGGCGATGGTGGCGCTGCCCCGGAAAAGTTCGAGCGCTTTGCGTTGGCGCGGATCGACGTGGCGCAGCAGCGGCGAGGCGTCGCGCGCGCCGCTTTGGCCCGCCTCCAGCGCGCGACGCTTCACGTGCTCGAAGCTGTCCGCCATGCCTTCGCAGAAATACTCCACCCACTTCGTGATGTCGGCTTTCGCCCGGCCCTCGTAATAGTTGTGCGAGGGGCCAACGGTCAGCGCTTCGTAATAGCGTCCGAGATTGCGAGCGTAGTATTCCTCCAGCGCGAGTAGAGGCCCTTCAGATCGTAACCGCCCAAATGCAGAATGAGCGTGGTGAGAAGCCGCGCCGTGCGCCCGTTGCCGGCGTCCGGGATGCCGTTATGGTGCCGTTAAACTGCCGATAAAACAGGTAGCCGGCTGCACTATGCGATCAGGTTTTGCTTGACTTTCCGGCTGTCAGTTCACTATAC
Source organism: Alphaproteobacteria bacterium (assembly GCA_031413635.1). Classification (GTDB taxonomy): domain Bacteria; phylum Pseudomonadota; class Alphaproteobacteria; order Micropepsales; family Micropepsaceae; genus SZUA-430. The sequence continues at coordinate 272 of JANOFM010000056.1, read as the reverse complement.
GTTCTACCATCCAATCCCGTTCCGCGGGGTTCGGCTGCGACTTGAAAATCGAATACGGGAACTTGGCTGTTGCGGCCGCATGCGCAACCGCGTGCGGAGCCGTGCCCGCAACTCCACTGCTACGGCATTTCTGACGGCACGTGATGGCAGGTGATGCCATGTGATGGATCCGTGATGGCAGTTTTGGCGGAATTCCGCGGATGTGATGGCGTGATGGCACGGATTAGATTTTGCATTTCATATGTCGATGCGGCGGCCCGAGGTTTTTCAAC
>JANOFM010000055.1:0-15398 GCA_031413635.1 Alphaproteobacteria bacterium | reverse complement strand
GCCAAACCACGCGCGTCACGCCGAGATAGAGCGCCAAGCGTTCCTCGATTTGCTGGCGCGTCAGATTAGGATTGCGGTTTTCGTTGAGCAAACACTGCTCCGTCGTGATCAGCGTGCCCTGCCCGTCCACGACGACCGAGCCCCCTTCCAGCACCATCGGCCCGTCATAGCAACGCATGTCGAGCGCATCGATCACGCGCCGCCCGAAGGCGGCGTCACCGTCATAGCCGTGAAATTTGTTGCCCCAGGCGTTGAACCGCCAATGCACGCCGGCAACGCCCTCATTGCCGTCGGTGACAAAGACCGGGCCAATGTCGCGCGCCCAAGAATCGTCGAGCGGCACTTCGAGTATTTCGATGCCGCGCCCCATCGCCATGCGCGCCTCGTCGACATCCTGAGGCCGCACCGCCATCGTCACCTTTTCGAAGCCCGAGATCGCGCGCGCCACCGCGGCATAGCTTACCTGCGCGCGCAGCAGCCCCTCGGACGTGCCCCACGGCTCCAAGCGGCAGGGCCACGCCATCCAACAGCGCGCGTGCGGCGCCCACTCGGCAGGCATGTAGAGACCATCACGCACCGGACAACGGTCGTCGGCATCGAGGCGTTTTGACATGTGCTATCTGACGTTGCGAAGTGGCGGCCGATTTGCGACTTTCTCTCTTCGCATGGCCCACAGACTTTCGCAAAGGAAACGCACATGACAGGTCGCGTCGAAGCCCGCCTCAAAGAACTTGACATCACCCTGCCTAAGGCCGTGGCGCCGGTTGCGAACTATGTTCCCTTCGTCGTCAGCGGTAATCTGGTCTTCGTTTCGGGTCAGGTGACGTTGGGCCCGAACGGCTTGGAATATGTCGGCCAGGTCGGCAAGGAATTCGACGTCGAGCAAGGCAAAGCGGCAGCCCGCCTTTGCGCTCTCAACGTCATCGCCCAAGTGCGCGAAGCCTGCGGCGGCGACCTCGACCGCGTCAAGCGCTGCGTCAAGGTCACGGGCTTCGTCAATGCGGTCCCCGGTTTTGGTCAGCACCCCGAAATCGTCAATGGCGCCTCCGACACGATCGTTCAAGTCTTCGGCGACATCGGCAAGCACGCGCGCGCCGCTGTCGGAGCAGGTTCGTTGCCGCGCAACGTAGCTGTCGAAGTCGAAGCGATCTTCGAGATCGGTTGAACGGCAAACGCCCGCACCCGATCGATGAAATCGGCAACGCCCTCGGCGCGTTTGATCGACGGGATGCATGCCGTTGCCCCCGCAGCCTGGGATGCACTCGCCAATCCGCCAGGCGCGCGCGTCAACCCGTTCGTCAGCCACGCCTTCCTGTCGGCGCTCGAAGAAAGCGGCTCGGCGACGGCCGAGACCGGCTGGCAGCCCACGCACGTCCTCGTCGAACAATCGGGCGCATTGATCGCCGCCGCGCCGATGTACGCCAAGAGCCATTCCTACGGCGAATACGTCTTCGACCACGGCTGGGCCCAAGCCTTCGAGCGCGCGGGCGGTCGGTACTATCCAAAGCTGCAGGTCTGCGTCCCCTTCACGCCGGCCACCGGTCCGCGGCTCCTGACCGGCGGCAACGCCAACGCACGCCCGCCGCTTGCCAACGCGCTGATGGCATTCGCTGAAAAGCTCGGCGTATCCTCCGTGCACGTCACATTCGCCGAACCGGACGAGGCCGCGTCTTTGGCGCCGTTGGGATTTCTCCCGCGTCACGATCAGCAATTCCATTGGCACAATGAGAATTACTGCGACTTCGCCGCCTTCTTAAGCGCGCTCTCTTCGATGAAGCGCAAAAACCTGCGCCGCGAACGCGCCGAAGCCTTGAAGAACGACATCGCCGTCGAATGGCTCACCGGCGGCGATCTGAAGGAATCGCACTGGGACGCCTTCTTCGCCTTTTACATCGACACCGGCTCGCGCAAATGGGGCACGCCCTATCTCACGCGAGAATTTTTCAGCCTGATCAACCGATCGATGGCCGATCGAATTCTGCTCGTGATGGCCAAGCGCCAAGGCCGTTACATCGCCGGAGCCCTGAACTTCATCGGCTCGGACACGCTCTACGGCCGTAACTGGGGCGCGCTCGAACACCACCCCTTCCTGCATTTCGAACTCTGCTATTATCAGGCGATCGAGTTCGCCATCGCGCGCAAACTCGCCCACGTCGAAGCCGGAGCCCAAGGCGCCCACAAACTCGCCCGCGGCTATCTCCCGGCGCGTACGCACTCCATGCACTGGATCACGCATCCGGGCTTGCGCGACGCGGTCGCGCGCTACCTCAAGGAAGAACGCCGCGCCGTCGGCGACGAGATGGAAGCCTTGGCCGAGCACAGCCCGTTCAAGAAAAACGACGACGGAGAAACCTAGTGGCTTACGACCCCAACAACATCTTCGCCAAGATCGTCCGCGGCGAAGCAGCCGCATTCAAAGTCTACGAAGACGCCCACACTATCGCCTTTATGGACATCATGCCCCAGGCGGAGGGCCACACGCTGGTCATCCCGAAAGAACACGCCGAAACGATCTTCGATCTAAGCCCCGACGGCGCTGCCGCGCTGATCAAGACGACGAAGAAAGTCGCCGCCGCCGTGCGCGAAGTCATGCAAGCACCGGGCGTTTTGATCGCGCAACTGAACGGCGCGGCCGCGGGACAAACTGTCTTCCACATCCACTTTCACATCATTCCGCGCTCAAACGGCCTCGACCTTAAACTCCACGCCCGCGAAATGGCCGACTTCGAAAAGCTGAAAGCGCTGGCCGTGAAGATAACGGCGGCTCTGACGTAGCCGCATCAGTTCGCCAACCTCTCGACGTCCGGGAGCATGGCGAAAACCTTGTCGAACGTTCCAGCCGGCAGATGCCCTGCTTTGCGTGCGATTTCAAGTATGAGGCAGTCCGAGAAACTGTTGCTCGGTCGCGAGCGGAAATGTTCGAGCGCGGATTTGACGACGTCGGTGTCCTGAATCACGAGAGAGTCCAAGTCCAGCAGCAGCCTTACTGCGGCCCCGATTTGCGCTGGCGAATGCCCGTAAACGGTCCTGAGAACCCAAACTGCTTCCGCCAGCACCAAATGAGAAACCCACACCCCGCCGGAGATGTACGCCGCCGCGGCACGCGCCTGCTCGACATGGTCGACCATCAGCAGGCGCACCAGGACATTCGTGTCAACGGCGCGCATGCCTCTTTCGTATGTACTCGCCGATTCCTTCCTTCAGCTCCACAAGCGTCTTGGGCTTTGAGGGCCGATTCGGAGCAAGAATGGCGCGAACGTCCTCAAGCGTATGGCGCCCGGTCCCCTCTGCGCAACGCCTTGCACTACGCGGCCTTTACCGTCCACGACACGCGCATGCTTGCCACCTCCGTGCCTTCTGCGTCGCTCAACGTGACGGAGACGTCGAAAGCGACTTTCTTGTCTCGCTCGAACGCCGCGAGAATATCCTTCGCCGCACCGGCCACCCGGCCCTCCGCAGTGATGCGGCCCTTGGCGAGCCGCGTGTAACGGATCTGCGCTTCGCCGGCGATCGGGCGCACGGTCAGAATGCGATCGGCGAACACGCCCGCCATCGCACCGCCCGACGCCGTCTCGCCCAGCGTGAACAAGGCGCCCGCATGCTGCGTGCCGATGTGATTGACGCTGGTGGCCGTCTGTTCAAGCTCGGCGCGCGCAAGCCCCGCCTCGATATGCGTGAGCTTCACGCCCGCATGCCGGGCGAAGGGGACGGCTTGCCCCAACTGATCGCGGATAATTTCGAACGGCGTCATCGGATCCTCGTGCTAGATAATTTCGATGCGCGACCGTATTGCCAAAAATGGCAAGTTGGAATAGAGCGCCGCCAATAGTTTTGGGGAGTGACCCAGTCAAACAACGACGGAAGTTCAACGTCCCCTAGCGGCAGGATCGCAGGTTCGCGCAACCGAGATCGACGCGTTCAACTGGTCGGGATCACCGAAATCCGCATCTTCCCGGCTTGCGGCTCGAACATCACCGTGTAGGTGCGCGTGATCTCGCACCCCCGGGCCGACCAAGTTTCGTCCCAATCCTTGCCCGGCAGCCGCGGACGCGCCACGGCGGCTTCAACGATGAAGGCGCGTTCGTCGCAATTGCCGCGCGTCGCCGTGCCGTTGGCGAGCCTAAGAACGATTTGGGTTGCGTCTTGTTGGTGCTTGACGCCGGCGACCGAGCGTCCCGGCACACCGAGCCGCAGCGAAGCGGGCGCCCCACCGCGCGAGAACACGAACACGTTGTGCGTGCGCGGACTCCAACAGCCTTTACCCGTCACCACGATGCGCCAAACGCCGGACTGTCCCGTCTCGACGCGGCGCGAGATGTCGTTCACGTCGACATGATCGGCGCCGGCGAATTCGAAGCTGCGCTTCATCCCGCACGGTGGCGCGATGCGCTGATCGAGCCCGCCGATAAGCACCGCAATGCGCAGCGCCATTTGCGTCGTCGTCTCGCCGCGCGCCAACATTTGCGGGAAATTGCCGCGAATGACGATATCTTCGTCCGCGGCGGTAACCGCCCCCGCCGCCCAAAACGCCAACACCGCCGAAAAGATCAGACGTTTCATTTCACCAGTTCGGGCTCGTTGGGTTCGATCTCTTCGTCGCCGTCGAGATCTTCGCCTTTGAGCCTCACCTTGGCCGGCAAATGCGGCGCTTCGATGATCTCGAACTCAAGGCCCGATTTGTCGGCCTTCAGCATCACCCGCACCGTGCCGCCACGCGCCAGCTTGCCGAACAATATCTCGTCGGCCAGCGGCTTCTTGATCGTGTCTTGGATAACCCGGGCAAGCGGCCGCGCCCCAAACGCCTCGTCATACCCGGTCTCGGCGAGCCAGCGCGTCGCGTCCGGCGAAAGCTCGAACGTGACGTTGCGGTCGCTGAGTTGCGCCTCAAGCTGCAGCACGAACTTCTCCACCACCCGCTCGATGATGGCCGGCGACAAGGATGCGAACCCGATCACCGCATCGAGCCGGTTTCGGAACTCGGGCGTGAACATTTTCTTGATCGCCTCGGTATCCTCGCCTTCTCGGCGCCCGCGACCGAAACCGATCGATTCCTTCGCGGCATCCGAGGCCCCCGCATTCGTCGTCATGATCAGAACGACATTTCGGAAGTCGATCTTCTTGCCGTTGTGATCGGTCAGCTTGCCGTGATCCATCACCTGCAACAGAATGTTGAATAGATCGGCGTGCGCCTTCTCGATCTCGTCGAGCAGCAGCACGCAATGAGGATGCTGATCGACGCCGTCGGTCAAAAGCCCGCCCTGATCGAACCCGACATAGCCCGGCGGCGCGCCGATCAAGCGGCTGACCGAATGACGCTCCATGTATTCCGACATGTCGAAACGCAGCAGCTCGACGCCCAGCACCTTGGACAGTTGCCGCGCGACCTCGGTTTTGCCGACGCCGGTGGGGCCCGAAAACAAATAGCACCCGATCGGCTTTTCCGGATCGCGCAGACCTGCACGCGCCATTTTGATCGCCGCCGTCAATTGTTTGATCGCGTCGTCCTGGCCGAACACGACATGCTTCATGTTCATTTCCAGATCGCGCAACGACTCCGCGTCGCTCTTCGAAACCGATTTTGGAGGAATCCGCGCCATCTTGGCGATCACATCCTCGATCTCTTTGACGCCGATCACCTTCTTGCGCTTACCCTCGGGCAGCAGCATCTGCGATGCGCCCGTCTCGTCGATCACGTCGATCGCCTTGTCCGGCAGCTTGCGGTCGTTGATGTACTTCGCCGACAGCTCGACCGCCGCCTTGATCGCATCGCCCGTGTAGCGAACCTTGTGATAGGTCTCGAAATAAGGCTTCAGGCCCTTCAAAATCTTGATCGCGTCCGGGACGGGCGGCTCGCCGACGTCGATTTTCTGGAAGCGCCGCGCCAACGCGCGATCCTTCTCGAAATGCTGGCGGAATTCCTTATACGTCGTCGATCCCATACAGCGCAAAGTTCCCGACTGCAGCGCGGGCTTGAGCAGGTTCGAGGCATCCATCGCGCCGCCGCTGGTGGCGCCCGCGCCGATCACGGTGTGGATCTCATCGATGAACAGGATCGCGCCTTTGAACTGCTCTAGTTCCTTGACGACGTTCTTCAGCCGCTCTTCGAAGTCGCCGCGATAGCGCGTACCCGCGATCAGCGCCCCCATGTCGAGCGCGAAGATGGTGCAGTCCTTCAACACCTCCGGCACTTCGTTGTTGACGATCTTGCGCGCAAGACCCTCGGCGATCGCCGTCTTGCCGACGCCCGGATCGCCGACCAAGAGCGGATTGTTCTTCTGCCGCCGGCAGAGAATTTGGATCGTACGCTCGACCTCGGCCTCGCGCCCGATCAGGGGGTCGATTTTGCCCGAGCGCGACTTGTTGTTGAGATTGACGCAATAAGCCTCAAGCGCCTCCGTGCCTTGCTTGACGGGCTTCTCGCCGTCCTCGCCGTCCTCTTCGGCGCCGCGCACCGGCCGTGCTTCCGATGCCCCCGGCCGCTTGGCGATGCCGTGACTGATGTAGGAAACCGCGTCGTAGCGCGTCATGTTCTGTTCGGTCAGGAAATAGGCCGCATGGCTTTCGCGCTCGGCGAAAATTGCGACGAGGATATTGGCGCCGGTGACTTCTTCGCGCCCCGACGACTGCACGTGAATGACCGCGCGTTGCACGACACGCTGAAAACCGGCCGTCGGTTTTGCATCCTCGCCGTCATTGACGATCAGCGTCGCCAGATCCGTATCGACATAGGTCGTCAACGTCCGGCGCAAGGCCTCGACATCGACATTGCACGCCCGCATCACGGCGGTTGCGTCCTGATCGTCGATCAGCGCCAGCAACAAATGCTCAAGCGTTGCGTATTCGTGCGTGCGCTCGTTCGCCAGCGCCATGGCGCGGTGAAGAGTGTTCTGCAGGGACTTTGAAAAACTCGCCACTAGCTACTCGCCTTTCTCGAACCGTGCCCTCAAGCCTACCACATCGTCTCTCATTCTTTCTCCAGCGTACACTGCAACGGGTGCTGGTGACGCCTGGCGAAATCGATGACCTGCGCCACCTTGGTTTCCGCGACTTCGTACGTATAGACGCCGCAAATCCCCACGCCGCGCTGGTGAACCGCCAGCATAATCTTTTCCGCATCCGACCGCCCCTTGTTGAAGAAGCGTTCCAGCACATGGACGACGAATTCCATCGGCGTGTAGTCGTCGTTCAACATCAGAACCTTGTAAAGGTTCGGCTTCTTGGTTTTGGGCCGCGTTTTGGTGACCAGACCCGTTGAAGGTCCCTGCCCGTCGCGATCCCCGTTTTGCTTGGTCATGCTAGCGGCAAATCAATCCCTGTCAGCGGTCAAACCGTTGAGATCATTAAATATGATGCTCCGGCCGAAATGAAAGCACGAAGATGAGGAAAGCCCCCTCGGATTTCAGGGGGACAGGGGCTTAATGACGCCATTGACAAGCGCCAACCAAGCCAGGGTGCGAGCCCGATTGACCCCTAAATCCGATCGCCCGTACACCGAACGGGAATAGACAGCGAGCGTCGACTTACCGCCCTTCACGTCCAGAAACTGGACCGCGACGTGATCGGGAAAGCCGAACAGGGCTGAGCGCACGACGAAGTCGTCGTAAAGCCCGGCCTGGTCGGACAGCGTGTGAGACACGCGCGGCTGCGCGATGACCACAGCAAGAAATTCCTGCCGCAATCTGGCCGCCGCTACCCGATAGACCGGCGCTATCTTGTCGACCTTAGCCTGTTGGCACAGTCCCTCGGGCGCCAGCAGAAATGTGTTGGGCTTTCCGGGGCGCGCGAGTGTCGCGAAATCGATGCGCTGCAGTGTCATCGCGCGGACACTACGCTGCTCTCAGCGAAAAGCGAAAGGGCCCGGAGACCATCGTCTCCGAGCCCGATCGCCAAAGTCTAAGTTGCTGGAATTATTCGGCCGCGGCGCGTGAGAACGGATAGACCGGGCGAACTTCCTGCACGGCTTCCGACAAGGCCGAAAAGCGCGCGGTCATCGGCGCGACGGCCTGCTTGGCCGCATCCATCCACAAATCGTTGATCTTCGTCGCCTGTGCGATATAGGAGTCCAGCGCCGACTTCGCGAAGTCGGTCTGCACTTCCCACGCTTCATGCGCGCTCTTGGCGCTCGACACGGCTTTGAACGCTGCAACGCCGTCTTCGACTTGTTGCTTGGAGAAGGTCACGACTTCGCCGTTGATGCGCTCGAACGCCTTTGTCATGGCCGTGGTCGCCTTCATGTACGCTTCGACATTTTCCTTGCCGAAGCCCGAGAAGCGTTCCATCGCCTTCGTCCAGGTTTCCATTCCATTTTTCATTGCTTCGTTTCCGCTTTTCATGACGTTTTCGACCGTTTCCGCGGTCGCCTTCTGCTGAGACTTGGGGGCCATCGACTTGATCCTTGGGTTAGGCACGGCGAAGTACTGAGCCGCCGTGGTGCAATCCGGATAGGTCGGGCCCGAAGCCCGCGCACCGGAAATGCTGCACTGCAACATAAGCCCATATGAAGCTCTGTCGCGTGAAAGTCAAGTTAACGTTGTGCGTCGCACCATGAAATTACTTTCCGGCTAGCGCACTCGTTAACCAAAAGTAAAGTCGCGGCAACACAAAATGACCCCGAATCTGTGAGATTCGGGGCAGCAGCAGGCGTTGGCCGCCGACCTCAGCAGGCATGGCACGGCGAGGATATTTGTCGATGTTAGCGCTTTTCAAATGGCAGAAATCTGACAGACTGCACGATGTGTTGACGTCGAGCAGGGGGGAAGGCGGCCGGGTGCTTGGTCTGCTTCTTGCCGACGCTGTCGCCATGACGAACCTCGTGTAGCGGGGAACAATCGACATGGTATGGCGCGTTCGGCCTATGAGAGTATTGCTAGCCGTTCTTCTCCTGGCAGGGGTGATCCTGTCGGCGGGAACCGCTGACGCACGCAAGCGCAAGAAACACCGCTACGTCAAACCTCAACCCTATGTCGAACGATTTGCCGCCGTCGTCGTCGAGGCCGATACCGGCCGCCTGCTCTACGAGCGCATGTCGAACGAGGTTCGCTACCCCGCGTCGCTGACGAAAATGATGACGCTCTATCTGCTGTTCGAAGCATTGCAGCGGGGAAACATTTCGCTATCGACGGAAATGACCGCCTCGGCCTACGCCTGTTCGCAAGACCCGACGCGCTTGGGTCTGACTGCGGGCGACCGGATCGCCGTGGAAGATGCGATCAAAGCGCTCGTCGTGCGCTCGGCCAACGACGTCGCCGTCGTCGTCGCCGAACATTTGGGCGGCAACGAATATCAATTTGCCTCGCGCATGACCGAACGCGCCCGGCAGATGGGCATGAACCACACGACGTTCGTCAACGCCTCCGGCCTGCCCGACACCAGCCAGCGGTCGACGGCCGCCGATCTCGTCATCCTCAGCCGCCGCCTGATCGGTGACTTTCCGCAGTTCTATCCGTATTTCCGCGCCCAAAGCTTCGTCTGGGATGGCCGCAGCTTCGAAGGCCACAACAACCTGATGAAGTTCTTCGACGGCGCCGACGGATTGAAGACCGGCTACACCCGCATGTCGGGCTACAATCTCGCAAGCTCCGCCACCCGCCAGGGCAAGCGCCTCGTCGCCGTCGTGATGGGCGGACGCTCCGCGCGCGACCGCGACATCCAAACCGCCGAACTGCTCGAAAGCGAATTCACGAAACTGGGCCTCGGCCGTCCCGCGCCCGTGATCATGGCGATGTCGCCGCTGGTCCTCGACGAAGAAGAATTGGCTGCCAACGAAGCGGCCGAAGAAAGCGCCGCGACCTTCAGGCCCGGCTCCGCCACTGTCCCCGTTTCGGCGCCCGTTCAATCGGTGCCGGTACCCGACGCGGGCGCTTCCGCGGCGCAACCGGTCTATGCGGGCGTGCCTGTGGTCGCCCGCGACGACGGACAAGGCGATTCCTCTGCTGATCGACAAACGCGACGCGACATCAGCCCGGCGCACGGCAAATGGGGCATCCAAGTTGGCGCTCATCTTTCGCGCGACGGCGCCGAAACGCAGCTCAAGCAAGTCAAAGCGCACGCCCGCGATCTGATCGGTCAAGCAAAAAGCGCCATCGTCCAGCTCGACGTCAACGGCGAAACCTTCTACCGCGTCCGCTTCGGTGCTTTCACGCCGGCCAAAGCGGAATCGCTCTGCGAGAAATTGCAAAAGCGCGGCACCAGCTGCCTCGTCGTTACCGACGGCGCCTGGGATCAAGCCTCCGCCCGCGCCAGCCTGCCGATCGCCGTCCGTTAGGACGCCGCCAACATCTTCGTCAAGTGCGGCAGGCGGAGTGCCGCGACCAAGCCGCGCACCTCTGCGCGCGCTGCCACCTGCGCCATCGTAATGCCCCGGGTCTTGCCTTCGATCAGATCGATCACGGTCAAGCCCTTCGGAAACAGTTCGCGATAAATCACACGCTCGCTCAAACCCGGCGCCAAGCGAAAGCCGATACGCTGCGCGAGCTTCGTCAGCGCCTCGCTCACGCGCCGCTGGTTGTGCGAAGCCGTCGCCGACATGCGATTGCGCACCACCAGCCAGTCGATCGTCCGGCGCTTCTCGACCATCTGGCGCTTGCGGCTCTCCCACACGAACTCGGCATAGATGCTGGGCGCTTTCGCCTCGAAGGTTTCGGGGTCGACGCCGGCGAGCAAATCGAAATCGACAAAACTGTCGTTAAGCGGCGTGACGATCACCGACGCACTGGCATGCGCCGCGCGCCCCAGTGCCGTATCGGCGCCCGGACAATCGACGACGATGACGTCGGCCTCTGCGGACAACCCGGCGACGACGGCGCAAAGTCGCACGGAAGCGTCATCGTCGATGGGCGTCATCGTTACGAGTTTCGGCAACGCAAAGTCGCGTTGAGTCCGCTCCGCCCACTGCGCCCGATTGGCGAAGAAGTGAGACAGACTGCGCTGGCGATGATCGAGATCGATCGCCCCGGCGCGCAAACCGGCGGACATCAAACCGGCGACGAGATGAATGGCGACGGTCGACTTCCCCGACCCGCCCTTCTCGTTGCCCACGACAATCAAAGGCACCGGAAGCCCGGCCATCCCAAAAGCGCCCCTCACCCCGGCGCTGATTCGCCGAGCGAGAGCAAACTAGCATTCCCCCCCGCCGCCGTCGTGTTCGTGCATATTGTACGCTCGACCGCGAAGCGATGGAGATAGTGCGGCCCGCCGGCTTTCGGCCCCGTGCCCGACAGACCCTCGCCACCGAACGGTTGCACGCCCACGACCGCACCGATTTGGTTGCGGTTGACGTAGAGATTGCCGACCTTGGCCCGCGCACGGATGAAATCCGCGGTCTCTTGGATGCGTGTGTGAACGCCCAACGTTAGGCCATAGCCCGTCGCATTGATCGCTTCGCATACCTTGCCGAGATGGCTCGCCTCGAACCGTACCACGTGCAGGATCGGCCCGAACACTTCGCGCTCAAGCTGCGAAATCGCGTCGATCTCATAGGCCTTCGGCGCGAAGAAAAATCCGTCCTTCGTCTCATCGCTCAGCGGCGCCTCGGCGATAAATTTGCCCTCGTCCGCCATGCGCGCGGCATGCGCCTGAAGCATTATCAATGCGTCGCCATCGATCACTGGACCGATATCGGTGTCGAGCTTCATCGGATCGCCGATCTTCAGTTCCGCCATGGCGCCCGCAAGCAACTTCAACACCCGCGGCGCGATATCGTTCTGCAGGAACAACACGCGCAACGCCGAACAGCGCTGCCCCGCGCTGTCGAACGCCGACATCACCGCGTCCTTCACCAATTGCTCCGGCAATGCCGTCGAATCCGCGATCATGGCGTTCAGCCCGCCGGTCTCGGCGATGAACGGCGGCAATGCGCCGTCGCGCTCGGCCAGCATCCGGTTGATGATGCGCGCCGTATCCGTGCCCCCGGTGAACACCACGCCGCCAACGCGCGCGTCGCGGATCAGCGCGCCGCCGATGGCGGGCCCGTCGCCCGGCAACAGATGCAACACCTCGCCCGGTACGCCCGCCTCGTGTAGCAATCGCGTCGCAGCGTACGCGACCAGCGGCGTCTGCTCGGCGGGCTTGGCGACAACGCTATTACCCGCCGCCAACGCGCCCGCAATCTGTCCGGTGAAAATGGCCACGGGAAAATTCCACGGACTGATCGCGGCGAACACGCCCCGCCCATGCAGCGACAATTCGTTGCGCTCGCCGGTTGGTCCGGGAAGCACTTTCGGCGCCGAGAATTCCGCCCGCGCCAGCCCGGCGTAATAGCGTAGGAAATCGACCGCCTCGCGCACGTCGGCCAGCCCATTGGCGATCGTCTTGCCCGCCTCGCGCACGCACAGCCCGATCAGCAACGCCGCGTCGCGTTCGAACAAATCGGCGGCGCGCTCCAAAATCTGTGCGCGTCCGGCACCGCCCATCGCATCCCAATCGAACTGCGCCACCGACGCTGCTGCGGCGGCACGCACGGCCATCTCGGACGTCGCGTTGACGACGCTGCCGATCTGGCGCGATCGCTTCGACGGATCGAATACCGCGACCGCCCTACCGTCTTGCGGCATGCCACCGATTAACGGCCGCGCGTCCAGCGAACGCTCGACCGCCTGCGCGATGGCCATGGTCAGCGGCTCGGCCTGTGCCGGATCGCTCAACAACACGCCGCGCGAGTTCGTCCGGTCGGCGAACAAATTCGCGGGCAACGGAATACGCGGATGGGGCTTCGGGTTCATGGCTTCGACTTGGGTCCCTGGATCGGCGATGATGGCATCGATTGGCGCTTCGTCGTCGGCAAGGCGATTGACGAACGACGTGTTGGCGCCGTTCTCGAGCAAGCGGCGCACGAGATAGGCAAGCAAATCTTCATGCGCGCCCACCGGCGCATAGATGCGGCATGCGACGCCCAGCCGGTCGTCGCCGACGGCTTCATCGTAGAGCTCCTCGCCCATGCCGTGCAGGCGCTGGAATTCGTAGTCGTGCCGCCCGCCCGCCATCGTCTTGACCGCGGCCAGGGTGTGCGCATTGTGCGTCGCAAACATCGGAAAAAACGCGGAGCGATCGGCCAGCATCGCGCGCGCGCACGCCAGATACGACGCATCGGTCGACGCCTTGCGCGTGAACACCGGATAGCCGTCGATCCCCTGTTCCTGTGCGCGCTTGATTTCGCTGTCCCAATAGGCGCCTTTGACCAGGCGGACCGGAATACGCCGCCCATGCTCGCGCGCCAACGCCGCCAACCAATCGAGCACGGCGGGCGCGCGTTTTTGATAGGCCTGCACCGCGAGCCCCAACCCTTCCCAGCCTTTGAGCTCCGCCGCCCCGCTCGCCGCCTCGAAAATATCGAGCTGTAGATCGAGCCGGTCCGCCTCCTCGGCGTCGATGGTAAAGCCGATCCCCGCATCGCGCGCGGCAACGCACAGCGGCATCACACGCGGCAGAATCTCTTTCAGCACCCGCTTGCGCTTCGCATATTCGAGCCGCGGATGGATCGCCGACAGCTTGACCGAAATCGAATTGCGCGTGAACACGGTCCCCGCACGCTTGTCCTCATACGTGGCAATCGACGCGATCGCATCCGCATAGGACCGCGCATAGCGTTCCGCGTCGTCGTCCGTCAGCGCCGCCTCGCCCAGCATGTCGAACGAAAAACGAAAGCCGCGTTTCGCCGCCTCCGCCCCGCGCTTCAACGCCTCCTCGATCGTGCGCCCCAGCACGAACTGCCCGCCCATGATGCGCATGGCGGTATTCATTGCCTGACGGATGATCGGTTCGCCGCCGCGCTGGACCACGCGCCCGAAGATCGACGTCCAATCCGGCGCGCCCCCGCCGAGCTTCACGACGCGCCCCGTCAGCATCAAGCCCCATGTCGAGGCATTGACGAACAACGACGACGACTGCCCCAGATGCTTGTCCCAATTGGCCGAGCCGATCTTGTCCTTGATCAGTCTGTCGGCGGTCTCCGCATCCGGAACCCGCAACAGCGCCTCGGCCAGGCACATCAGAACCACGCCTTCCTCGGTCGACAACGCATACTGATGAAGAAAGGCGTCGAGCCCGCCGCGCTTGCGCTGCGCCCGCACGCGCGCCACCAAATCGCGCGCCAGCATTTCGGTCGCCGCGCGCTCGGCGGCGCTCGAACGCGCGCGCGGCAGAAGTGCGGCGACGATCTCGGTCTCATCAGCTAAATAAAGCCGTGCCATCTCGGCGCGCGCCAATGACTTCGTCATGGGGTCCGATAGTCCTGCGCCGTGCGATGAAACACAATGGTGGGCGCACCCTTGTAGGTCGTGCGCACAATCTCGCGATAGCCGCACTTTTCCGCTACCCGGATCGAGGCTGCGTTTTCCGGGCTGATGATGCACGCCGTTGTCTTACCGGCGAACTGCTTTTCGCCCCAAGCCAAAATCGCTTTGACTGCTTCAGTCGCGAAGCCTTTTCCATGGGCGTGAGGCGCCAACACCCAGCCGGCCTCGGGCATGCCTTCAAACGAGGGCTCGATCTCGCGCTTCAGTTCGAAAAAACCGATCTCGCCCACCATGCGGCCGGACACTTTTTCTTCCGCCACCCAATAGCCGAATCCCAGCAACGACCAATGTCCGGCATTGCGCAACAGCCGCATCCACGATTCCTCTCGCGTCGAAGGTTTGCCGCCGATGAAGCGCGTAACAACGGGATCCGCCCAAAGTGCCGCGCACCTGTCGAAGTCGTCGAGCCGGTAGCCGCGCAGCCGCAACCGCTCGGTTTCAATTACGGGTGCCGTCGAAGAACCGATCATCGCCAAGTCCATTTCGCTCTGTCATAAAAGCCGCATCGAGCCCTTGGGATAAACCACAATGTCCAACTTCGACGCAATCGCCAGCGCCACGGTTCAGACCGCGCAAAACCTCGAACCGGCCTTCGTCCACGCCGATCAGGTGAAAGCTGCGGCGCAAAAACTCGGCGCCCGCAAGAAGCGTCCGAACATCCTCATCTTCTTGATGGACGACGTCGGCTGGGGCGACTTTGGTTGCTACGGCGGCGGCGTCGCGGTTGGCGCACCGACACCGAACTTCGACAAGATCGCCCGCAACGGCTTGCAGCTGACCTCATGCTATTCCGAACCCAGCTGCTCGCCCTCGCGCGCGACGCTGCTCACCGGTCGCGTGCCCAATCGCCACGGCCTCCACCGCCCGCCGATGTACGGCGAGGCGGGCGGCCTGCAAGGCGAAACCACGGTCGCCGAACTGCTCTCCTCCGGCGGCTACGCCACGCAGGCCGTCGGCAAATGGCACGTCGGCGAGAACACGGCGTCCCAACCCCAGAACGTCGGCTTCGACGATTTCTACGGCTTCCTCTCCGTCTCGGACATGTACACGGAATGGCGCGATCCGCACTTCTTCCCGGAGATCGTCTATTCCGACGCGCGCACGGAG
>JANOFM010000054.1:0-2378 GCA_031413635.1 Alphaproteobacteria bacterium | reverse complement strand
ACGGAACTCGCCATCGCAGACGATCCCTTCGCAAGACAGGAAGCGGTTGAATACGCCACCGAGGAAGCGCTCAAAGGCCGGACGCCGAGGAAACAGCAATCGCGCTCGACCGGCGGCAGGCCGGGGACGAGGGCGTTCAAGGGGCGGCGACGCTAATTTGCCGGTTGGATGACCGGAACGTGAACAAGAAGGACCTCTGAGCACGCTAGTTTAGAGCCTTGCATCAGGGGGCATGATCCGTGAACCGCCGCACATCGTTGAAGTTTGCCATCGCACTGCTGATTGCGCTGACGGCGATTCCATCTCAAGCGGCACAGCCGAACCCCAGCCGCGTCAGCGACATCGACGCGCTTTATGCGTTCATGCAGGCGACACATCCCGACCTCTACCACCGCACGCCGCAAAAGGAGTTGGAGGCCTACGTCGCCGGCTTTCGACGCGACGCACCCACAGCAACTTGGCCGCGCTACGTGATGGGCGTCTATCGCATGCTCCGGCTTATCGGCGATGGTCACACTGCGATCTATCCCGTGCCGGACGCAGGTCCAGGCTTCGACACGCGCTATCCCATCCTCACGCAAGCATTTGCCGACGGGCTCTACGTCGTCGGCGCCGATGCGCCCTATCGCGACGCCATCGGTGGCAAAGTTGTCGCCATCGCCGGGAAGCCGACCGGCGATGTCGTGCGCACCCTGACCGAATTCTGGCCGCACGAAAACGACATATGGGTCGTGCGCTGGCTACCGCTAATACTGCGCCGCCCCGGTTATCTGCAAGGCGCCGGAGTCGCAACGAACGACATCGCCGGTCCGCTCAACGTCACCGTCGCGTTGAAAGACGGCACCCGTCGCGATTTCGCCGTGACGCCCGTCACTGCCGTCGACGATGCGGAAAAACAGAAAACGTCTTGGGTGCGCGCACGCGACGATACGAAGCTCGCAAAACCCACGCCGCTCCACTTCACGGACGCGCCCTTCGGCTTCCACTATCTAAAGGATCGCAAAGCCGTCTACGCCGCCTACCGCCAATCCGACGACGCCGACAACGACACTGTCGCCGCCTTCGCCGCGCGTCTGTTCAAATTCGTCGACGACAATCCGGTCGAACGCCTGATCGTCGACATCCGCGAAAACGGCGGCGGCAACAACTATAAAAATCAACCACTGCTGCTCGGCATCATCAAGGCGCGCAAGATCGATCGCCCCGGAAGACTTTTCATCCTGACCGGTCGCCAAACTTTCTCCGCCGCGCAAGACTTTGCGAATCAGGCGGAACGGTGGACGCAATGCCTGTTCGTCGGTGAACCGACCGGCTCCGCCCCCAACCATTTCGGCGACGCCAAGCAATTCACGCTGCCCGCAACAAGGCTCTCCGTCATCGTCGCCTCGCTGCACTGGCAGGATTCTGATCCGAACGACAAGCGTATTTGGATTATGCCCGACATCATCGCGCGCGAATCCTTCGCCGACTATGCCGCCGGCCACGACGTAGCACTTGAGGCAGCCCTCGCCCATCGCTTACCGGCGGATTACGCGGAGACGAATCCGGTCGAACACTGGCAACGCGCAAGCCAATGGCTCAAAAACGGCGACGGCTACGCGGCGCGCAGTGAATTGAAATTCGATTGGTAACGGCAAATCGAACCATTCGCCCTGGCACGCGCCCGTTCAACGGCCGCGCCGCTCCGGTGGAAATTGTCGCTCAAACTCGGCGAGCGGGCGCACACCATGGTGACAACCCGCCCCAAACTTGAAAAGCTGACACTCGGAACAGTAGACCTGCATGCACACGCACTTCTCCAAAGGACGCTGTCGATGTCCCTGAAATTTCTTCTCGCCGCTATCGCGCCTGTCGTGCTGGCGGGTTGCGCCGGCAGCACCGCGCCCTCGCCCGCCGACGCATTCATGGGCGCTCTTGCCCAACTCTGCGGTAGGACCTTTAACGGCCGCCTCGTCACGACCGATCCGGCCGATGCCGACATCGCAGGCAAGAAGCTGGTGATGGGCGAAGCGCGCTGCGGCCCGGACGAAATCGCTATCCCCTTCGCGGTCGGCGAAAACCGCTCGCGCACGTGGGAGATAACACGCACCGCGGCGGGCCTGCGCCTGAAACACGTCCACCGCCACGACGACGGCACGGAGGATGCGGTCTCGCGCTACGGTGGCGACACGATCGCACCGGGCACCGCCGCGCGCCAGGAATTTCCCGCCGACGATTTTTCAAAGCAGCTATTCGCCGCCAACAAACTTGAGCGTTCGCTGACCAACGTTTGGGCGGTCGAAGTCGTACTTGGCAAACTGTTCGCTTACGAATTGCGCCGCCCGAACCGATTCTTCCGCGTCGAGTTCGATCTATCCAAGTGAATGATGATCGGAGGT
>JANOFM010000053.1:0-23427 GCA_031413635.1 Alphaproteobacteria bacterium | reverse complement strand
TGGATGGGCCAGTCATCGTTTCGGAACAGACGATCGCTTGTACCAGCGCAGTGGCTTGGTATTTTCCCGCGCGACGATGCCTTTCGCCTCAAGGTCGAGTTGGACCGCCTTCTTCCACCAACCCGCCTTGGCCCCTTGCGGAAACAAATCCTCGGGGAGATGGGGGAGCACCTCTGCGCCGATTTCCGCCGCCGTCAGGCCCGGCGACCTCGTCGGAAGTATCTTCAGAAACGCCCGCCGCATTGCCTCGTACTTGACCGCGTCAACGCGATATTTGAGCCCGGGGCTCGTGACGTTCTCGATTTCGATCTTCGGCGATTTCGTCATTGCCATCTCCGACACCGCCGTTCATTTCGCATCGACAAGCGTCGCGAAGCCGCCGTAGATCATGCGCTTGCCGTCGTACGGCAGGTTGGCGAGGGCCTCCATGCGCGGGTCGCTCATCATTTTGACTTGCGCCGCGTCGCGCACGGCTTTGTTCGGATATTCGATCCACGAGAAAACGACGACCTCTCCGGGTTCGGCTTTCACGGCGCGTTTGAAGTCGGTCGTTTTGCCGTCGGGCACGTCATCG
Source organism: Alphaproteobacteria bacterium (assembly GCA_031413635.1). Lineage (GTDB taxonomy): Bacteria > Pseudomonadota > Alphaproteobacteria > Micropepsales > Micropepsaceae > SZUA-430. The sequence continues at coordinate 22,853 of JANOFM010000053.1, read as the reverse complement.
CCCCAGCACTCGACGACGCGGGTCGCGCCGTATTCCTTGAAGAGCGCGGCCCCCTTGGCGGCGTGGCTGCGGTAGGCGTCCTTGTTCGCGGCGGGGACCGCGATGACAAATCCATCGACATAACTCATGGGGGATATCCCTATATTTCTAGAGGTTGGGTTAGGCGGCGTCTTTGAAATCGCCGATCTGGGCATTGAGGGCGCGCTTGAAGGCGGGCCTGGCGGTGCAACGCGCGACGTAATCGACGAGGCGTTGGTGGTTGGCGGTCTGATCGGGCAGGATGCGCAACACGGTCGTCATCAGCAGGTCGCCCGCGGTGAAGCGGTCGCCGTCGAGATAGGGCTTGTCGCCGAGCGCCTTTGCGAGGCCCGAAAGGCGCTTCTGCAAAAACTCCACCGCGCTCGGGCGACGAAGTTTTCCCCATTCCTCGTTCGCATAGAAGAGGTCGATAAGCGCGACGTTCATCGCGAACGGCTCGATCGAATTCAAGGCCGCGATCAGCCATTGCGTCGCGCGCGCGCGTGCGGCGCGGTCCTTCGGCAACAGTGTTTCGCTTTTCTCCCCGATGTGCAGCACGATGGCGCCGGACTCGAACAGCACGAAGCCGTCCTCGTCGAAGATCGGCACCTGCCCGAACGGTTGCAGCGCGCGATAGTCCGGTTTGTCTTGATCGCCCTGTTCGAGCAAGCTGGTCTTGTAGGGAAGGCCCGCTTCTTCGAGCGCCCAGCGCACGCGCAGATCGCGCACTTGGCCTTGTGCGAACGGGGGAACCCAGTGGAAGGCGGAAATCGTGATCATGCGGCGTGCTCCTTTGCAATTTTCTCGACGTAGGTTGCGGCTTTCTCGAAGCTGCTGGTCCAACCGCCGACATGCCGGTCGCGGGCCTCGACGTTGACAAACGGCGTCTGGTGGAATGTCTGAACCGTCTTGCTGTTCGCCTCGGCGAACGTGATCGTGACCAGCGTTTCGACGCCAGCCGACGGGCCGGTGTTGTTCCAGGCGAAGGTAAAGACCAGGCGCTTGTGCGGTACGATCTCGCGATAGACCCCGCCAAACCAACTTTCGCCGGTTTCATCCGAGCGGATCAGGCCGCGATAGGCGCCGCCGACGCGGAAGTCGATTTCGGCGACCGGACAGTCGAAGCCGCCAGGCCCCATCCAGCGCTTCATGTGCTCGCGCTCCGACCACAGCGCGAAGATGAGTGCGGCAGGCGCGTCGAAGGTGCGCGTGATCAGCAATTCGTCGTCGGCCAATCTAGCGGTCATTGTGTTTCTCCTTCTTCTTCAGTTCGGCGATATAGGTATCCATCTTGTCGAAGCGCTCGCTCCAGAAACGGCGATAGCGGGCGAGCCAATCGTCGACGTCTTTCAACGCTTCCGCCTTCAGCCGGCACGGCCTCCTCTGCGCCTCGCGCCCGCGCGAGATCAGGCCCGCGGCTTCCAGCACCTTCAGATGACGCGAAACGGCGGGCAGGCTGATGGCGAAAGGCTCGGCGATCTCGTTCACCGTCGCCTCGCCCTTCGCAAGTCGGGCGAGGATAGCCCGGCGCGTCGGGTCCGCGAGCGCCGACAGTGTGACGGAAAGGGAATCGGACTTGAGCATTTATCGATCACACATTTAACAGGTAAGTTAAATACGGAGATGTCGCTCGGCTGTCAAGCGCGAACACCGCGGAAGACGTGCAGCACTCTGGTCTCACCAAAAAACCAACAATCGCTCACCATCAGCGACGCGGCATGCGCATCGATGTCGTCGATCTAGCTGCAGTGATCTTGGCGCGCGCGCCGACGCCATCGCTTCGGCGCAATCTTTTGCCCCGCAGCGCCACGCTTTCACTCTCAAGAAAGCCGCGTTCGTGAATCGTGCAGATTTCGCGGATAGAGCTTGACAATAATATCGCTAAACAATAATTTATTGCTGCGCTACATAAAGGAAAGAGCGAAGATGGCGGCATTGGCGGAACAAAGGTCTGCTCAGTCGGCGGGTATGTTGGTGCGGATCGCAATTCCGATGTTGTTTGCGGCGACCGTTCTGCCGCTGATCGGGCGCGTCTATCTCGCGGTATTTGAGCCCGCGACGCCGGATGCGCAGGCGATTTGGACGAACGTTGCCGTTCACGTGGCTGAGGCTTTGCCGGCGCTCATTCTGTCCTGGACGATGTTTGGCGTCAGCAATGTGCTGGCGGAGTATGAGCGAGGGCGGTTCCTGTCGCTTCGGGCGAGCCTTGGTTTGCAGCGCGTCGGCCTTGGGGCGATGGTCGCGTTGCTGCTCAACGCGCTGGCGGTGCCGGTCGCTGTGGCGGCGCTTCGCGGGACGCCGCTTTGGGCGGCGCTGAATCCGAACGTGTTCGATCTTTGCATATTGATGTTCGCGGCCGGCATGCTGACCGTCGGGGGCGTGCTGGAAGGGGCGGCGCGCGAGCTTCAACACGAGAACGACCAGATCGTTTGATGCGCCCCGAACGTTTGATGAGGGTCGTCGTCACTCTCGACGTGATGCTCGCGCGGCGCAAGATGAAGGCGAAGGACCTCGCCCAACGCGTCGGCATCACGGAGGCGAACCTGTCGCTGTTGCGGACGGGGAAGGTGAAGGGCGTTCGATTCGAGACGCTCGCCAAGATCTGCGAGGTGCTGGGGTGCAAGCCGGCGGATCTCTTGGACGTGACGGAGGGCGACGCAGGCGCCGCTACGGATGCCGACGTTCGAGCCGACGTTCTGAAAGGATAAAAATCAGCGTCAGAGAAAAGCAGGCGCCGTTCGTGATCCGTCGAATTACCGCCCCTTCAACACGCGCTCCGCCGCCGTCTTGAGCGCGATCCCCGCCGCCGTGCTGGCGACACCCGCTGCACCCCGCGGATCGTCTCCGAGTTTGCGGCGGGCCGAGCCGAGAGGCAAAGCTCGACCGCGCGTCGATGTTTCCACCGCCGCCAGAAGCCGGCAGCCGCCCGTGAAATTCGCGCCTTCGCAAAGCTCCCACCGTCCAAAGCCCGTAACGGCAACGCTTGCCGGCGGCCCGCTCAGCCTAAGTGCCGCGATGTCGGCCGCATCTTGCGACAGAACGCGCGCGCTGCCTTCGAAATTGGCTCCGGAGTACAGGGTCAAAACCGAACGCCCGCTCGACGGCGCTTGCGAAATCAACCCGCGCATCGGCCGGTAGGAAAGGAAGATCGCGTCGAAGTCCGCAAGTGCCGCTTCGTATCTGTCGGGCGGCGTCACGCAAGCAACGACGTGCAGCGCGCCGGGGACGGCGTGCACCTCTTGCTTGCCCTTGATCGGCTGCGGTCCGTCTTTGCCTTTTTCGCTCATCGTCATGACGACCGCGTGAATCTTGCGGCCGCCGTCCTCTCGCACGCTCGTGGATTCGACGACGACGTCGCTAGCGCCGGCCGACTTGAGCGACATTTCCCAAAAAGCGGGGCTGAACACTTGGCTCATCGCTTCGTCGATGTCGCTCTGCGATGCCGATCTGGTTTCCGGTACGTCTTGGACGGAGACCAAACAGATACCCACCAGATCCTTGCCGTTGACGCCGGCCATGATCATCGCGATTTGCGGCGCGTCGGTTTTGTGAGCGACCCAATTCGCCGGCACCCCGACCGAAAAGCGCCCCTGAGAATCTTGATACTCGTTTCCGGCGGCGTATGCCGACGGCGCCGTGAGCGCAACGCACGTAAGCAGCGCGCCAATCAATCGAAACATCGCTGTGAGCCTCGGTCGTTTCAGGTCGAAAAAATTCGGCACAAAGGTCTTTGCAGACAACGCAACATATAAATGAGCTTGAATTTGACCTGTCCAGACAAAAGCGGGGCCTGACAGCCGCTTATCCATCGGCGCGTCGCGGGCTGCCCGCTTGGGTTCCCCGATCCTTGCGTGCCGGAGCGAATGAACACACGCGCAACGCGATGTTTACCGGCGCCCATGCGCGGGCGCCGGCAAGCCAAAACTAAAGGGCGGCAATCGCCGTCTGGCAAGACGACGGTGGCGCGTCGGCTTTTTTCAATTGATCTATGATTTGTTGTTTCCGTTCCGGTTTGATGTCGAGCTCGTTGGCGATCGACTTCACAAGCGCGTTGGCCTGATCTTGCGTCATCGTCCCTTCCGATACGGATTTGTCTATCACTTGGCACGCGCCGACATAGGCGCCCGCCGCCGCACCGCCAAAGCCGCCGACGGCAAGCCCGATGATGCCGCCCAGAACGAACACAAATAAGAAAGCGAAGAATCTGCCCATTGTTCCGATCTCCCGATAAAACTCGTCGAACGGATTCGCGCCGACGCCGCTGCAAGGTGGGGCCCAATTGTGTCAGCCGCAAGAAGCGGCGCGCAGCCATCGGTGGATTGGCGCAATCGGGGTCGAGGACTGCGGCGCCAAAGCGCGGCTCGTCGCTATTGATCCTCGGGCGATCTGTCAGTAGTTTCTGTCGAGACAGAAAGAACTGAAAGTTCCGCCATGTCCTTGTCCCCCGTCATCGAAAAAATCGTGCTCCATTGGGGCGAGATGGGTGCGCGCTGGGGCGTCAACCGCTCGGTCGCCCAAATCCACGCCCTGTTGTGGCTGACGGGCCGGCCGATGGCCGCCGACGAAATCGCCGAGACGCTCGGCATCGCGCGTTCGAACGTCTCGACCAGCCTCGACGAGCTGCAGACCTTTCGCCTGGTCGCGCTCCTCCACACGATCGGCGACCGCCGCAATTTCTACGAGGCCAAAGGCGACACCTGGGACGTCGTCCAAACGATCGTCGACGAGCGCAAGAAGCGCGAAATCGACCCGACGCTCGCCGTCCTTCGCGAAGCGCGCGACCTCGCCATCGACGACCCCGCGACGCCGCCCGACGTGCGCGCCCGCGTCACCGAAATGCTCTCCTTCATCGAGCGCATGACCGGATGGTACGAACAAATGCGGCGCGTCCCGCGTCCGACGCTTCAGCGCATCATCAGGCTGGGTTCGGGAATCGTGCGCCTAATCTCGAAGTAACCGCGAGGTCGAACATGAAGCGGACCATTGCCGAACTGATGTGGAGCGGTCCGCGTTCGCTCGTCGAGCACGACACCGAACACAGCGACACGATCGCGCGCATTCTCGGCGCCCGCGCGTGGATGTCGTTGACGCAGAAAGTTCGCGCGCGGTTCGAACGTGTAACCCCCGCGCTCTATCGCGGCCGCTCGCACACCGAGCTCTCGCTGCTCGGCCGCCTATTCGCCTGGGGCCTCTTTCCCTTCGGCGCCCCCCTTCCTGTCTTGACCGGCGAGACGCAGGCGCTGGTCCAAGTGAGCGTCAGAGACGGCGGCATGTCATGGACGCGGATCACCCGCGGGCCGTTCGGTCTGACGTTCCAAGTGCGTTCGATCAAGCGTCCGTCGCAAGACGGGCGCTTGCTCGAATGTTGCGCCGGCGGTTGGACGATGCTGCTCGACCTCAGCGCCGAGGACGGCGTTCTGGTCTTCCGCTCGCGCCAATTCTTTTGGCGCATGGCAGCGTTCAGCCTGCCGATCCCCGTCTGGCTGACCCCTGGCTTCGCCGAAGTGCGCCACACCGATCTGGGCTCGGGCCGCTTCCGCTTCACGCTCGCCTTCGATCATCCCTGGGTGGGGCGCACGGTTTTCCAGGACGGCATCTTTCACGATCCGGACGAATAAGCGATGACCACCGCTCTCGTCATACTTGCAATCCAAACGATGTTCGGCGCGCTCGACAACATATTGCATCATGAAATCACCGAACGCCTGCCGGGACGTCCATCCGCGCGATACGAACTAAAGCTCCACAGCGCGCGCGAAGCGATCTACGGCGTGCTGTTTCTGATCTTGGCCTGGACCGAGCCGGGCGGCATTTTCGCCGCCGCAGTGCTCGCTCTGCTTTTGATCGAAGGTGCGATCACCATTGCCGATTTCATCGAGGAGGATCGCGCGCGCCACCTCCCATCGTTCGAGCGCCTTCTGCACACGGTCCTTGCAATCCTCCACGGCGCATTCTTGGCCGTCGCTGTCCCCTGGTTGATCGTTCAGGCCGGCAAAGCAAGCGGCATGGCGCTCGTAAGCTATGGCCTGTTGTCATGGTTCTTCACATTGGCAGCCGTCGGAGTCTTCGCTTTCGCCGTCCGCAACGTCATTGCCGTTCATCGACTTGGAAAACATCGCGCGCCGAATAGGCCCCACAAAATACCGTCGAGCGGGCGCAGCGTTCTCGTCACGGGCGCAACCGGCTTTATTGGCGCCGCGCTGGTCGAGCGTCTGCTCGCCCGCGGCGATCGTGTGTTCGCGCTCGCGCGCGACGCCCGCCAATCGCGCGCGCTGTTCGGCGACGGCGTCCATCACGTCGAACGCCTCGACGCGCTGCCGCGCGAGACGCGCATCGACGCGATCGTCAACCTCGCCGGCGCACCGGTCATCGGCCTGCCGTGGACACGCGCACGCCGCGCACAGCTTGGGCGCTCGCGCATCGACCTGACGGACGGATTGATCGCATGGATCAAAACCCTCGATCACGCCCCGGCCGTGCTGGTGAACGCCTCCGCCATCGGCTTCTACGGCAACAAGGGCGACGACGTGCTGAACGAAAACGCCGACGGCGGCCTGGGCTTCGCCGCCGATCTCTGCCGCCGCTGGGAAGACGCCGCAAGACGCGCCGAGGCTCTGGGCATGCGCGTCGCATGGCTGCGCATCGGTCTCGTGCTCGATGCCGACGGCGGGTCGTTGCCGCTGATGGCGCTGCCGGCGCGCTTGGGCTTTGGCGCCATATTGGGACGCGGCACGCAATGGATGAGCTGGATCGTGCGCGCCGATCTCCTGCGCATGATCTTGGCCGCAATCGACGATCCGCTTTGGCACGGCGCGATCAACGCGACCGCACCCGAGCCCGTGCGCCACATCGATTTTCAACGCGCCTTGACACGCACGCTCGGACGTCCATTGTTTCTCGCCGCGCCGTCATGGTTGCTGCGCCTGCTGCTTGGCGAAATGAGTTCGATCTTCCTGTTTTCGCAACGTGTCGTACCGGCAAGAGCGCAGGCGCTGGGCTTTGCCTTCGACGTTCATTTCGCCGCCGATGCCTTGGCACAACTGCTCGGCCCGCCGCCCGCAGCGCTTCCCGAAGTGACGCCGGAGTTGCGTTCGGCGACAAAGCCGGTGAAGAATGCAACATCGCCAACATCAGTAAAGGAAGCGGCCGAATGACGATCACCCTCTACGGCGCCGCCTTGTCGCCGTTCGTGCGCAAAGTCCGCGTAGTCCTCGCCGAAAAAGGGCTGGCCTATAAGCACGACCCCGTCAGCCCGTTTGCACCGCCCGAAGAATTCCTCGCGATTTCGCCCCTGAAACGTATCCCCGTCCTGCGCGACGACAGCGAAGGCCCCGACGCCACGCTTCCCGATAGCTCCGCCATTTGCGGCTACCTCGAACGCAAATACCCGAACAAACCTCTCTATCCGTCGCAGCCCTTCGCCTACGGCCGCGCGCTTTGGCTCGAGGAATATGCCGACAGCGATTTCATCGGCGCCATCGGCGGCGGTCTGTTCCGCGCCGTTGTCGTCAACAAGCTGATGAAGAAAGAGCCAGACTTTGCGCTCGCCAACGACACGTGGGCAAATAAAGCACCGCGCTTTCTCGACTATTTCGAGAATGAACTAGGCGCGCGCGCACACTATGTCGGCGATATGCTCACGATCGCCGATATTGCCGTCGCCTCGCCCTTTGTGAACGCCGCGCTCGCGGGCTACGCGCCGGACGCCAGCCGCTATCCCAACCTCGTGCGCTTCCTCAAGACGATGCACGCGCGGCCGAGCTTTGCGGTCTGCATCGAGGAGGAGAAGAAAATACTGACCCCGTTGGGGATCAAATACGCGAGCTAGGGAACCAAGTCATGCGCAGACTTGTTTCTGGTTTTGTCGCGGCACTCGCTTTTTCCGGCATAGGCGTATCCTTGGCGAACGATTCCGATCCCTTCCTCTGGCTCGAAGTGGTTGAGGGCGAAAAAGCCATCGCTTGGGTACGCGCCCAAAATGACCGCTCGCTGAAACTGTTGCAGTCCGACGTGCGCTACGACGACTTGCACGCCAAGGCGCTGACGATCCTGGAAGCCAAGGACCGCATCCCGCAGCCTGGCTTTCGCGCCGAGCAACTTTACAATTTCTGGCAAGACGACGTGAATGTGCGCGGCGTGTTGCGCCGCACGACGATCGACAACTACCGCGACGCAGCGCCGAAATGGCAAACCGTGCTCGACATCGACGCGCTCGCCAAGGCCGAAAACGCGAACTGGGTCTACAAGGGCGCCGGCTGCCTCGCGCCCGATGAAGCACTCTGCCTCGTCAATCTTTCCGACGGCGGCAAGGACGCCGTTGAGATCCGCGAGTTCGACAACAGGACAAGATCCTTCGTTGCCAACGGCTTCCGCCTATCCGCGGGCAAACAGAGCGCCGACTGGCTCGACGCTGGCACCCTCTACGTCGCGCGAGACTGGGGCCCGGGCACGATGACCGAGTCCGGCTATCCCTACATCGTCAAACTTTGGAAGCGCGGGACGAAAGTCGAAGACGCGCCCGAGGTTTTTCGCGGCAAGCAGACCGATGTCGGCGCCGGTGCGTCCATCTTGCGCGACAACGACGGCGCGGTTCAGGCCGTCATGTACGTGCGCTACTCATCGTTTTTTGAAACGGAGTATTACCTCGCGGGCAACAAGGAGCCGGTGCGCCTTCCGTTCCCGCTCAAATCGTCCGTGAAGTCGCTCGTCGCGGGTCAATTGATCATCACGCTCGAAGAGGACTGGACGTGGTGTGGCGCGAACTTCGCCAAAGGCGCGCTGCTGTCCTTCGACTTGGCAGAACTCGAGCGCGACGGCACGAATGCCCCAGCGACGCTCGTCTACATGCCGGGCGCGCGTGAATCGATCGAGCAGACCGCAAATACACGCAATCGCCTGCTCGTCGCAGTCTATGAGAGCGTGAAGGGCATACTTTATTCATACGCATTCGCGGATGGGAAATGGTCGCGCACCAAACTCGACTTGCCGGCGAATGCCGCCATCAGCGTCGTCTCGACCCGCGATCATGACGATCTTGTTTTCGTCAACGTCGCGGGCTTCTTGGAGCCCGACGCGCTCTATCTCGGCGACGCGGCCAACGGCAATTTTCAGAGAGTGAAATCGCTGCCGCCGCGTTTCGATGCCTCGAACATGGCGGTCGATCAATTCGAAGCCAAATCGACCGACGGCACGATGATCCCCTATTTCGTCGTTCGCGGGAAAGACGTCAAACGCGAGGGCGCCAATCCGACATTGCTCTACGCCTATGGCGGCTTTCAAGTTTCGATGACGCCGAATTATTCGGCGGCAGTCGGCAAGTTGTGGCTCGAACGCGGCGGCGTATATGTGCTGGCCAACATCCGCGGCGGCGGCGAATTCGGTCCCGCTTGGCATCAGGCGGGTCTCAAAACGAAACGCCAAATCGTCTACGACGACTTCGCGGCGGTTGCCGAAGATCTCATCGCGCGCAAGATCACGACGCCGCGCCGCCTCGGTATTCAAGGCGGCTCGAACGGCGGCCTATTGATGGGCGTCGCACTCACCCAGCGCCCCGAGTTATGGAATGCCGTCGTCGTGCAGGTGCCTTTGCTCGACATGCTGCGCTACAATAAACTTCTCGCCGGTGCTTCTTGGGTGGGCGAATACGGCGACCCGGCCGACCCGGTCGAAGGCGCCTTCCTCAAGAATATCTCGCCCTATCACAATCTGAAGAAGGGCGTGAAATACCCGGAACCGTTCTTCGTGACATCGACGAAAGACGACCGCGTCCACCCCGGACACGCCCGCAAGATGGCGGCGAAGATGGAGCAGATGGAACTTCCCTTCCTCTATTACGAAAATATCGACGGCGGCCACGCGGCAGCGGCAAACCAAGCCGAGCGGGCAAAGCGTGTGGCGTTGGAATTCACATACTTGACGCGCAAGTTAATGGACTGACGCTGGCGCGGACTTGAACATTCGCAACAGAAAGTGTCTTTGTCGCGGATGAAAACAGACGCATTGCATGCTTGATCTGCTTCAACTCAAACGGACGCCATTTCACGAGCGCACGTCACGTCTTAGCGTGGCGCAAAATTGGCGTCGCTGGGCAGGCCACATCGTTGTCGGATCCTACGACCTGTCGCTCGATCGCGAGTATTGGGCGATCCGGGATGCGGCGGCGCTGATCGACGTCTCGCCGTTGATGAAATACGTGATCGAAGGCCCCGACGCCGCGCGTCTGCTCCATCGTGTCACCACGCGCGACATCTTCAAGCTGGCGGTGGGTCAGGTCTATTACACCGGCTGGTGCGACGACGAAGGCAAGCTGCTCGACGACGGCACCGTGGCGCGCCTGGACGCCCAACGCTTCCGCATGACATCAGCGGAGCCCTCGTTGCGCTGGTTGTCGATGAACGCCGTCGGCATGAACGTGCGCGTCAGCGAAATCACCGACCAAATGGCGGCCCTGAGCCTGCAAGGACCCAAGTCGCGCGCCATTCTCAACCGTTGCTGTAAGGAATCGGTCGACAAGCTGAAGTACTTCCGCATGATGCACACCAGCATCGGCAACGTTTCGGTCAGCGTCTCGCGCACCGGCTACACCGGCGACCTCGGTTACGAAATCTGGATGGATGCTGAGCGAGCTTTGCCCGTTTGGGACGCGCTGATGTCGGCCGGCGACGATTACGGCGTCGCGCCGTGCGGCATCCTCGCGATGGATATGGCGCGCGTCGAGGCCGGTCTCTTCATGCTCGATGTCGATTACACCGCATCGAACCACGCATGGATCGGCGGACAAAAGTCGACGCCCTTCGAGATGGGGCTGGATTGGGCCGTCAACCTCGACAAGAAAGGCTACTTCGTCGGCCGCCGCGCCCTCGAACGCGAAAAGCGCGACGGTCCGGCGTGGAAACTCGTCGGCCTGGAAATCGATTGGGTCGGCCTCGAACGCCTATTCGCCGACGTCGGCATGCCGCCGCAAATTCCGGGCATGGCCGTACGCGGAAGCCTGCCGGTGATGAGCGAGGGCAAACAAGTCGGCTACGCGTCGACCAGCACCTGGTCACCCGTGCTGAAGAAGTGCATCGCCTTGGTGCACGTGCGGCGACCGTACTACGAACCTGGTACGTCTCTGACCATGGAGGTAACGGTGGAACATCATCGCCGCCAAGCCCCCGGCAAGGTCGTCAAGCTGCCGTTCTACGAACCCGAGTGGAAGAAGAAGTAAGTGTCAGCCAATCAATACGATGCGATCGTCATCGGCGCCGGCCACAACGGTCTGATCGGGGCTGCTTACCTGGCGCGCGCCGGCAAGAAAGTGGTGGTTCTGGAACGCCGCGAGGTGGTCGGCGGCGCCGCCGTGACCGAGGAAATTTTTCCCGGGTACCGCTTCACCGAGTTTTCCTACGTCGTCAGCCTGCTGCGCCCAGAGATCATCCGCGACCTCGAACTGCCGCGGCACGGGCTAAAAATCCTGCCGCTGCCAAGCACCGTGACGCCGATGGACAACGGCGACTATCTCGCCGCATGGGCCGATCACGACCAGACGCGTCGCGAGATCTATCGTCATTCGCCGCGCGATGCGGAAGCCGCCGATGAATACAGCCGCGTCATGGCGCGCGCCGCCAAAGCGATCAAGCCGGTGATCAGTCTGGTGCCGCCCGACCCATCGTCAATGAGTCCGCGCGATCTCATGGGCCTGCTCAAGCTCGGAAAATACGCCAAAAGCCTAAGCGAGAAAGAACTCTACCGCATCGCAAAACTCGTCACGCAATCCTCGGCCGATCTCCTGAACGAGTGGTTCGAATTCGATCCGCTGAAGGGCACCAAGTCGGCGAGCGGCATCATCGGCACATTCTTGGGGCCGCATTCGCCCGGTACGGCGTATGTGTTGCTGCATCACTACATGGGCGAGATCGACGGTGCCTTTCGCGCCTGGGGCTTTGCCAAGAACGGCACCGGTGGCGTGACGGCGGCTATCGCCAGTTCCGCCCGCGCCTTGGGCGTTGAAATTCGCACCGGCGCATCCGTGCGTCAGGTCATCGTCAAGGGCGGGCGGGCCGCGGGTGTCGCGCTCGAGAACGGCGACGAACTACGCGCCAAGGTCGTCATGTCGGCCGCCGATCCGAAGCGCAGCTTTTTGCAGTTCGTCGAAAGCAAACATTTCCCGGACGAGTTCACGCAGCAGATCCGGAACTTTCGCGTCCGCGGCTCGTCGGGCAAGGTCAACATCGCGCTCAGCGAATTGCCGAACTTCACCTGCCTGCCGGGCGAGAGTCCGCTGCATCGCGGCGCGATCTCGATCAGCCCGAGCATGGAATACATCGAACGCGCCTACGACGAGGCGAAGTACGGCCAGTATTCCAAGAACCCCTATATCGACATCATCATCCCCTCGATGATCGACCGCGACATGGCTCCGCCCGGTCATCACGTCATGTCGTGCTTCGTGCAGTACGCCCCCTACGACATCGAAGGCGGCTGGGACGACGCCAAGCGCGATGCCTTCGGCGAGACAGTGATCTCCACGATCGAGCGCTACGCGCCGAACATCCGCCGCGCGATCGTCGGCAAGCAAGTGATAACGCCCAAGGACATCGAGCGCATCGCCGGCATCACCGGCGGCAACATCTTCCACGGCGAACTGTTGCTACATCAACTGTTCTTCCTGCGCCCAGCGGCGAAATGGGCCGACTTCCGCACGCCGTTGCCCGGCTATTACTTCGGCGCCGCGGGCGCCCATCCCGGCGGCGGCGTCATGGGTGCGGCCGGCAAGATGGCGGCGCAAGAAGTGCTGAAGGATTGGCGCTAATGGTCGACGTCATTATTATCGGCGCCGGTTTGAACGGCCTCGTCGCCGCGAACTACATGGGCAAAGCGGGGAAGAAGGTGTTGGTGCTGGAACGCCGCGCCATTGCCGGCGGTCAGGCGGTGAGGGAATCCTTCGGCAAAGACTTCCAGGTGGATGCCTTGCACGCCGGCGGCCAACTGCGCCCTGACATCGTGAACGATCTTGGTCTGGAATTGCCCACCTCAATCAGCGAGCCGTTGATTTCGATCCTGCCGGATGGCCGCCAGCTTCGTTTGACGGCGGATGCCGATGAACAGACGCTCGCTTCCATACGTGGTCTTTCAAAGCGCGACGCCGAACGCTGGCCGGAATTCGTAGCGTTTATGACGCAAGCCTCGGCGTTCCTGGATGCCGCCTATCGCACGCCGATGCCGCGTTTGCCGCACATCACGCTCGCGGAAGGTTGGCCCTTGGCGCAGCTCGCGCTCAAGCTGCGCCGCCTCGGCAGCAAAGACATGTTCCGCGTAATCCGCGCCATGCCGATGTCGGCACTCGAACTCACCGAAGAATGGTTTGAATCCGATGCAGTGCGCGCGGCCATCGCCTCCGTCGCAATCAACGGACAAACGCTTGGGCCCATGTCGGCAGGCACCGGCTACACCTTGATGCACACCTGGCTCAATCGCGGCGGCCCGGGACATCGCCGCATCGAAGGCGGCACCGGCCGCATCGCCGATGCGCTGGCCGCCGCGTTGAAGGCGCGCGGTGGAGACGTGCGCTTATCCGCCGACGTGAAGAACGTGATCGTCGAAGATCAAAGCGCGCGTGGCGTGCGTTTGGCGAACGGCGAGGAAATCTCGGCGCCGATTGTGGTCTCGGCCGCCGACCCGCGCCACTCGCTGCTGGACTTGGTCGGCGCACCCGAACTGCCGCCGGAGTTCGTGTGGGCGACCCAATCGATCAAGATGCGCGGCGCCGTCGCCAAGGTGCATCTGTTGACCGACGGCAGTCACGGCCTACCGAAGGGCACGCTCGTCATCGCCCCGTCCATCCGCTACGCCGAGCGCGCCTACGACGCAGCCAAGTACGGCGAGATGTCGACTCAACCGTATCTTGAGATCACGACCGCCGGCCGCGTAGTCTCACTGCATTTCCAATTCGCGCCTTACACGCTCCGTCAGGGCGATTGGGAACAGCTGCGCCCCGTGTTGGAACGCTGCGCCATCGACACCGCCGCGAGCGCCTTCCCGCAACTCAAGGCGACCATCCGCGAAACTCGGTCGTTGACGCCGCTGGACCTCGAGAAAACCTACGGCCTGACCGAAGGCGACCTCAACCACGGCCAGCTGATCCTGGATCAGATGTTCTTCATGCGCCCGATGCCGGGCTGGTCGAACCACAAAACACCCATCGACGGCTTCTACCTGTGCGGAAACGGCGGACACGGCGGCGGCGGCATCAGCGGCGCCAGCGGCCGCAATGCCGCGCGCGCGGTGCTGAACGATGTTGGTAAGCGCTAACTCAGCACTTTTTTCAGGGCAGCCGGATAAAGCCTGAGTTCTGCTTCGAGAATGCGGGCGCTCAAACCGTCTTCCGTGTCGCCCGCCAACACCGGTACCTCCGCCTTCGCGATTATCGGACCCGCATCGAGCTCCGGCACGACGTAATGCACCGTGCAGCCCGTCATCTTCACGTCTGCATCCAGCGCTTGCTGTTGCGGTTTGAGTCCGCGGAATGCGGGAAGTAGGGAAGGGTGGATATTGACGATGCGTCCCTCCCACTTGCGCACGAACGCAGGCGAGAGAATGCGCATAAACCCCGCCAGACAGACGAAGTCGATCTGCGCGCCGCTCAGTACTTGATGCAACTCCGTGTCATAGGCCTCGCGGTCTCGGTTCTCGCGCCGAAAGCGCACTTGATCGACGAGCGCGGTCTCAACGCCCAAAGCGCGCGCAACGGCGAGTCCCTCGGCATTCTCACGGCTTGAAACGACCAACGCAATCTCGGCCGGATAATCCGCCGCGCGCGCAGCTTCGATCAGTGCGCGCATATTGCTGCCCCGGCCTGAGATCAGAATAGCGACGCGCTTGCGCCCGCCCATCACGCGCTCAGATGCCCGCGATAGCGCACGGTCGGCTCGCCCTTGCCTTTGATCAGATGGCCCAACCGGAACACCCGTTCGCCGGCCGCCGTCAGAATCGACTGCGCCTGCGTCGCGTGTTCGGCCGCCACGATCGCGATCATGCCGATGCCGCAATTGAACGTGCGTAGCATCTCGCGCTCGTCCACGCCGCCCGATCGCGCCAGCCACTGAAACACCGGCGGCAACTTCCAACTGCCCAAATCGATCTCGAGGTCGAGATCGTCCGGCACCACGCGCGGCGCGTTTTCCGTCAGCCCGCCGCCGGTGATGTGCGCGAACCCTTTGACCTGCCCGCCGCGGATCAAGGCCAATGCGCTCTTCACATAAATCCGCGTCGGCGTCAGAAGCGCGCGCCCCAACGCTTCGCCCTTCAGAAACGGTGCCGGCCCTTCGTAATCCAGACCGCCGTCGGCCACGATCCGGCGCACCAGCGAAAACCCGTTCGAGTGAACGCCCGACGACGCCATGCCCAACACGACATCGCCCTCAGCCATGTCACGCCGCGGCAAAACCTGATCGCGCTCGACCGCGCCGATCGCAAAGCCCGCGAGATCGTAGTCGCCGCGCGCGTACATGCCCGGCATCTCGGCCGTCTCGCCGCCGACCAGCGCACAGCCCGACTGACGGCAACCTTCCGCAATACCTTTCACGACGTCGGTGGCCATCGAGACATCGAGCTTGCCGGTGGCGAAGTAGTCGAGAAAGAGCAGAGGCTCGGCACCCTGCACCACGATATCGTTCACCGACATCGCGACCAGGTCGATGCCGACCGTGTCGTGAATGCCCGCCTCGATCGCGACCTTAAGCTTCGTACCCACACCGTCCGTGCCCGCGACCAGCAACGGATCCTTGAATCCGGCGGCCTTCAAGTCGAACAACCCGCCGAACCCGCCAAGCTGCGCGTTGGCACCGGCGCGCGCCGTCGACTTGGCGAGCGGCTTGATCGCCTCGACCAACGCCTCGCCGGCATCGATGTCGACGCCGGCCTGGGCGTAGGTCAGGCCGTTTTTGGGCGCGGTCATGGGCGTGCTCGGCGGGTAGAAACAGTCGCGCGCGTTAAAGCAGAACTGGCGCGGAAGTCCAAGGTGCAGGGTGTGCTTCCGCCCATTGCGCCGCCAATTCCCCCTTCTATATGGTCCCCCTCCCTTTGCAGCCGGATTCATCTATCTGGCGGGGAACTGACGGCGACACCCATGACCCAGAAGCGAATCCTCATCACCAGCGCCTTGCCGTACATCAACGGCATCAAGCACCTGGGCAATCTTGCCGGATCTCAGCTGCCGGCCGATGTCTTCGCGCGCTATCAGCGTGCGCGCGGCCGCGAGACGTTGTTTATCTGCGCCACCGACGAACACGGAACGCCTGCCGAACTTGCCGCACTGGAAGAGGGTCTTCCGGTCGACGAGTACTGCACCAAATGGTGGGCGGTTCAGAAAAAGCTGAGCGACGGCTTCGGTCTGTCGTTCGACCATTTCGGCCGCTCGTCCAGCATCCAAAATCGAGAATTGACCCAGCACTTCGCCAAGGTGCTGTGGGAAAACGGCCACCTGGAAGAACGCACCACGCGCCAGGTCTTTTCCAAGACGGACAACCGCTTCCTGCCCGACCGCTATGTCGTCGGCACCTGTCCCCACTGCAATTACGACCGGGCGCGCGGCGACCAATGCGAGAACTGCACGCGCGTTCTGGATCCGGCCGACTTGAAATCGCCACGCTCGGCTCTATCGGGCGCGACCGACATCGAGTTGCGCGACAGCAAGCATCTGTTCCTGAAACAGGCGGCCTTCTCCGATGAGCTGCGCAAATGGATCGGCTCGCGCACCGAATGGCCGAACCTGGTGTCCTCGATCGCGCTCAAATGGCTCGACGAAGGTCTGCAGGATCGCGGCATTACGCGCGATCTCGTTTGGGGCGTGCCGGTCAACGCCGAAGCCTGGGGACCTAACCCCAGCGGACAAAAACCCGACGTCGAGGGTCTGAGAGGCAAAGTCTTCTACGTCTGGTTCGACGCCCCGATCGAATACATCGGCGCCACCAAGGAATGGTCGGATTCAGCGCCTCTGTCGACCTCGCGCAATTGGAAGTCGTGGTGGCAGGGCGAGGATGCGCAGGCCAACGTGCGCTACGTCGAATTCATGGGCAAGGACAACGTGCCGTTCCACACCGTGGGCTTCCCGGTCACGATTCTGGGTTCCGGCGAAAAGTGGAAACTGGTCGATCAGATCAAAGGCTTCAACTGGCTGAACTATTACGGCGGAAAGTTCTCGACCAGCCAAAAGCGCGGCATCTTCATGGACGCGGCGCTTGAGATCTTGCCGGCCGACTATTGGCGCTGGTACTTGACCGCCAACGCGCCCGAAAGCGCCGACGCCTCGTTCACCTGGCAGCACTTCGCCGATACCGTGAACAAGGACCTGGCCGACGTGCTCGGCAACTTCGTCAATCGCACGCTGAGGTTCACCGACTCCAAATTCGGCCCCGCGATCCCCGACGGCGGCTTGCCCGGCCCGAAGGAAACGAAGCTCGGCGACGAACTCGAGCGCCGCTTTGGGATTTACTCAGTGCTGCTCGAAGAAATTCAGCTGCGCAAAGCGGCCGCCGAATTGCGCGCCATTTGGGTCCTGGGCAACGAATATCTCGCCGACGCCGCCCCCTGGACCGTGGTGCGCACCGACAAGAACGCCGCCGCCGTCAGCGTGCGTACGGCGTTCAATCTGATCCGCCTGTTCGCGCGCCTGTCCTCGCCCATCATCCCCTTCGCCGCCGACGCCATGACGCGAGCCCTGAAGCTCGATCCGAGGTCGTTGTATTGGCCCAAAGGCCGCATCGCCGAAGAACTCGTCGTTCTTAAACC
The DNA here is from genome assembly GCA_031413635.1 of Alphaproteobacteria bacterium. Taxonomy (GTDB): domain Bacteria; phylum Pseudomonadota; class Alphaproteobacteria; order Micropepsales; family Micropepsaceae; genus SZUA-430. The sequence continues at coordinate 5,066 of JANOFM010000053.1, read as the reverse complement.
CGGCCACACATTCAATGTGCCGGCTCAGGGCGAAGTGCTGTTCACAAAGATCCTGCCCGAACAAATCGCCGCTTGGGAGGCGCGCTTCGGGAACGCCGGTGCGTGAGCGTTCGCGTCCGCACGCTTGGGCCGAAGGACGCCGTTGCCGCGCGCGACCTGCGACTTGAAGGGCTGCGCCTGTCGCCGCAGAATTTCGGCAGCTCTTGGGAGGAAGAAGCAACTCAGCCACTCGCCTGGTGGGAGTCTAGATTGGGCGGTAGCGCGCTCTGGTTGGGTGCTGAAACTGGCAACGAACTCGCCGGCCTAGCAGTGGTGTCCCTGAATCAAGGATTGAAGCGCGCGCACAACGGCGAAATCGGAGCGGTCTACGTCGCGGAACGATTTCGTCGGAGGGGAGTAGCCTTTGCGCTCATGCAATCCGCAATGGAGTACCTGAAGTCGCGGGCGCTCTTTGCAACTCTGACTGTCAACGAACAGAATCATGAGGCACGGCGATTGTACGAACGCTCGGGTTTTGTCGTCTGTGGACAACTCGAACGTGAGTTAATCGTCGATGGCGTCTTCTACGATGAGTTGTTGATGCGTGCGCGATTCACGTGAGCCTTACCCTTTTGGGTAATTGCATCGCGTCGAGAAATGTTTCAAGTTTGAAATATGGAAGGGGTCGGCTGATGGGGATCAGAACCGGCGCGGGGAAGTCGAGTTGGGGGCTTTCATGCCGCGTTACAAGGCGCTTGCCGCTTTGGCCTTTATTGGCGTTCTGATCTCCGCAGGAAGTGTTGGTAGCCAAGATCCGTTTCTAGCCCGTTCCGAAGCAGAATCCGCCGCATCGGCAATGCCGATAGCGCCGGCTGCATCGTCGGATACGAGCTTCGGCAACCAACCAACCTACAGATCGCCGGTCGAATCGGTTGTCGAACCCGTCGCTCACGCGGCGCCGGCTTCGATTACTCCGCAATCTTCGGTCGCTCCAAATGTCACCGGCAATCCGGCGGCCGCTCTCGCGGCGACAAGGCCGGCGGAACACACGCTGACGGCCGCCGTTTCGCGTTCAACTGCGGCGCCGATCGCATCGACACAGTTGGTTGATCGGGTACTCACCGATGCGCCGCCCCCGCTCGCCGCGATCGACGCAGCGCCGGAGTTTTCCGTCGCCGAACGCCGTTTGTTGTCGACGGTTCCCGACGACATCGAAGGCTATTTCGATCTGTTCATGTATGCGAGCAAATCGAACCGAGGCCCGCTTGCGCAGCGCATGTTCGTTTTTCAGCGCGACGCCGACGGACGGCTGGTGCCCTACGCCGAATGGCGCATTTCAACCGGCCGGGAGAAACTCGAGCTGCATCATGAGCGCAAGATCCGCACGGCGACGCCCGAAGGCGTCTTCGCGCTCGATCCCGATCGCTTCCACCGCAAATATTGGTCGAAGACGTGGGACGGCGCACCGATGCACTACGCCATGTTCTACGATCTCAAGAATAGCGGAAATCAATCGGGTTTGGCGATCCACGCCGCTATCGGCAAGGACAAGATTCGCCGCCTCGGACGGCGCGATTCCGCCGGCTGCATCCGCCTTTTGCCGAAGCATGCCAAGGAACTCTTCTACAAAATACGCAACACGACCCAAGGCCGGGTACCGGCGTTTGCGGTCAACGAACGCGGCTCCACCGACCGCTGGGGCACGGCTCAACGAGACGAGGGCGGAACGCTTATCCTTCAAGACGGTTATCGCGCCCTGTTGTTCGTCGAGAATTACGACGGCCGGGACGAGGTAATTGGCCCCGTTGTCTCCTACACGCACTGAGAACTGCAGTAACCAAGAACAACCCTAGGAAGAGAGCGTTGCAGAAATGCTGCAATCCCAGGTGGATATGCGTCTCCGACGCAACGACGCATTGAGCATTTAACCGAGGCATCTACACTGACAATCGCGGAAACTTGGGAAATTCGATGGCGTTTCGGCTCAAATATCTGAGCGCGGCTTTGGTTTTGGCTGGCATCGGCGGCTGGAACCTGTTGTTGCAGGACAGAGACCGCGAACTCGTTCGGGCCGAGGCCGTTAGAGTCGGCCCCGCGATCGTCGAGATTGTCGGTCAAAGCAAAACTGCGCTGCAATCGCTTGCCGACGGCAACGCGGAAAAGTCACGCGCTCCTATTGCCGAATCCGACCAAACCAAGCTGCCGTTCATCGTCATCGAGCCACGCGACTTCGCGGCACCCGTCATCCGCTTGCCGCAACAGCGCGTGCGCGAAATCGAACCGTTGGCACCCGCGCCCCAGCTCAGCGTCGCAAGAGTCGACGACCCGTTGCTGCAGATGGATCTCAATCCGGTCGAAGCGCGGCTGCGCGCGAAAATCCCGACTGAACTGATCGGCTATTTTGACCTTTATCTCTACATCAGCAAAGCGACGAGCGATAAAGGCGACTGGGCCCAAAAGATGTTCGTACTGGCAAAGGACAAGGAGCAGCACGGTACCCTGGCGTTGCTTCATCATTGGCAGGTATCGACCGGCCTCGAGGCGCCGATGCCGTCACCGAGCGGCAAGATGCTGGGCACGAACACGCCGCAAGGCATTTTCAAATTGGATCGCGACCGGTTCCACCAAGACTACACGTCGAACCAATGGCAATCGCCGATGCCCTACGCGATGTTTTTCGATTGGCGCATCGACGGCCGCCAGTCTGGTCTCGCGGTTCACGGCACCGACGAGGAAGGCGTGAAATCACTGGGCCAACGCGCCTCGCACGGCTGCATCCGTCTCTCGACGGACAACGCACGTACCTTGTTCGAGCTCATCCAAACCAACTACCGCGGCCGCGTGCCGGTGTTCGAAGTCAACCGGGACAGCGGCACGATGAGCACGACAGGCGTGCTCGCGCGCCACGAGGATGGCAGGGTCAAGACGACATCGGGCTACAAGGTTTTGGTCTTCATCGAAGATTTCGGTGGCCCGTCGGTCGATACGGTCGCGGCCCTTTATTGAACTCCCAGATTCTCAAGCAACCGCGCAGGCATAGAGCGCCACCGCGGCGGCATTCGATACGTTGAGGCTCGGCATTTTCGGTTGCGTCGGCAACCGCACCGCGACATCGCAGTTTTCGCGCGTCAGCCGGCGAAGTCCTTCGCCTTCCGCTCCCAACACCAACACGACATCGCGCTTGAGATCGACACGCGAAATCGGCTCGGCGGCTTCATCGGCGAATGCCAGGCGCAAAAAGCCCAACTCGCCCAATTCCTCCAACGTGCGGGCGATGTTTACAACCCGGATGAGGGGAACGAGCTCGACCGCGCCGCTGGCGGCTTTGGCCAGAACGCCGGTCACCGGCGGAGAATTCCGCTCTTGAACGACGACCCCGCAGACCCCGAAGGCGGCCGCCGAACGCAAAATCGCGCCCAGATTGTGCGGGTCGGTTACTTGGTCGAGCAACATAAGCCGGCGCGGGGCAGGGGCCCCGTCGATGGCATCATGCACATCCAATTCTTCCAGCGGATCGGCCAGCAACGCCAAACCTTGATGGATGGCGTCACGCGGCAAGGCCCGCGACAGGGCGCCGGAATCGAGAGTTTCGATCGTGACCTTGGCGCCTGTGGCTAGCGCTCGAATGCTTGGGTCGGCGCCCACGACCATGAGTTTCCGGCACCGTCGCCGTGGGTTGGCGAGCGCCGCCCGGACGGCATGTGTGCCCCAAATCCAGTGGGAATCATCCGCCTGCCGGTGGTCCGAGCCGCCTCGGCCGCGGCCCTTGTTTCGTCTGGTCATTGTGCCGCTCCATCCGGACGGGGAAATTGGGTTTAAGCAGTTGACAAATCAGGCGTGATTTAGCCATAAGCCCCGTTCCCGTGCCCAGACGGTTGTGGGCACGCGCGGGCGCCATACCAAAAGATAGGACGAAATTCATATCCGGCTTGATCAAGCAGGCACACGGCACGCGCCGACGCATGTCCATTTTGGGGGAGTGTCCCGAGTGGCAAAGGGGGCGGATTGTAAATCCGCTGGCTTACGCCTTCGTAGGTTCGAGTCCTACCTCCCCCACCAGCCTTCGCTCGCGGCACGCGAGAGAAGGCTGTCACGCCGATGCCCACTTGGGCCAAGGCGGACGATGGCACGCCGCAAGCTACGGCTCGGCAAGCCACGGGAGACAGGCGACGGATGGTAGAGCAAGACGAAGCAGGTTGAACATATTGGAGAACGACACGACATACCACCGTCAAGCGCGGGTGTAGCTCAATGGTAGAGCAGAAGCCTTCCAAGCTTACGACGAGGGTTCGATTCCCTTCACCCGCTCCAGCCTTCGCTCGCGGCACGCGAGAGAAGGCTGTCACGCCGAAGCCCTTTTGGGCGAAGGCGGACCTTGGCACCCGCGAGCTACGGCCTGGCAAGCCAGTGCGGGTGAAGAAGTGCAGACGCAACATTAAAGAACAGAATTTCAAGGACACTAACCCATGGGCAAAGCAAAGTTTGAGCGGAACAAGCCGCACTGCAACATCGGCACGATTGGCCACGTCGACCATGGGAAGACGTCGCTGACGGCAGCGATCACGAAGATTCTGGCCAAGACGGGTCAAGCCCAGTACACGGCTTACGACCAGATCGACAAGGCGCCGGAAGAAAAGGCGCGCGGCATTACGATTTCGACCGCCCACGTCGAATATGAGACGAACGCGCGCCACTACGCCCATGTCGATTGCCCGGGCCATGCCGACTACGTCAAGAACATGATCACGGGTGCGGCCCAAATGGACGGCGCGATCCTGGTAGTCTCCGCCGCCGACGGCCCGATGCCCCAGACGCGCGAGCACATCCTGCTCGCCCGTCAGGTCGGCGTGCCGGCGCTGGTTGTCTTCATGAACAAGGTCGACATGGTCGACGACCCGGAATTGCTCGACTTGGTCGAGCTCGAGGTTCGCGAGCTTCTGTCGAAGTACGAATTTCCGGGCGACACGATTCCGATCATCCGTGGCTCGGCGTTGATGGCCCTTGAAGACAAGAACCCCGAGCTCGGCGAAAAGGCGATCTTGGCATTGATGAAGGCGGTGGACGAGCACATTCCTCAGCCGCAGCGT
>JANOFM010000052.1:0-5493 GCA_031413635.1 Alphaproteobacteria bacterium | reverse complement strand
TTGGCGATGGAATCGATGTTGGGCGTTGCCACCAACCCGCCCGCAACCCCGCCGCCGAAATAACTGATGTCATTGATGCCCAGATCGTCGGCAACGATGACGACGATGTTGGGCGCCCGCCCCGCCAACGGTTTATCCGCGGTACTGGGCCCCTGCTCCCACACCACCTCGCGATTGCGCGCAATCGTCTCCAACCCCCTCGTCGCGACGAAATAGAGGATCAACGGTTTGCGGTACACGTAAGCGGTTCCGGCCACCGCCGCGACCGCCACTAACGCCGCCAGCGCAATTCGCTTCCAACGCATCGAACTCTCCTGCGCTCAACCGTTCGAAGCAGCGAACGCGCCTTCCTGCAGCACCGTCTCGATATTGAGTTGACCCTTCAGGCCCGCCTCTCGATGCACCGAAATCTCGCGCCATTCCGGCGACGTCGACATTTCCACCAGCGCGCGGCGATTGGGATACATCGCGATCGCCACTTCGTCCCAAAGTTCCTCGACCTGCCCCAGCATCAGGAACGTCGTGTCTGCGGCAAAGATCGGTCGACCGCCGAATTTCGGCAGCAACTTCGCCACTGCCCGGCCATAGATCATATAGGCGTCGCGCCCGCTCAGATCCGTCGCGCGACCGTCCTTATACTCGGCCTTGTCCTTGAACTTCAGCAGGTTGACCATGTAGATCGGCTTGTTCGGGCCCGGCTCCATGATCTGGCGCATGCGCTCGGGGTCCGTGGGCGTGACTTCGTTGACGACTTGCATGAAATCGGTCCTTCCCGTGATGTAGCGGCAAACTACTGACACTTATCGTGCCACTTTTCAAGCGGCTTTCGAAAACGCCTCTGCAGGCACTTCGCGAACGGCCACCACACGCGTCCTCGCCCGATGTCCGAGAACGTTGCGTCCCCTTGCGCGTGCGGCGATACTTCCCCGACAAGACAGAGGATGAACGCGCCATGCGGTTGAAGGACAAAATCATCGTTGTCACCGGCGCCGCAAGCGGCATCGGCCGCGCCATCGCGCAGCGCTTCGCCAAGGAAGGCGCAAAGCGCGTCGTTTGTTCCGACCTCAACGGCACCGGCGCGAAAGCCGTGGCGGAAGAAATCGGCGGCGTCGCCTTCGAAACCAACGTCGCCAAGGAAGACGACATCCGCCATCTGATCGAACGCATCGAGGAGGATCACGGCCCGATCGACCTATTCTGTTCCAACGCTGGCATCGGCGTCCCGGGCGGCGCGGAGGCATCGAACGAGGCATGGAATCGCATCTGGGACATCAACGTGATGGCGCACGTCTGGGCCGCGCGCCATCTGGTGCCGCGCATGATCGCGCGCGGCGGCGGCTATCTGCTCAACACCTCGTCGGCCGCCGGCCTGCTCTCGCAGATCGGCTCGGCGCCCTACGCCGTGACCAAGCACGCGGCCGTGGGCCTTGCCGAATGGCTCGCCATCACGCACGGCGATCAGGGCATCAAGGTCTCGGTCCTGTGCCCGCAAGCCGTCCGCACCGCGATGACGGCGGGCAACCTCGACGGCGTCGCCTCGATCGACGGCATGATGGAACCCGAAACGGTGGCCGAGGCCTGCGTGCGCGCGATCGAGAAAGAGGATTTCCTCATCCTCCCCCACCCCGAAGTGCTTGAATACATGCGCCGCAAAACCGGAGACTACAATCGCTGGATCGCAGGCATGCAGAAACTGAATCGCAAGTATCGCGGGTGAAGATGTTCGTTGCGGCGCCAAAGTTTGGGTAGAGCCTAAGCCTCGCGGCGAGACTCCGCCAACACCTTCAAGGCGCTCAGCTGCGTCATGCCCCAGCCTTGCTCGTAACCCGCGTGCTCTGCCGCGACATCGCCGCCGGTACGTTCGAAACCGTGATGGAAGAATTCGACCAGCGTCCCGTTCGGCGCAGGCATCAAGCGCAGCGTGACGTAGGTCGGCGCGGCCCAACCGCGGTTCGGGATCCAGTCGTTTTCGAACGTGAGTTCGCGCGGACCCGCGAAGACCTTGATCGTGCCGCCGTAGCTCACGCGGGCGCCGTCCCACATCACGGCCATGCGGATGGCGCCGCCCTCGCGCGGTTCGTAGGCGTCGAGCCATTGGCCCTGCGAGGTGGCGGCCTCTGGCGTGCCGGTACTCTTGCCCCACCATTCGCTCATGCGTTCGCGCGAAGCAAATTCGCGCCACACGCGTTCGGGCGGCGCTGCGATCAGGATCGAGCGGCGCACGCGAAGGAGAGAGTCTTCGGGTTTCGGGATCATTCTCGTTCCTCCTCAGTTGCGCGCGAGTTCGTCCGGCAGTTTGTCGAGCGTTTCGCTCCAGCCGCGCTCGCGGTCGGCCGCAGTGTCGCCGCCGTCGAGCGCGACGCATTGATCGGTGACCTTCAGCCGCGTGCGCCCACCTTCGGGAAAGAGCTCGACCGTCACCATCGATGTCGTCATGCGTTCGCCGTCGCGCGCGATCGTCATCGAAAAACACAGTCGCCAGTTTTCGACGATGTCTTCGTAGCGGCAATCCTCGCTGTAGAGCGGGCCGCCCTTCGGGCCAAACGTCAGGTGTTTGCGGCCGCCGACGCGAAACTCGTGCGCCTCGATGCGCGAAGTCAAGTTGGCGTCGCCGGGCAAATACCAGCGCCCGAGTGCGGCGGCGTCCGCCCATGCGGCAAAGACGCGTTTCGCGCTCGCGTCATAGCTGCGGGTGACGACGATCGTGTCGTGGTTGGTCTTAGGCGTGGTCATCGGCGGGCCCTCCTCTTGGCTGCCGGCGGTTTCGTCTCGGCGAGATAACAATCGAGCGCATCGAGGCGGCGCTCCCACAGCACGCGGCGCTCGGCGATCCAGCGCTCGGCCTGGCGCAGCGCGACGCCGTCGATCCTGCAGGTGCGGACGCGGCCCGTCTTTTCACTGCGCACGAGAAGCGCGCTCTCGAGCACGGCCAAATGCTGCACCACCGCAGGCAGCGACATCGCGAGCGGGGCTGCAAGCTCGCTGACCGAAGCGGGCCCGCGCGCCAAGCGCTCCACCATCGAACGGCGAGCCGGATCGGCGAGAGCGTGAAAGGCACGATCGAGGGCGACTTGTTGGTTAAGCATACACTTAAGTATCACGGCGCAGGCGATGGTGCAAGAGGTTACGAAACAGCCGCGCGACGGCGACGCTTAGGACGTATGGTCGTCGATCCGCACTCGCGGCGGAATGGCGAGTTCCGCCTTGGGCCGCGCTTGTTCACGCGCAATCGCCAGGATAACGCAGCCGACACATGCCGCGAACACACCGATCAAGGCACGGCGCTCTCCTTGGCGGAATCCAAACCTCGTACCTTTGCCAACGCCCGCCATTGCGCCTAGCATGACGGCCGCGATACTGGCGGAAATGGGATGTTATATGTCCCCGTTATACCAACGCCGCACGAACTCAAGGTCCAAGGGGCACAGAAAATGACACAACAACTCGGCGCCCAGGACGCACAGTTTCTGTATCTCCAAACCGGGCAAAACCTGACCCATGTCATGGGCGTCTATGTCTACGATCCGGCGACCGCGCCGGGCCGCAAGGTGCGCTTCAAGGACATCGTGCGCCACATCGACAGCCGCTCGCACACCTCGCCCGTCTTCCGCCGCCGGCTGTATCGCTTGCCCTTCGACATCGACCATCCCTATTGGGTCGAGGATCCGTATTTTGATCTCGAGGCGCACATCACCCATGTCGCCCTGCCGGAACCGGGCGACTGGCGCCAGTTCTGCATTCAAGTCGCGCGCCATTTCAGCCGCCCAATGGATATGAACCGTCCGCTCTGGGATATCTATGTCGTCGAAGGCCTCGACCGCATCGCAGGCATGGCGCCGGGAAGCTATGCCCTTCTCCATCGCATCCATCACGCGGCAATCGACGGCGTCTCGGGCGCCCACGCCTTCGTCGCACTGAACGACAGCAATGCCCACGGCACACCGGCGGTCGAGCCAAAGGAATACGGCGCCGAAATCGGCAACACGCCGAGCTCGATCGAAATCGCAGCGCGCGCCGTCTTCGCCAATGTCACCTCGCCCGCGCGCCTCATGAGCGCGGCCATCCGCCTCTCGCCGGCACTGCTCACCGCCGCCGGCAAAAGATTCTCCGAGCGTAATCGCGCCCCCTCCGGCATCCCGCAGACGCGCTTCAACGCGCCCGTTTCGCCGCACAAAATGTTCGACGCCGTCACCCTGGAGCTAAAGGACCTCAGCGCCATCCGCCGCCTGGTCGAGGGCGCCACCATCAACGACGTCGTCATCGCCATCTGCAGCGGGGCGCTGCGCCGCTATCTTACGAAGCACAAGGAACTGCCGAAGGATACGCTCGTTGCGGTGGCACCCATCAACGCCCGCAAGCGCGCCGGCGAGGCCGACATCCCCGGCAACAACATCTCCGCGATGAGCGTGCGGCTCGCAACCGACATCGCCGATCCGGTCGCGCGCCTGCAAGCGATCCGCGATTTCACGGCCGAAGCGAAAGAGGCAAAGGCCGGCATCAGCGCCCGCGTCATGACCGATCTCTCGAAGCATATTCCAGGCGCTACCATGGCCGGCGTCGCGCGCCTTCTGACCAGCGAGCGTTTCGCCCCGCGCCAGGCGAACCTTTTCATTTCCAACGTGCCCGGCCCGCAAGTGCCGCTTTACATGAACGGCGCGCGCCTGACGCACCAGTTCGGCATGGCCCCGCTCGCCAACAACATGGGCCTCTTCATCGCAGCCCTCAGTTACAACGGCACGATCAGCTTCTCGATCACCTCCGACCGCCACATCCTGCCCGACATCGGCCACTTCCGCGAATGCATCGACGCCGCGTTCAAGGAACTTCGCCACCTGAAACCCGCCGCGACGAAAGCCAAGAGAGCGACGCCTAAACACAAATAAGTTACATCCGGCGCGCACACGTCGTTGAACCCCTACATCAAGGCAGGCAAGTTCAAACCCTTCGACGGCGACACCGATCTCGTCCCGGGCGTTAAGGCCGTCGCCATGCGCGGCCACACGCCGGGACATGCCTTCTACGTTGCCGAAAGCAAGGGTCAGAAGATCGCGTTCTGGGGCGACCTCGTCCACGTCGCCGCGCTACAACTGCCCAACCCGTCGGTCACGGTGATCTTCGATGTCGATAGCAAAGCCGCCGCCGCGCAGCGCAAGAAAGCCCTCGCCGACCTCGCCAAACAAGGCACGCTCATCGGCGCCGCCCACATCGCCTTCCCCGGCATCGGCCGCCTGCGCGCGGACGGCAAGGGTTTCGCCTGGGCACCGCTGAATTATGCGGCCAAACCCTAAGTTCCTTCAAACATCCGGATGAAGATCTGAAAAGCGGGTGGCTGCCTCAAAGGCGGCCCCCGCCGACAGCAGCTTCGCTTCGCCGAGTTTCGGCCCGATCAACTGAAACCCAAGCGGCGCGCCCTCCGCCGTGCGGCCCATCGGCAGCGTCAGCGTCGGCACGCCCGCGAGATTGAACGGCAGGGTGAAGCGCATCACCGGCGCG
>JANOFM010000051.1:0-13816 GCA_031413635.1 Alphaproteobacteria bacterium | reverse complement strand
GCGCTTCATCGAGGACGTCTACAACACCAAGCGCCTCCACTCGGCGCTTGGTTACGTGCCGCCGCAGGAGTTCGAAGACCAACTGGCCCAGGAAGCCGCCGCATGACCGCCCCCGGTCCAGCCCAAGGGGGGAACTCCAGCGAAGTTACGGCAGTGTTACGGTAGATTCAGCTGATTTTCGCCAATGTTACGCTGTTACGGATCGGATTACGTCTGCGTTTTCGCTCGCTTGGCAGTTGTGCACTTATCCGCGCGGTGACAGCACTGGTGACACCGACCCTTGTCACCCGTGTCACCCATCGCGAACCGGCAGCAGGCGTAATGGCGCCCCCAAGGGGAATCGAACCCCTGTTTTCGCCGTGAGAGGGCGACGTCCTGGACCGCTAGACGATGGGGGCAAGCGGTCGATGGCGATGCTATACGCGAGGCGGACCGGCGCGATCAAGTCGAGTGCTGTTCACGGAGCCTTCTTGTTGAACCGCACGCGGCTCAGCACTTTCTGTTTTGCCGGATCGAGCAGCAGGATTTCTTCGCTGTCGGGCCCCGAGATGCGCACGATCAGCGTGTTGCCGTCCAAGCGGGTTTCGGTGACGGCCGTGCCGGGGGCGAGGTCGAGGTTGAGTTCGGGGATCTCGCCGGGCTTTAACGTCGCCGTCGCCGACGCGAGCGGTTTGGGGTCGAAGACGGCTTGTTTGATTGCCATGCCGATCATGGCGGCCAACACCAGCAGGATCGCGATACCGAGGCCGATCACCAGCATCCACAGGCCGCGATTGGAGGTTGGCGGCGGCTCAGGTAGGACTTCGGCCATGGCGGATGAAACTCCAGATACGGCGGGCGTGCGGCGGAAGGTGACGATCGAGGAAGCCCAGGCTGGCGAGCGGCTCGACCGCGTGTTGGCTTTGGCGTTGCCCGATCTGTCACGGTCGCGGTTGAAGCAGCTGATCGAGGCGGGCGCCGTCTACAGCGGCGGGGCGAAGCTAGGCGACGCCGACATGCGGGTCAAACGCGGGCAATCGATCGTGGTCGATATCCCGCCCGCGGTGCGCGCGGAACCCGAGGGGCAGGATATTGCGCTCAACATCGTGTTCGAAGACGCGCATCTGATCGTGATCGACAAGCCCGCGGGATTGGTCGTGCATCCGGCGGCGGGCAATCGCGACGGCACGCTTGTCAACGCGCTGATCGCGCATTGCGGCGACAGTTTGCGCGGCATCGGCGGCGAGCTGCGCCCCGGCATCGTGCATCGCATCGACAAGGACACGACGGGCCTCATCGTCGCGGCGAAAACGGAACAGGCGCATGCGAGCCTTGGCAAACAATTCGCAGCGCATAAGGTGGAACGCGTCTATCAGGCGCTGGTGTGGGGCGTGCCGCGGGTGCGGGCCGGGGTGATCGAGGGCGCGCTCGGGCGCAGTCCGCTCAACCGGCAAAAGATGGCGGTCTTACGCGTCGGCGGGAAAGCGGCGCGGACTCACTACAAAGTGATTGAAGCGTTCGGTTCGACGGCAGCCCTTGTGGAATGCCGTTTGGAGACGGGCCGTACGCATCAGGTGCGGGTTCACATGGCGCATTTGGGCCATCCCTTGATCGGCGATCCGGTGTACGGGCGGCCTCGTTCTATCCCGGGATTAGCGCTCGCGATAAAACGCCAGGCGCTGCACGCGGCGGTTTTGGGCTTTCAACACCCCGTGACGCAAAAGGTCCTGCGTTTCGAGAGTGTGTTGCCGGAAGACTTCAGCGAAACCTATTTGGCGCTCAAGGGTTTAGTTGGGGTCGGGCGGGGGTCTTAAAATGGCCTTGGTCCGTACCTATGTGATGCCGCTCACGCCCGGGCCATGGGAGGACGGGCGCGTTGGAACCGCCGGATTACGGGGTGCAAAAGCGCACGCGATCCGGTCCACGCAAGGGGTTGGGATATGGCCGCTGGCTATCTGATGCTTTCGCCGGAAGGCGGGCTGTCGCGTTATCTGTCCGAGATTCGGAACTTTCCGATGCTCGAGCCGGAAGAGGAATACATGCTCGCCAAACGCTGGCGCGAGCATGAGGATTCGGGTGCCGCGCACCGTTTGGTGACGAGCCATCTGCGCCTGGTCGCCAAGATCGCGATGGGTTATCGCGGCTATGGTTTGCCGGTCAACGAAATCGTCTCGGAAGGCAATGTCGGATTGATGCAAGCAGTCAAACGCTTCGAGCCCGATAAGGGATTCCGTTTGGCGACGTATGCAATGTGGTGGATCCGCGCTTCGATCCAAGAATATATCCTGCGCTCGTGGAGCCTGGTGAAAATCGGTACGACCGCGGCGCAGAAGAAATTGTTCTTCAATCTGCGCAAGGCCAAGGGCCAGATCAAGGCGATCGAAGAGGGCGATCTGAAACCCGAAAACGTCAAGCAGATCGCGACCAAACTCGGCGTGACGGAAGAAGAAGTGATTTCGATGAACCGGCGGCTGGCCGCGCCCGACCATTCGCTGAACGCGCCGATGCGCGCGGACCAGGAAGGCGAGTGGCAGGATTGGCTGGTCGACGACAAGCCGAGCCAGGAAACGATCTTGGCCGATCAGGAGCAGAAAGACGATCGCAGCGAGTTGCTCGCCGAGGGCATGAAGGCTTTGAACGAGCGCGAGCGGCACATCTTGACAGAGCGCCGCTTGAAGGACGAACCGTCGACGCTGGAGGATTTGTCGAAGGAATACGACATCTCGCGCGAGCGGGTGCGCCAGATCGAAGTGCGCGCCTTCGAAAAACTGCAACGCGCGATCCGCGACGCGGCAAAGCAGCAGCGGATCGGCGGTGCGGCGGCCGCGAAGGAAACGGTGGCGGCGTTGCCTGCGCGCTAAACCGCGAACGGGTCGCGCACGAGGATCGTGTCGTCGCGTTCGGGGCTGGTCGAGAGAATCGCGACCGGGGCTTCGATCAATTCTTCGACGCGGCGGACATATTTGATCGCGGCGGCGGGCAGGTCGACCCAACGCCTAGCGCCTTGGGTGGATTGGCTCCAGCCGTCCATCGTTTCGTAGATCGGTTTGCAGCGGGCCTGCGCGTCGGAGGCGGCCGGAAGGTGATCGATGCGCTTGCCGTCGAGATCGTAGGCGACGGCGACTTTGATTTCCTTCAAGCCGTCGAGGACGTCGAGCTTGGTGAAGGCGATGCCGTCGATGCCGCCGGTGATCACGGTCTGGCGCACCAGCACGGCGTCGAACCAGCCGCAGCGGCGCTTCCTGCCGGTGATGGTGCCGAATTCGTGGCCGCGTTCGCCGAGCCTCGCGCCGATCTCGTCGGTGAGTTCCGCCGGGAAGGGCCCTTCGCCGACGCGGGTGGTGTAGGCCTTGGTGATGCCGAGCACGTAGGAGATCGCGCGCGGGGCGATGCCGGCGCCGGCCGCGGCTTGGCCCGCCACGGTGTTCGACGAGGTGACGTAAGGATAGGTGCCGTGGTCGATGTCGAGCAGCGCGCCTTGCGCGCCTTCGAACAAGATGCGTTCGTTGTTGCTGCGCGCTTGATGCAAGCGTTGCCACACGGGGCCGAGGAACGGCACGACCTTGGGCGCGATCTCTTTGAGCTGCGCCACCAATTCATCGGGCGCGATTTCCGTTTGGTTGAGACCGCGGCGCAGGGCGTTGTGATGGACGAGGAGGTTTTCGATTTTGGCTTTGAGCGAATTCGGGTCGGCGAGATCGATCGTGCGCAGGGCGCGGCGGCCGACCTTGTCTTCGTAGGCCGGGCCGATGCCGCGCTTCGTTGTGCCGATGCGGGTGCCGGAGTTCGAGGTTTCGCGAACGGTGTCGAGCTCGCGATGCAGCGGCAGGATCAGCGGCGCGTTCTCGGCGACGAGCAGGTTTTGCGGCGTGATGGTAAGACCTTGCGCGCGCATGCGCTCGATCTCGTCGATCAGCGCCCAGGGATCGACGACGACGCCGTTGCCGATGACGGAGAGTTTGTCGGAACGCGCGATGCCCGAGGGCAGCAGCGAGAACTTGTAGGTCTTGCCGTTGATGACGAGCGTGTGTCCGGCGTTGTGGCCGCCTTGGAAGCGCACGACGATGTCGGCGCGCTCACAGAGCCAGTCGACGATTTTGCCTTTGCCTTCGTCACCCCATTGGGCGCCGATCACCGCAACGTTTGCCATCAGAACACCAGTGCTTTGGCTTGTTTGACGACCGTCACTTTACGAATTTCGGCGAGCACACTCTCGGGTACCGCGTCGTCGACTTCGACCAATGCGATCGCATCGCCGCCCGGCGCGGTGCGACCGAGGTTGAACGAGGCTATATTGACCTTGGCGTCGCCGAGCAAAGTGCCGAGCTTGCCGATGAAGCCCGGTTTGTCTTCGTTGGTGACGTAGAGCATGTGAGGCGTGAAGTGCGCTTCCATGTCGATGCCCTTGACCTGGATCAGGCGCGGGATGCCGTTCGAGAAGACGGTGCCGGCGACTTCGCGGGTTTGTTTTTCGGTCGTCACTTTCAGCATCAGATAGCCTTCGTAGGCGCCATGCTGGGTGCGGCGGACTTCGCTGACCTGGATGCCGCGCTCCTTGGCGACGACGGGGGCATTGACCATGTTGACGTCGGAGAGATTGGGTTTGAGCAGTCCTGCGATCGCCGCCTGCGTCAACGCACGTGTGTTCAGTTCGGCGACATTACCTTCGTAGATGATCTCGACCGACTTGATGCTGGTCTCGGTGAGCTGGCCGGCGAAGGCGCCGAGGTTTTCCGCAAGCTTGATCCACGGTTTCATGACGATCGCTTGATCGGCGGTGATCGAGGGCATGTTGATGGCGTTCGTGATCGCGCCGGTAAGCAGATAGTCCGACATTTGCTCGGCGACTTGCAGCGCCACGTTTTCTTGCGCTTCGGAGGTCGAGGCGCCGAGATGCGGGGTGGCGACGACCTTGTCGGAACCAAACAGCGCGTTGTCTTTCGCGGGCTCGGTCTCGAAGACGTCAAGGGCGGCGCCTGCCACGTGGCCGGAGGCAAGCGCGTCCATCAGCGCGGCTTCGTCGATCAGGCCGCCGCGGGCGCAATTGATGATGCGTACGCCCTTCTTGGTTTTGGCGAGCGATTCGGCGTCGAGGATGTTGCGGGTCTTGTCGGTGAGCGGTGTGTGCAGCGTGATGAAATCGGCACGCGTCAGCAAGTCGTCGAGATCGACTTTTTCCACGCCCAACGCTTCGGCGCGTTCGGGACTGAGATAGGGGTCGAAGGCGGCGACCTTCATGCGCAGGCCCTTGGCCCGTTCGGCGACGATCGAGCCGATATTGCCGCAGCCGATGATGCCGAGCGTCTTGCCCGTCAGTTCGACGCCCATGAAGCGGTTCTTTTCCCATTTGCCAGCGTGGGTCGAGGCGTTGGCGGCGGGGATTTCGCGCGCGAGCGCGAACATCAAGGCGATCGCGTGTTCGGCCGTGGTGATCGAATTGCCGTGCGGTGTGTTCATGACGATGATGCCGCGGGCGGTGGACGCCGCGATATCGACATTGTCGACGCCGATGCCTGCGCGGCCGATGACCTTCAAGTGCGTCGCGGCGCTCAAAAGATCGGCGGTGACTTTCGTGGCGGAGCGGATCGCGAGGCCGTCATAGCGGCCGATGATCGATTTGAGTTCTTCTTTCGTCAGACCGGGCTTTACGTCGACGTCGACGCCGCGATCCTTGAAAATCTGCACGGCAGCGGGCGACAACTGATCGGAGATCAGGACTTTGGGCATGGGAGTGCTCCGGAATAATTAAGGGTGATGGCGGACCTAATTCGATTTGACTTGCGCCCAGGCCCAATCGAGCCATGGCAGCAGCGCCTTCATGTCCGCGTTTTCGACCGTGGCGCCGGCCCAAATGCGCAGGCCCGGCGGGGCGTCGCGATAGGCCGCGATGTCGAAGGCGACCCCTTCCTTATCGAGGATGTCGGCAATTTTCTTTGCCGCCGCCGCTTGATCATCGGCGACTTTCGCCGTGAACCACGGATCGACGATCTTCAGACACACCGACGTGTTCGAGCGTGTCTTTGGATCACGCGCCAGGAAGTCGGCCCAGCCGGACGACTTCGTCCAACGTTCGATGACATGCAGGTTTTCGTCGGCGCGAGCCATCAAGCCTTTAAGTCCGCCGGCGGCTTCGGCCCATGTCAGCGCATCGAGATAGTCTTCGACGCACAGCATCGAGGGCGTGTTGATCGTTTCACCCTTGAAAATGCCTTCGTTGAGCTTGCCGTCTTTTGTCATGCGGAAGATTTTCGGAAGCGGCCATGCGGGCTTGTAGCTTTCGAGCCGCGCGACTGCGCGCGGCGAAAGGACGAGCATGCCGTGCGCGGCCTCGCCGCCCAGCGCCTTCTGCCAGGAGAACGTTACGACATCGAGTTTCGCCCACGGCAGATCTTGCGCGAACGCTGCCGACGTTGCGTCGCAGAAGGTGATGCCTTCGCGCGCATCGGAAATCCACGATCCGTCGGGGACGCGCACGCCGGAGGTCGTGCCGTTCCAGGCGAAGATGATATCGTGCGCCGAATTGGTTTGGCTCAAGTCGGGCAGATCGCCGTAACCGGCCTTCAGCACACGGACGTTCGGCAGCTTGAGCTGCTTGGTGATGTCGGCCGCCCAGTCGCCACCAAAACTTTCCCAGACCAGCACGTCCACTGGTTTTGGCCCCAACATCGACCACATCGCCATTTCGACGGCGCCGGTGTCGGAGGCCGGCACGATGCCGATGCGATGGTCAGCCGGTATCCCCAGAACCTTGCGCGTGCGATCGATGGCTTGTTCGAGTTTGGCTTTGCCGGGCTTCGAGCGGTGCGAGCGTCCGACCAAAGCTTGGGAGAGGGCTTGGGGGGTCCAGCCGGGGCGCTTGGCGCATGGACCGGAAGAGAAATGTGGCCTGGTCGGCCGATGGGCAGGCTTGGTCATGGTTCCATTCCTTACAGAATGGGCGCATCCCGTTGGGGGGATGTGTCCCGCGTGCGTTCTCGCGCGATTCAACGGCCGGCGTCAATCGAATTGCGCAACTTCAAGGCGCAAGTGTCCGAATATGAACGGTGGACAACATGGCCGTGTGTGACGGCCGTTTCTTAGTACAATCATATCGGCGGCATAGATTGCGCGCCATGCGATGGGGTCTGGGACTCTCTCGAGGAAACGAACAAGGAGAAATGGTTATGCGCTTCATTGCGCTTATCGCCGCGGCTGCGGCGCTCTATGCCGGACCTGCCCTATCGGCTGGGTACAGTGAATTCAACGGCAGTTGGCGAAACGACAATGCAGGTACCCGCGATCTTACCCGGCTGCGCGTCACCATCGGTGGCGGCGGCATCAACGTTCGCGCTTGGGGGCAATGTCATCCGACCGATTGCGATTGGGGCACGGTGCAAGGTGTCGGCTATTCCTATAGTCCGGCGGCGAATCCGTTCACCAGCGCGACGGATGTGATCGCCACGTTCAATCCCGGTTTTGCTCAGAAGGTTTTAATTTTGACCGATCGCCCGGGCGATCGTCTCTCGTACGCGATCTTCACGCGCTACACCGATGGTTCCGGACGCAAGCCGTTCGTGACGCGCGGTACGATGCGCAAACGTGCCGGCGGTTGGCCGGGATGGCCACCGGGCGGCCCCGGTGGTGGTTGGCCAGGCGGACCTGGCGATGATCCCGGCGGACCTGGTGCCGATCCCGGCTATGACGACGACGATGGTCCCGGTGGGCCCGGAGGACCTGGTGGTCCAGGTGGACCCGGTGGCCCAGGCGGACCGGGCGAAGATCTGAGCTTTGGCGAAGACTGCATCAACTTCAACTGGAATCAGGTCGAGGCACGTTTCGTCGGCGGCGAATGGAAAGTCGTTCAGGGCAGCATGTGGATGATCAGCTTCGGTCCACGCGTGGCTGAAGCACAACGTGCCGCCAACATCATTCGTCACTATCGCTTTAGTCAACAATGTTTCATCGGACGTCCGAATCCGGGAATGACATATTGGAAGCGTGGCGATGGTGTGCCGTCGGGCGGTTACCCCGGCGATGATTGCGTCAACAACAACCCGGATACGACCCAGGCACGCTTTACGAGCGGGCAATGGAAAGTCGTCGACGGCGGGCATCAGATGCTTGCCTTCGGCCCACGGCAGAACGAAGCGCGCCGGGCGGAAGAAGTCATTCGTCACTACGGGCTGAACCGTCAATGCTTCGTGGGCAGGCCGAACGCCTCAATGACATATTGGCTAGCCCAGTAGCGGCGATAACCACAGTCGAAAGATGAATCAGCCGCGCTTTGCGCGGCTGATTTCATTTGAGGCAATAAAAAACGCTGCTGCGACCGGCCGGTCGCAGCAGCGTTGGAAATCGGCGGCCAGTTAGCCAGTTAGAACGGAAGGATGTCGCGCTCGCGAGTGTAGCTGAGATAGCCGATGTTGATGCCGGTGCGGAAGCCGACGCCGGCGCGGATGGGGGCCAATGAGATGCGGCCGGTACGCTGATAGTTCACGCCCATGCCGGCGATGTAGTATGCCGTACCTTCGACCCCGGGGAAGCGTTGGAAAATTTCCTCCTGGCGGCGGATCTTGTAGACGAGCGTAAAGGTCTTCGACGCGTTGCCGCCGATATCGAAGCCGATGGACGGGCCCTGCCAATACACCCGCATATTCTTGTAGCCCTTGCGATGCATCATCCCCTTGCCATAGCGCAAGCCGACGCCGATCGCGCCGGAGCCTTCGTCGCCGGCAATGTAGGCGTTCGGGCGACCAAGGTCGGCGAAGACGTGGTCGACAATGCCTGCGGCTGCTTTGGCGGTGACGCCGAAGAAGCCCGTGATGGCGTTGACGATCTCGTTTTCGGAGTAGGTGTCGTCAGCAGCCGCAAACGCCGTGTCGTTCACCAACGCCATGGCTGCGGCTAGTGAAAGGGCGCCGCCGGCCGTATTCCTAAGCGCCTCGCGGCGGGTCAATTTCTTGTCGGTCATGTCTTTCTCCAATGCCCTAGTCCCTTGAAGGGCAAGTCTAGCCTGGCCATATGACATCCGCGAGGTGCGATGCAAGGCGCCAAACTGTGAGCTTCGCCATGTAGTTGTCCGATTGCTATGGTTCGCCTTGATTCGGGGCACTTATGCGCGGCCCCGCCACATCAAGAAAAGGGGCTTATTCACATGTTCGAGGATTTCGGCACGACATTCGTCGTCGCGTTCCTTGTTGCCGCCTTAGTCGTCGTTTTTAGGGCTATCAAATTCGTGCCGCAAGGTTATGGCTGGACGGTCGAACGCTTCGGCCAATACATGCGGACGCTGAAGCCGGGCCTCGGATTGATCAATCCGCTGTTCGAGCGTGTCGGGCGCAAGATTTCGATGATGGAAATGGTGCTGGATATCCCCAGCCAGGAAGTGATCACCAAGGACAACGCGCAAGTCACCGTCGATGCAATCGCCTTCATTCAGGTGGTGGATGTGGCGCGCGCGGCCTATGAGGTGCAGGACTTGAACCGTGCGATCGCGAACCTCGCCTTGACCAACGTGCGTACGGTCATCGGCTCGATGGATCTCGACGAGGTGCTGTCGAAGCGCGACGACATCAACGTCAAGCTGTTGCGCATCATCGACGCGGCGACGCAGCCTTGGGGCGTCAAGGCGACGCGCATCGAGATCAAGGATCTGTCGCCGCCGGCCGACATCACCGAGTCGATGGCGCGTCAGATGAAAGCCGAGCGTGAGCGGCGTGCCGAGGTATTGACCGCCGACGGCCAGAAGCAAGCGGCGATCTTGCGTGCCGAAGGTTCGAAGCAATCGGCAATTCTCGAGGCCGAAGGGCGGCGCGAGGCCGCCTATCGCGACGCCGAAGCGCGCGAACGCACGGCGGAGGCCGAAGCCAAAGCGACGGCGATGGTCTCGGAAGCAATCGCCAAAGGCGATGTTCAAGCGGTCAACTATTTCTTGGGTCAGAAATACATCGAAGCATTCAGGGATTTGGCCAACGCGCCCAATCAAAAATTCGTCATCGTGCCGATGGAGTCGGCGGGGTTGTTGGGTTCGATCGCGGGCATCGGCGAATTGACCAAGCTCGTGGGCGAGCGCGGCCCGGGAGCCGCAACCGCATCGGGACGAAACACGGGCTCCGTACCTCAAACGCGCTGAGAAGCTGCGCGGCTCGGTAAAACAGGGTAATCTTGCGATCGCGATCTGACGCGGGGAGTGGATGAGGATGGAGATTTTCGGCAACTGGCTGTTGAGCGTCGGGCCGTTTCATTGGCTGGCGTTGGCGGCGATCTTGATCGGACTCGAAATGGTGATGCCGACGCAATACCTGATTTGGCCGGGGATCGCGGCCGCCGTTACCGGATTGCTCGCATTCATTGCCGCTTTCGGGTGGACGGCCCAACTTTCCATCTTTGCAATCCTGTCGATCGCGTCGGTGGCGGCGTCGCACTACTGGCCGAAGGCGAAAGCCGACGCCGGCGCGCCCCGTTCGCTAAATCAGCGTACAGATCAAATGATCGGACTCACCGCGACGGTCGTGGAAGACTTTCACAATGGTCAGGGCGCGGTCACCGTCGGCGATACGCGCTGGTCGGCGCAAGCGGTCGATGGCCAAGATCTTGCCGCCGGCACGCGGGTCGAGATCGTCGCGGCGGAGAGTACGCTGCTGAAAGTAAAGCGCTCCGGCTAACGCGCGCGGCCCCAGGCGACGAAACTTGGGTTGGCGAATTTTTCCGCCGCGTTGCCGTAAGCGAGCGGCGTCTTGCCGTCGAGGCGCGTTACCAGTCCGCCGGCAGCGCGCAGGACGGCGTCGCCCGCCGCCGTGTCCCATTCCATCGTTCGTCCGTGGCGGGGATAGATGTCGGCCTCGCCCGCCGCGATGAGGCAAAACTTCAGCGACGAACCGGCGGCGATGAGATCGGCGATCGGATAAAGCGCCAAGAATTCTTCGGTGAAGCGGTCGCGATGACTGCGGCTCGCGATGGCGATCATGCCGTCCTTGGGCGCCGTACGCGTCGCGATCGGTTTGACGTTACCGGCCGTTTCCTCGAAGGCCGTACCGTTCGAGCCCCAAAACATTCGCCCGATCGCGGGTACGAAAACGACGCCCGCGGCTGGATGTCCTTGCTCGATCAGCGCGATGTTGATCGTGAACTCACCGTTCCTGCTTAAGAACTCCTTCGTGCCGTCGAGCGGATCAACGAGAAAAAACACGCCTTTAGAGACGTCGGGCAGCGATCCGGCGGCGGCTTGCTCTTCGGCGACGATGGGGATGCCGGGCGCGACTTCATTTAAGCGCGCGATGATAAGACGCTCGGCTTCTTCATCGGCGGCGGTGACGGGCGATTTGTCGGCCTTTTCCCTGCGTTCGATGTTGCCCGCGTAGTGGCGCATGATCACGGCGCCGGCGTCGCGGGCGATCGCGACCATATTTGCAAGCAAATGCGCGCGGGCTTCTTTCGTGAGATTGTTCGTCACGGTGCCGACTCAACCGGCTTGGCCGCGACCAGCGTGGCGTTGCCCAGATTGATCAGGCGTTTGCCCGCATTCTCGAAATTTACGGTGATCCGGGTGCCGGCGACCGATTGGATCTGGCCGATGCCCCAATCGGGTGCGCCGTCCAATCTGACATATTGGCCCGGTTGCAGCGCATCTCCGCCGGATTCGCCTCGTGCATGTGTTGTCATCGCAGCATCGTGTCGCGCTATTTTCGCTCGTCCTGTGGATTTTTCTCTTAAGCGTTTATTAAGCGGCCAGGCCGTGGTCTAGGGTATCGCCGCAGCGGCGCGCCTCTGCCGGTCATTGTGACGCGGAACATTGCGGATTGCCAACGAAATGCCAGCGAAATCCCATGAATGAACTCGATCTCGGCGCGCTGTTGGTTTCGCGCGTGTGCCACGATTTGATCAGTCCGGTCGCTGCTATTTCGAACGGGCTTGAGATTTTGGCGGACGAAAAAGACGCCGAGATGCGGGCCCATGCGATGCGTTTGATCGAACACAGCGTCGGTCAGGCCAAGGCGCGATTGCTGTTTGCGCGGCTGGCGTTCGGCGCGATGGGCTCGGCGGGAGCGGAAATCGAATTGCGCGAGGCGGGCGAGATCGCGGGCGAGTTTTTCAAGACCGGCAAAGCCAAGCTCGACTGGCAAGTGCCTTCGATGGCCGTCGACAAGGAAATCGTGCGTGTGCTGCTGAACGTGGCGGCCATGGGTGCGGACTGTATTCCGCGCGGCGGCGTTCTGACGGTGACAGCCGAGCAGGGCAAGGGCGTGTTCTCGGTTGCTATCGTCGCGCGGGGCCTCAAGGCCAATTTGGCGCCCGACATCAAGGAAGGCTTGGCGCTTAAAATTCCACGCGAGGATTTGACCGGGCGTACGATCGCGCCGTTCGTCACGGCGCTGCTCGCCAAGAAAATCGGCGGCGAGATCGCCTACTCGGCCGATATCGAGCATGTGCGTTTCGATCTGCGGTTCGAACGGACGACTTGATGGGGAAATGTGGAAGACCGAGACTCAGCCGATCGTGCGCTGGGTAAGTTCGAGGTCGCCGAGCAACACGAGCGCCGAGTCCTCGATCGTGTCGTGCGGGCCCTTGTCGATCGCGACCAACATCGCGTCCAAATGAAGTTCGATGGCAATGATCGCTTTCCGGTTGGGCGCCGACTGCGGCGGCAATTTCGAAAAGAGCGCAATGAAGGTGCTCAGTCGCGTGCCTACCTGCACGAGAAGGGGATTGCCTAGGACGTTACCCTGATCTTCGGCCTCAAGCGCCATGGTTGCCAAATTTTGGACGAGGATCGCGTTGTCGCCGCCGACTTTCCAGGCGGCGATTGCCTCTCGCGATGCCGCGATGGCATTCAACGTTGCGGTGCGCAAGCCGGCGGTGTGATCCGACAGAACCTGATCCGCGGCCGCGCACATTTCCTCGATGCTGGCGCCCCGACCGCGCTGGGCGCGACGCTTCAGTGTATTTATGACTTTTATGAAAATCGGCTGTCCGGGCGCTGTCACGTTGCAACCCTCTCGATTTTGGGCGACGGAGCACCGGAAATGGGTTCGGATGCGGTCGAATCGGCTGCGGCGGACGGGGACTGACGACGGTCGGTGCCTTTGAACGTACGCTGTTGGCGCCGCCGGTCGGGCCCGAAGAAACCATTCACTTTGACAAAGACGCGCGGCTGCTCAACGACATAAACGATGCGCTTGAGTAGGGTTACGGCTGAGAGCGGAAGCTTGAGGAACTCTGTCGCGCCGTAGTCGCGTGCGCTGGCTACGCAATCGACCGAGCTTTTGATCGACGTGACGATAAAGGGTACGAGGGCGTTGGGCGATTTTTCGATGTCGCGGGCGTCTCTGAGAAATTGAAGGCCGCGCTCGGAGTCGATGTCGCCGATCACAATGTCGACTGGATTGGCTTTGAAGGCGTCCCATGCGCTTGCGTGGTCGCGCTTCGAGATGACGGCCTGGACGTGAAGCGAGCGGCACATATCGGTCAAGAGTTGACGCGCGAATTCGGACTCGACGAAGAGCAATAGTGTGAAGGAGGAAAAGTCGAATGTCCGAGTCGGCCGCATCTGGCGCCTCACTTGCACGCTCTTACAAGGCCGGCGATCGCCGAAGCCAACAGGCGAGCGCCCTGGCGCTCTATCCGACCTTGCCAAAATCCGGTGAAAGTCGAGTTAATGTTGGACGCTGGCCGCCTCAGCCAAAAGCAAAGGGCGCCGCCGTTGCCGGCTGCGCCCTTCGTCAGACCCCCTCAGGTCCTTGAGCTCTTAGGCTGCTTTTTCTTCCATCGGGTCGCGCAGGACGTAGCCGCGGCCCCAGACGGTTTCGATGTAGTGCTGGCCGGCGGCGGCCTGCAGCTTCTTGCGCAGCTTGCAGATGAA
>JANOFM010000050.1:0-25453 GCA_031413635.1 Alphaproteobacteria bacterium | reverse complement strand
TTGGCGATCAGATTACCGCCTGCGTCGAAAAGGGCGCAGGAGAAATCCAGTCGCTCCTTGATGTTGACGGAGGACGCCGTCTTTTCGAGTGTCACGCCCATTTGCTCGGCGATCGACATAAAGAGCGCATTGAAGATTTCGACGCGCACGGGGTCGGCTGCGGTTGAGGTTTTGGCCGAGCGCGCATTTGACGATTTGGTCAAAATCAAAATTCCGTCCTCGCGATAATCCGCTTGCCAATTTGGATCGACGACGATCGTCGAATTGGGCTCGATGATCAGCGCCGGGCCCGCGATGAGGTCGCCGGGGTCGAGGGCGTCGCGCAAATAGATCGGGGCGAGGTGGCTTTGTCCATCGACGAACAGTTTTGTGTGGGCGCCCGGCGCGAGCGGCGCGCCTTTTCGTGCCGGCTGCACGCGCGGCAAGGTGGGTGGTTTCATTTGCGCGAGCGCGTCGGCGGCGATGGCCTCGACGATCAACCGGCGGCCTTGATCCCAAAAGCCGAAACGTGCGCGATGGGACTGGGCGAAGCGCTCTTCGATCTCGGCGAGCGATCCAAACGGCACGGCCAGGGCGGCATCAGTGCCGAAATAACGCAGGTGCAGCGTGGCGTTGACGGTGACGGCGCTTGGCGAATGACCTTGCGCTTCAATCTCGGCGCTTGCGGCGCGCGATAGGTCGGCGATGGATACCTCTAGCGATGGCATCAGTTCACTGGCGAGCGGGCGTTCGATCGCTTGTTCACGGCGGGCTTGGGTTTGGGCACAGCCCATGCCGAAGGCCGACAACACGCCCGCTAACGGGTGAATCAGGATCGTGCGCATGGCGAGCGCGTCGGCGACGCGGCAGGCGAGTTGGGCGCCGGCGCCGCCGAAGCATTGCAGCGCGTAATCAGTCACGTCGGCGCCTTGGGCGATGGAGACGCGCTTGATCGCCTCGCTCATGTTGGCGACGGCGATGTTGAGGAAGCTGTCGGCGGTTTCTTGCGGCGATTTTCCGAGCTGCCGCGCGAACGCCGCGAATTTTTCGGCGACAATGGCCGGATCGATCATTCGATCGGCGTTCGGGCCGAAGACCGCCGGAAAATACTCCGGATGGATGCGGCCGGTCAGGACGTTCGCGTCGGTGACAGTCAGCGGTCCGCCGCGCCGGTAGCATGCGGGGCCGGGGTTTGCGCCGGCGCTGTCGGGGCCGACGCGCATGCGGGCATTCTCGTAAAACAAGATCGAGCCACCGCCAGCCGCCACCGTGTGGACGGCCAGCATTGGCGCGCGCAGGCGGATGCCGTTGAACTCGATTTCGAAGACGCGCTCGTAGATGCCGTCGAAGCGCGAGACATCGGTCGAGGTGCCGCCCATGTCGAAACCGATGACTTTGGCGAAGCCGGCAAGTTTCGCTGTTTCGGCCATGCCGATGACGCCGCCCGCGGGGCCGGAGAGGATTGCGTCCTTACCGGAGAAAAACTTTGCGTCTGCCAGGCCGCCGCTTGAGCGCATGAAGCGCAATCGTCCGTCGCGCGCGACGTCGCCGAGCGGTCTCGCCACCTTGTCGACGTAGCGTTGCAAGACCGGCGACAGGTATGCGTCGGCGACCGTCGTGTGGCCGCGGCTGACATATTTCATCAGTGGGCTGACGGCGTGACTGGCCGAGACTTGTTTGAAGCCGATGCGGCGGGCGATTGCGGCGACACGCTGCTCATGCGCGGTGTGGCGGTAGCCGTGCATAAAAAGTACGGCGCAGGATTCGTAGCCATCGGCCAAGGCTTGGCGCAGATCGCGTTCGGCTGCGGCTTCGTCGAGCGGCGTCAGGATTTCGCCTTCGTCCGTGACGCGTTCGTCGACTTCGATCACGCGGCCGTTGAGAGGCGGGGTCGGATCGATCCGGCGCACGAAAAGTTTCGGGCGATGTTGATAGCCGATGCGCAACTGGTCGCGCAGGCCGCGCGTGGTGACGAGCACGGTTTTCGCGCCTTTGCGTTCGAGCAGTGCGTTGGTGGCGACGGTCGTGCCCATATGGACAGCGGCGATGCGTTCGTGCGCCAAGGTTTCGCCTTGCGCGGTACCCAACAGGCGCCTTATTCCTTCAATGGCCGCGTCGTCGTAGTGTTCGGCGTTTTCCGACAGGAGCTTGGTGGAGCGGACAATTCCTTCGGGCGTTAGCGCCACCAGATCGGTGAACGTTCCGCCGCGGTCGATCCAAATGTGCCATTGTCCGCCCCGCGCGGTCATAGCATTGCCCCATTCGCAGCCGATGAAAGACGAACGTAGGACGGGTTGGACATGTCGATCTGGGGCAAAATAACTGGCGCCGCCGCAGGTTTGGCCATCGGCGGACCGATCGGTGCCCTTTTGGGCGGACTTGCCGGCCACATTCTTGTGGATCGCGAAGGGCGGCGGCGGCCAGCGTCCGGCGACCGTGAGGACCTGGGCGAGCGGAGATTTCCCGAGCGCGATGAAGTTGCTTTCACCATCGGCGTTATTGCTTTGGCGGCAAAGCTTGCCAAGGCCGACGGCACGGTGACGCGCGATGAGGTCGAAGTTTTCAAACGCGTCTTTCCCGTGCCGCGCGAGGAGGAGGCGAATGTGGGGCATTTGTTCAATCTCGCCAAGCAGGATGTGGCCGGATTCGACTCTTATGCCAAGCAGCTCGCCTCGCTTTTTCGCGGACGGCCCGGCGTGCTTGAGGATTTGCTCGACAGTTTGTTCGTGATCGCGAAGGCCGACGATCGCTTGCATCCAGGCGAACTGGAGTATCTGCGCAACGTTGCGGTGATTTTCGGTTTCTCGGAGGGTGAGTTTCAACGCATCCGCGCCTCGCATTTCGGGCCGGACCGCGAAGACCCGTATGTGATTTTGGGCGTCGAGCATTCGATCGCGGACGAGGATTTGAAGCGCGCCTATCACAGGCTGGTGCGCGAGAACCACCCTGACAGTCTGATCGCGCGAGGCGTGCCGGCGGAGTTCGTGCGCCTTGCCACCGAGAAACTTGCGTCGATCAATGGCGCCTACGACAATATCAAGAAAGAGCGAGGGATCGTAGGTTGACCGACGACGCTGCGGCCGTGGGCGAGGAAACGGATTCGGCGGCGGCGCGCACGCTTGGCAAGACCGTGCTGATGCGCGATGCCGAACGGGGCTACATCAAGGCGTCGTTCGTCGCCGGCGAGAATTTCATCAATCGCGGCGGGCGCGTGTTCGGCGGCTTTCTGGCGGCGATGCTCGATACGCTGTGCGGACACGCGGTCCGGCTGACGCATCGCGACGCGGGGACGCCGCAAGTGACGCTGGAACTCAAGACCTCGTTTATCGGGCGGGCGGATGCGGGCATTCTGATCGGTGAAGGATGGGTGCGCCATCGCGGCAAGTCGATCGCGTTTGCGGAAGCGGAGTTGCGCAACGAAGCGGGCGAGTTGGTGGCGAAGGGCAGCGCGACGCTCAAGGTCGGCAAGTGATGAAGATCGTCGATCTGCCGTCACCCAACTTCAACGAGCGCCAAGGGGTGGCCGCGCCCGACATTTTGATCATGCACTATACCGGCATGAAGAGTTGCGCCGAGGCGGTGGCGCGTTTGACGAGTGCCGAGGCGAAGGTCAGTTCGCACTACACGATCGACGAGGACGGCACGATCTACGCTCATGTGCCGGAGCGTTTGCGGGCGTGGCATGCGGGGGTTTCGTCGTGGCGAGGGGCCGCCGATATCAACTCGCGCTCGATCGGGATCGAGATCGTCAATCCGGGGCACGAGTTCGGTTATCGCGAATTTCCCGAGGCGCAGATCGAAGCCGTCATTGATCTCGGCCAGGCAATCGTCGCGCGGCATCCGATTCCCGCGCGCAACTTGATCGGGCACTCCGACATCGCGCCAGGGCGCAAGACCGATCCGGGCGAGTTGTTTCCGTGGAAGCGGCTTGCGCAAGCGGGCCTCGGGCTTTGGGTCGAGGCGAACGCGGGACGGGATGCTCCGCTGTCGCGCGGCGCGGCAGGCGCGGCCGTGAGCGATCTGCAATCGGCGCTGGCGCGGTTCGGTTATTGCATCGCAGCGACTGGTGGCTTCGACGAACGAACCGAGGTCGTGGTAAGCGCGTTTCAACTTCACTTCCGGCCGGCGAAATTCGACGGTGTCGCCGATGCCGAGACACAAGCGCAGCTGCGGGCCTTGAACGAGATGCTTGACCGCGTCGCTTGAGATGCCATCTATGGCCTTGAGCCAGAGGGCTGGATGATCGCTGAAGCCGCAAGGCTTTGGAGGAAAGTCCGGGCTCCACTGAAAGCATGGCGCCGGGTAACACCCGGCGGGGGCGACCCCAGGGATAGCGCCACAGAAAACAAACCGCCGCGACTTTCGCGGTAAGGGTGAAACGGTGCGGTAAGAGCGCACCGCGCGACCGGCAACGGAAGCGGCACGGCAAGCCCCGTCAGGAGCAAGGCCAAATAGGGACGGCATCTGAGCTGCTTCAGGCTCGTCGTCCGGGTAGGCCGCGCGAGGCGTCCGGCAACGGGCGTCCCAGAGGAATGGTCATCCATTTCCGGCAACGGAAGGGACAGAACCCGGCTTATAGGCCCTCTGGCTCATTCTACCGCTAGATGTGGTGATATGAGACGCGAAAGACACAAATTACGGATTTTTTGTTCTTTATTTGTTCTAGTCTTGGCTTGAATGCCGAATACTGATCTTGGCGCTGCTCCCACCAATCAAACCCAGTCTAAATCATTGAAACTCCAAGTATCGGCGTTGACGCCCATCATGTCCCATGATATCCCATAGCTCCCTTGAGGCGGTAAAGGCCGCGCGCGATGGGTAGGACGGGTGTTGGTCGGGCGTTGCCGCGCCGACACGCCGGAATTTGGGGTAGGTTGTGGCGAAATTCGTGTGTCTTTCGTTAAGGCGCAGGGGGCGGCATTGAGATTGTCGCGGCCCTTTTTGGCGACCTTTGTCAACAAGATCGACGCGAAGGGCCGCGTTTCGGTGCCGGCCAAGTTCCGTGAAATTCTGGAAGGGCAGGGCGCGCGCACGCTCTATGCGCGAGCATCGACGGCGGGGCCTGCGATCGTCGCGGGCGGCGCGGAGTGGATGGCCTCGCTCCATTCGATGGTCGAAGCACACGATCCGTCGAGTGAGATGCACGACGACTTCGCTTACACGCTGCTTGGCGACACCGTGGAACTGAGCATTGACGGCGAGGGCCGTGTCGGTTTGCCGGAAGATCTTGTGCGGTTTGCCCAGCTCGAAGAAGCGGCGGCGTTTGTCGGCGTCGGCGATTGTTTCGAAATTTGGGAGCCGCGCGCGCTCGAGCTGCGCAAGGTGCAGGCACGGCGCGCGACGGCGGAGCGGCGCGGACTGTTGCGTACGAAGAATGGTGGAGGCGCGCCGTGATGAACGGGTCGGTGCACCTGCCGGTGCTATGCAACGAAGTTTTGGAAGCGCTCAGCCCGCACGACGGCGATGTGCTGGTCGACGGCACGTTCGGCGGCGGCGGGTATTCGGCGACACTGCTCGAGGCGGCGAAATGCTCCGTCTACGGCATCGATCGCGATCCGGCGGCCATTTTGCGCGGCGCGGAAATGGCGGCGCTATATTCCGGGCGGTTGACACTGGTTCAGGGCACATTCGGCTCCATGAGCGAGCTGATGTCGGAACGCGGCGTCGAGGCGCTCGACGGGGTCGCGCTCGATATCGGAGTTTCGTCCGATCAGATCGACGAAGCCGAGCGCGGGTTTTCGTTTCAGAAAGACGGCCCGCTCGATATGCGCATGGGCGGTACGGGCATTTCGGCGGCCGGCGTCGTCAACACCTACAGCGAAGAGGCGTTGGCCGGTATTCTGTACGTGTTCGGCGAAGAGCATAAATCGCGCCAGATCGCACGCGCCATCGTCGCCTCGCGGGCGCGCGCGCCGATCGCGCGCACGGGCGAGTTGGCCGCGATTTGCGCGCGCGTGTTGGGGCGGGCAGGCGATGGCATTCATCCGGCGACGCGCACGTTTCAAGCGTTGCGCATCTACGTGAACGACGAGTTGGGCGAGTTGGCGCGGGGACTTGCGGCGGCCGAGCACTTGCTCAAGCCCGGCGGGCGGCTCGCGGTGGTGTCGTTTCATTCGCTCGAAGACCGGATGATCAAGCGCTTCTTGTCGGAGCGGTCGGGCAGGGTTTCGGGCGGGTCGCGTCATTTGCCGGCGGCGGCCAAGGGTCCGGCGGCGTCGTTCGATCTTAAGACGCGCCAAGCGATCACGGCGAGCCGAGCCGAAATTTCGCGCAATCCGCGCGCGCGCTCGGCGAAGTTGCGCGCGGCGGTCAGGACGTCGGCGCCCGTCATTCCGTTCGACGCGATCAAAGCCGGCGTGCTGCCGGAGATGCACGTATGATCCGGTTCGTCAACGCGGCGGCGGTCGCAGCGCTCGTGCTCGTTTGCTTCGGGCTTTACAACGGCGTCCATCGGGTCAAGGCGCAAGAGCAAGCATTGGTGAAACTCAAGAGTCAGCTCGCGCAAGAAGCCGAAGCCGTTCGCGTGTTGAAAGCCGAGTGGTCCTACCTCAATCAACCCGAGCGTCTTCAAGCTTTGGCGCGGCGCCATCTTGCGTTGGCACCGACAGGGGCGTCGCAAATAACGGTGCTGGCCTCGCTGCCGTTGAGAGCACCGGCACCTGCCGGCACGTCACCGGTGATCGACGCCGGCGATCTGCCGGAGCGCGTCATTCACGAGAGGCTTTTCTTCGATAGCCCGCTGCCGCGGCCGAAGCCCGCGAGCGGCGAAGGGACGGTGCAACCGTGACGCCCGACGAACGCATCCTGCTCGACGGTGCCGCGAAAGCGGCCATGGAATGCACGCGCAATCGATTGAATGTCGCAATCATCGGGTTCTCGGTTGCGTTTGCCATTCTGTTCGGTCGACTGGTCGAAGTCTCGCTGTTGCGCGAGACCTCCGAACGCCGGGTGGCTCATGTCGAGGACAACGTCTCCTATTTCCGTGCCGATATGGTCGACCGCACCGGCGAGATTTTGGCGACCGATTTGCAGGCCGCGTCGCTATACGCCGATGCGCGCGTCATTTGGGATCCGGCCGAGACAGCGCAAGCGCTGCAACAGGCGGTTCCCGGCATCGATGCAGCCGCTCTGACTAAGAAACTCTCTCAGCGTCAGGCATTTGTGTGGATCAAACGCAATCTGCCGCCGCGCCAGCAGGAAGCCGTCAGGCTGCTCGGCATTCCGGGTCTGCACTTTCAGAGCGAACCGAGGCGCGTCTATCCGAACGGGCGGACGGCGGCGCATGCGCTGGGCTATGTGAGCGTCGACAATCACGGGCTGGCGGGGGTCGAGCGCGGGGCGGAGGATCTGATCATCGAGCGGCGCAACCAGAACAAGCTCGTCGAGTTGTCGCTCGATCTGCGCGTTCAGCATGCGCTGCAGGACGAGCTTGCCAACGCTGTCGCGAATTTTCGGGCGCGCGCGGCCGCCGGCGTGGTGCTCGACATCAACACGGGCGAAGTGCTGGCGTTGAGCTCGCTGCCGGACTTCGATCCGAACGAGCCGGGCGCGGCGGCGAAGGATGCGCTGTTCAATCGCGTGACGCTGGGGCTGTTCGAGATGGGCTCAACGTTCAAGACGTTTACGACCGCGATGGCGCTCGAGACCGGCAAGGTGACGCTGAGCTCGCTGTTCGATGCGACGAATCCGATCGTCTACGACAAGTTCACCATCTCGGATTTTCATTCTGAGAACCGTCTGCTGACGGTGCCGGAAATTTTCATCCATTCGTCGAATGTCGGTACGGCGAAGATGGCCGGCGAAGTCGGGACCACGATCCAAAAGGCGTTTTTGGCGAAGTTCGGGTTGATGAGCGCGATCGACGGCGAAATCAAGGAAGCGGGTAAGCCGATCGTGCCTAAATCGTGGGGCGAGCTCGAGACGATGACGGTCGCCTATGGTCACGGCATCGCAATCACGCCGATGCATGTGGCGATGGCGTCGGCGGCGATCGCCAACGGCGGCAAGCTGATCAAGCCGACTTTGCTTAAACGCGAACTCGGCGCGGTCGTGCCCTTTACGCGTGTGGTGTCGGAGAAGACCAGCGAACAGATGCGCGATTTGTTGCGCCGCGTTGTGACGGAAGGCACTGGCATGAAGGCCGACGTGTCGGGTTATCCTGTTGCCGGCAAAACGGGAACCGCGGAAAAGGTCATTGGCAGGCATTATGACACCAAACGTCTGTTATCGTCGTTCGTGGGCGTGTTTCCGGCACGCAAGCCGTTGTATTTGGTGTTGATCGTGCTCGACGAACCGCAAGGAACGGAAGCCACAGCCGGTTTTGCGACCGCCGGTTGGACGGCGGCGCCGACGGCCGGCAAAGTGATTGCGCGCATTGCGCCGATGCTGAATGTTCCGGTGACGCCCGACGACCCGAACCGCGGCGCGCCGACAACGATGGCGTCGTATCAGGATCTACATTGAGCTATGCGTCTCAGCGCGCTTGCCAGAACCGTGCTTGCCGGACCCGATCCGGAAATCACGGGATTGACCGCCGATAGTAGGGCTGTGAAGCCCGGATGTTTGTTCGCCGCTTTGCCGGGAGCGAAAGCCGACGGCGGCGCGTTCGTTCAGGACGCGATCGCCAAAGGCGCGAGCGCCGTGTTGGGCGGGGAAGCGCTCAGGTTTCGAAACAACGATCGATGCGTTGCGGTGATCGATCAAAATCCGCGCCAGCGTTTGGCGCAGATTGCCGCGCGCTTTTACGAGAAGCAACCGCTTACGATCGTGGCGGTAACGGGCACGAACGGGAAGACGTCCGTTGCCTCGTTCGTGCGCCAGATTTGGTCGGCGCTCGGGATGAAGTCCGCGAGTTTCGGCACGGTGGGCGTGGTGTCGCCCGCGGGTACAAAGTCGTTGAGCCTGACGACGCCCGATCCGGTCGAAATCCACCGGCTGCTTGCCGAGCTTGCCGGCGAAGGCGTCGATCACGCGGCGTTCGAGGCATCGAGCATCGGTCTTGCGCAGTATCGCGTCGACGGCGTGCGGATGAAGGCTGCGGCGTTCACCAATCTGACGCGCGATCATCTGGACTATCACGAGACGTTTGAAGCTTACGAGCAGGCCAAGCTACGTTTGTTCGGCGAGATTTTGCCGCCCGATGGCGTCGCCGTCATCAACTGCGATAGCCCGGCGGCGGAGACTTTCGCACGCGTGGTCCAAGCGCGCGGCCAGCGATCGATCGGCGTGGGCGAGACTGGCGATCTGCGCGTCGTTCACCGGGTGCCCGACGGCGACGGTCAACGCTTGGCTGTGTCGTGGGACGGCCGCGCGTACAACATCGAGTTGCCCCTTGCCGGGGCGTTTCAGGCGTCGAATGCTTTGATTGCGGCGGCGCTGGTTATGGGTCTGGGCGGCGATGCGGCGGAGGTATTTCGCGCGCTGGGTCGCTTGCAGGGTGCGCCGGGGCGGTTGGAGAAAATCGCGGCGACGCCATCGGGGGCGGACGTGTACGTCGACTATGCGCATACGCCGGATGCACTTGAGACGATCTTGAAGGCGCTGCGGCCGCATACGCAGGGCAGGCTTTGGGTCGTGTTCGGTTGCGGCGGAGATCGCGATGCCGGTAAGCGGCCCTTGATGGGTGCGGCGGCGAAAGCGTTGGCGGATCGGGTGATAGTGACGGACGATAATCCCCGGTCGGAGGATCCCAGCGCCATTCGCCAAGCGGTATTGCGAGGCGCCGATGGTGCTCAAGACATCGGCGACCGGGCTCAGGCGATTGAGTTCGCGGTCTTGTCGGCGGAAAAGACGGACGTCGTCGTTATCGCCGGCAAGGGTCATGAAACCGGGCAGCTCGTCGGGCGCGAAGTTCGTCACTTCAACGATGCCGAGGAAGTGCGTGCGGTGGTCGCACGGGCGAGAGGGCTGCTGGCGTGAGTGCGTTATGGACGCTTCGGGAAATCGTCACAGCGGTCGGCGCGACCGTTGCGCATGACGTTAATGTTTCGGGGGTTTCGATAGATACGCGCACGCTTGCGGCGGGCGAGTTGTTCGTGGCGCTCAAAGATGCGCGCGATGGGCACGAGTTCGTGAGCGTCGCCATCGAGCGCGGCGCCGCCGCCGCGTTGGTGTCGCGCGATGTTGCGGGTGTTGGGGCGGACAGGCTGATCAAGGTGGGTGATCCGTTGCAGGCGCTCGAAGCGATGGGCCGCGCGCGGCGGGCACATGTTAGCGCCCGCATCGCGGCGGTCACGGGTAGCGTCGGCAAGACGAGCACGAAGGAGGCGTTGCGGCATTTGTTGGAGCTGCAGGGGCGCACGCATGCGTCGGCTGCGTCCTACAACAATCTTTGGGGCGTGCCGCTGTCTCTGGCGCGGATGCCGCGCGAGACGCAGTACGGCGTGTTCGAAATCGGCATGAACCACGCGAACGAGATTACGCCGCTGACGGCGCAGGTGCGCCCGCATGTGGCGATCGTGACGACGGTTGCCGCCGTGCATTTGGAACATTTCGACTCGGTCGCCGGGATCGCGGATGCGAAGGGCGAAATATTTTCGGGGCTGGAACCCGGCGGCGTCGCCGTCATCAACGCCGACAACGAATGGGCCGCGCGGTTGATATCCCATGCCAACAAGGCCAGTGCCCAACGCGTCGTCAAGTTCGGCCGGTCGGCGGGTTGCGACGTGCGCTTGGTCGCGCTCGACATGCAGGAGGAGCATTCGGATGTCGGCGTCGACTTTTTCGGGCAGCACTTGGACTACCGGTTGAGCGTGCCGGGGGAGCATTGGGCGATGAACAGCCTTGGCGTGTTGGCGGTGATTTCGAGTTTGGGCGGCGATGGCGCGCGCGCGGCGGACGATATGGCAAGCTTGAGCCCGCTGGCCGGGCGCGGGGCGCGCCAACGTATTGTGTCGCGGCGCGGGGCATTCGAATTGATCGACGAGAGTTATAACGCCAACCCGCTGTCGATGGCAGCGGCGATCGCCAATCTGGCGCGGACGAAGCCGGGCGCGGGCGGGCGGCGGATCGCGGTTCTGGGCGACATGCGCGAATTGGGGCCGACCGGGCCCGAACTGCACGCGGGTTTGGCGACAGTTCTTGTGGAGCACGGCATCGATGTCACTTTCGTCAGTGGGCCGTTGATGCACCATCTGTGGACGGCGATTGCCGAGGGGCGGCGCGGCGGTTATGCAGGCGCATCGCCCGAGATTGCCGAAGCAGTCGCAGGCGAGGTCAGAGCCGGCGATGTGGTCATGGTCAAAGGGTCGTACGGTTCGAAAATGAGCGTCGTGGTCGAAGCACTGCGCCGTCTTGCCATCGCGAAACAATAAGGCCCTCGATCCGATGCTCCATTATTTCCTCGTGCCGCTTGCCGACGGGTTCCAGCCGTTCAACGTGTTTCGCTACATCACGTTCCGCACGGGCGGGGCGATCATGACGGCGCTGGTCATCGCCTTCGTCATCGGGCCACCGTTGATCCGCTGGTTGAAGATCAAGCAAGGCAAGGGCCAGCCGATCCGCGAAGACGGGCCGGCACGCCACATCATCGAGAAGAAGGGCACGCCGACGATGGGCGGGTTCATGATCCTGTTCGCTCTGTCGATTTCGACGATCTTGTGGGCCGATCTGACGAATGCCTATGTGTGGATCGTGATGGGCGTGACGTTGGGATTTGGCATGCTCGGGTTCGCCGACGACTATCTGAAAGTGTCCAAGCGGTCGCCGGACGGCGTGTCGAGTATGATCAAGCTCGTGGTCACGGGCGTCATATCGATCGCGGCCGTCTATGCGATCATGGAAATGCACCGGCGCGGCGGCGCGGGAACGGAGCGGCTGTGGGGTACGGTCGCGGTGCCGTTTCTCAAAGATGTTCTGATACCGCTTGGTCCGCTGTTCATCGTCTTCGGCATGCTCGTCATCGTGGGCGCGTCGCATTCGGTCAATCTGACGGACGGATTGGACGGTTTGGCGATCGTGCCTGTGATGGTGGCGGGCGCAAGTTTCGGACTGATCGCCTATCTGGTCGGGCGCGTGGACTATACGACCTATTTGCAAATCCATTACGTGCCGAGCACGGGCGAGCTTGCGATTCTGTGCGGCGCGCTGTTGGGCGCGGGTCTCGGGTTTCTGTGGTACAACGCGCCGCCCGCGATGGTGTTCATGGGCGATACGGGATCGCTGGCGCTCGGCGGGATGCTGGGGACGATCGCGGTGGCGACCAAGCACGAGATCGTTCTCGGCATTATCGGCGGATTGTTCGTGCTGGAAGCGGTGTCGGTGATGATCCAAGTCATCTCGTTCAAGCTGACGGGCAAGCGCGTCTTTCGCATGGCGCCCATTCATCACCATTTCGAACAGCTCGGCTGGCGCGAGCCCACCATCGTCATCCGGTTCTGGATTATCGCGGTGATCCTGGCTTTGATCGGTCTATCCACCTTGAAGATCAGGTGATGCCGGTGATCCCTATCCCGTCCTTCAAAGACCAGACGGTCGCTGTCTTCGGATTGGCGCGTTCGGGGATTTCGGCGGGCAAGGCGTTGACGGCGGGCGGGTCCACCGTCCTTGCGTGGGACGACAAGCCGGAAGCGCGCGAAGCGGCACAACGCGCAGGCCTTGGCGTCCAAAATCTGGACGATGCCGATTGGGGCAAGATCGCGGCTTTGGTCGTCAGTCCGGGCGTGCCGTTGACCCATCCCGCACCTCATCCCCTGGTCGCCAAGGCGTTGCAGGCGCGCACCGAGGTGATCGGCGATGTCGAGTTGTTCTTTCGCGCGATGGGCTGCGACGACGCGGCGGCCGGCGCAAAAATCGTCTGTGTCACCGGCACGAACGGCAAGTCGACGACGACGGCATTGATCGGACATGTGCTGTCGCGGCTGGGCTATGAGACGGAAGTCGGCGGCAATATCGGCACGCCCTTACTCGAACTCGCGCCACCGGCGTTGGGTCGGGCCTATGTTTTGGAACTGTCGTCGTTTCAACTCGACCTGACACCGTCCGTCCATCCTGACGTGGCGGTGTTGATCAACGTCACGCCCGATCATCTCGATCGCCACGGCACGATCGAGCACTATGCTGCGGTCAAAGCGCACATCTTTCGCCATCAGCAGCGCGGCGATGTCGCTGTGATCGGCGTCGACGATCCGTATACGTCTGAAATTTGCACGCGCATGTCGGCGCGCAACGGCGCTGCCGTGACGCCGGTGTCGGTGGGCAAGGTTTTGGGACGCGGGATTTTCGTTTTGGACGGCAAGCTCTACGACGCGACGGGCGCGACCTCGCGCGAGGTTTGCGATCTGCGCGCGCTGACGCGGATGCCCGGTGCGCACAACTGGCAGAACGCGGCGATCGCCTATGCGGCGGTGCGTCCGTTGGTGAAGGACCCGAGCGAGATCGCGGGGGCGATGGTGTCGTTTCCGGGCCTGGCGCATCGTATCGAGTTGGTGGGCCAGGTCGGACGGGTTCGGTTCATCAACGATTCCAAAGCGACCAATGCCGACGCGGCGGCGCGAGCGCTGGCCTGCACCGACAACGTCTATTGGATCGCCGGCGGCAAGGCGAAGCAGGGCGGCATCGACGATCTGCGGCCGTTCTTTCCGCGCATCCGCAAAGCCTATCTGATCGGCGACGCGGCCAACGCGTTTGCGGCGACGTTGGGGCGCGAGGTCGCATTCGAAAAATCCGGCAACTTAGAAACGGCGATGCGCCAAGCCACGGCCGATGCGGAGGCCGATCGGTCCGGCGATCCCGTCGTGTTGCTGTCGCCGGCTTGTGCGTCGTTCGATCAGTTCCGCGACTTCGAACATCGCGGCGACGAGTTCCATCGCATCTTCAAACTGATCGCCGACGAAGCGCGGTTGCGGGGGGCGGCTTGATGGCTTTGCTGTCGCGCACCGACCGCAGCATGCTGGCCTATTGGTGGTGGACGGTCGACCGTTGGTCGCTGGCGGCGATCGCGACGCTGATCGCGGCCGGTACACTTTTGACGTTGGCGGCCAGTCCGGCGGTTGCCGGCCGCATCGGGCTCGAGCCGTTTTACTTCGTCTATCGACAGCTCAGTTATGTGGCGCCGTCGCTGCTCGTCATATTCATCGTATCGCTGTTGGGGCCGCGCGATGTGCGGCGGTTGGCGCTGGCGGTGTTCGTGGGATCCCTCGCCCTGATGGTCGCGACCTTGTTCCTGGGTCCCGAGATCAAGGGGGCGCAGCGCTGGTTGCTGTTCGGGCCGTTCTCGTTGCAGCCGTCGGAATTCGTCAAACCCGCGTTTGTCGTGCTTGCGGCGGCGGCGCTGGCGGAAAGCAACAGGACACCCGTGTTTCCCGGCAGTGCGATTGCGGGCGGGCTGTTCATGTTGGTGGCGGGGGTTTTGGTGTTGCAGCCCGACTTCGGCCAGACCCTTTTGCTGACCATCGTGTGCGCGGCGCTGTTTTTCTTGGCCGGCATGAAATGGCAGTGGTTGGCGGGTTTCGGCGGCGCGGGCTTGACCGGCGGGCTCAGCGCTTATTTCTTGGCGCCTCACGTCGCCAGCCGCATCAATCGTTTCTTGAATCCCGATCAGGGCGACAGTTTTCAAGTCGACACGGCGCTCAATGCGTTCGGTCAGGGCGGCTTGACGGGCGTCGGTCCCGGCGAAGGATCGGTAAAGTTCGTGCTGCCGGACGCGCATACCGATTTCATTTTCGCGGTCGCGGGCGAGGAGTTCGGCTTGGCGGCCTGCACGATTTTGATCGCGCTGTTTGCGGTCATTGTCGTGCGTGCGCTGCAAAGCGCGCTTGCGGAACGCGATCATTTCATTCAGCTCGCCGCGGCGGGGCTTGCCGTGATGTTTGGTTTGCAGGCTTTCATCAATATCGCGGTGACGCTGAGCGTGCTGCCGGCCAAGGGCATGACTTTGCCGTTCGTGTCCTATGGCGGCTCGTCGATGCTGGCTTTGGCGTTGACCACTGGCATGCTTTTGGCGTTGACGCGCAGGCGAGCGGCGTCGGCGCATCGGAGATCCTGAGTGGCGGGCCCGGTCGTCATCGCCGCGGGCGGGACCGGCGGGCACATCTTTCCGGCCCAATCGCTGGCGCAGGAATTGGCCGCGCGCGGGCGGCGCGTCGTGCTGATGACCGACGATCGCGGCCAGAATTACGCGCAAGACTTTCCCAAGGCCGAGATCGTAACCATCAAGTCGGCGACGTTCGCTGATCGCGGTCTCATCGGTAAGGGATTTGCGGTGGTGCGCCTCGGGCTTGGAGCGTTTTCGGCGTATCGCGCGCTCGGGCGCTTGAAGCCCGCGGTGGTCGTCGGCTTCGGCGGGTATCCGGCGCTGCCGACAATGTTTGCCGCCGCACGACGGGGATTGCCCAGCATCGTGCACGAACAGAATGCGGTTCTGGGGCGCGTCAATCGCTGGATTTCGCCGGCGGTCACCAGGATTGCCTCGGGATTTCCACGCCTGGCCAATCTCGACAAGGTTTTGACCAAGCGGGTTGCTGTCACCGGAAATCCGGTTCGCACCGCGGTGCTCGATCAGCGCAAGCCGTACGTGCCGCCGACGAGGGAGGGACGGTTCAAACTTTTGGTTTTCGGCGGAAGCCAAGGCGCACGGGTGTTTTCGACCTTGGTTCCCGATGCGATCGCTAAGCTGCCGGAGGCGTTGCGCCGGCGGCTCGATCTGACGCAGCAATGCCGTCCCGAAGACGTGGAAGCGGCGCGCGCGCGCTATGCGGCGATGGGTTTGTCGCCGGCCCTAGCGCCGTTTTTCGGCGATATGGGCGAGCGTCTGGCGGCGGCGCATCTGGTGATCAGCCGGGCGGGTGCGTCAACCGTCACAGAACTCTGCGTTGCCGGACGGCCCGCCATTTTGGTGCCTTATCCCTTCGCTATGGATGACCATCAAAGCGCCAACGCCAATGAAATGATGGAGGCGGGTGCCGCGTGGCCCTATGTGGAAAAGTGGCTAACGGCCGAAATGCTCGCGGAAAAGATCGCCGAATTGGCACGCAACCCAACTTTGCTTGAGACAGCGGCGGCGAAAGCGCTAAGCCTAGGGCGAAGCGACGCCGCCGCCCGGCTGGCCGATCTCGTGGACGAGGTTGGCGGGCTGAAAGCGACCCCATAATCATTCAGGAGTTCTGGCCTTATGAGCCGGCTTACATTGCAAATCGGACCTCTGCATTTCATCGGCATCGGCGGCATCGGGATGAGCGGCATCGCCGAGGTGATGCACAATCTTGGCTATAAGATTCAAGGTTCGGATGCGGCCGAGAGCGCAAACGTGAAGCGCCTGCGGGCGCAGGGGATCAAGATTTCGATCGGGCATTCGGCCGAGAATTTGGGCGAGGCCGCGGTCGTCGTCTATTCCTCGGCGGTGAAGGCCGACAATCCGGAATTGGCGGTCGCGCGCGCGCGGCATACGCCGACGGTCAAGCGCGCCGAGATGCTCGCCGAATTGATGCGTCTGAAGAGTGCGGTGGCGATCGCGGGCACGCACGGCAAGACGACGACGACGACGATGGTGGCGGCCTTGCTCGAGGCGGGCGGCTTCGATCCGACCGTGATCAACGGCGGCATCATCAACGCCTATGGCACTAATGCGCGGCTGGGTCAGGGCGATTGGATGGTGGTGGAGGCCGATGAATCCGACGGCACGTTCGTCAAGCTGCCGGCGACGATTGCGATCGTCACCAATATCGACCCGGAGCATCTGGATCACTATCGCGGTTTCGAGGGTTTGAAACGGGCGTTCGATACGTTCGTCGAGAATATTCCGTTCTACGGCTTTGCCGTTTTGTGTATCGATCATCCGGAAGTACAAGCGATGATCGGCCGGGTGAGCGACCGGCGCCTCATTACTTATGGCTATGGGCCGCAAGCCGACGTGCGCGCGGTCAATGTGCGCTTCGAGGGCGGGCTTTCGCATTTCGACGTGCTGCTGTCGGACAGGGTGAAGGGCGGGTCGCGGACGTTTGCCGGGCTGATGCTGCCAATGCCGGGCGAGCATAACGTGCAGAATTCGCTGTCGGCGATCGCGGTAGCGCGCGAGTTGGGCGTGCCGGATGTGACGGTGCGCGAGGCTTTGGCGCAATTCGAGGGCGTCAAGCGGCGCTTTACGAAGACCGGGGTGTGGAACGGGGCTACCATCATCGACGACTATGCGCATCACCCGGTCGAAATTCTTTCGGCCTTGAAGGCGGCGCGGCAAGTGGCGTCGGGAAAGGTTGTCGCTGTGGTGCAGCCGCATCGCTTCACGCGGCTTAAGGAATTGTTCAAGGAATTTTCAATCTGCATGCACGGCGCGGACACGGTGATCGTGTCGGATGTCTATCCGGCCGGCGAGCAACCGATCGCGGGAATTTCGCGCGACAGCTTGGTCGAGAGCATGCGCGCGCACGGCCATCGCAACGTCATCTCGCTGCAAACGCCGGAGGAATTGCCCAAAATCGTGGCCGAGATCGCGCATGCGGGCGACTATGTCGTCTGCATGGGCGCGGGCACGATTACGAATTGGGCGAATGCGCTGCCCGGACAATTGCAGGCTCTGCGCGACAGTACGAGGTAAGGCATGACAGCGGCCTCAGGCCTCATCGCGCGTTTGCCGCGCGTGCGCGGGTCTTATCAAGCGTCGGCGCCGATCAAGGATCTGACGTGGTTTCGCGCCGGCGGGCCGGCGGAGGTGTTGTACCTGCCGCCGGATGCAGACGATCTGTCGGCGTTTTTGAAAGGTGTGCCGCGGGAGGTGACGCTGACGGCGATCGGCGTCGGCTCGAATTTGCTCGTACGCGACGGCGGTGTGGACGGCGTCGTCATCCGTCTCGGGCGCGGCTTTATGAATGCCAAGTCCGAAGCGGGCCATCGCCTGCGTGCGGGGGCGGCGGCGCTCGATATTAATGTCGCGAAGGCAGCACTTGAGGCGGAGCTTGCGGGGCTCGAGTTTTTGCGCGGGATCCCCGGCACGGTCGGCGGCGGTTTGCGGATGAACGCGGGTGCCTATGGGCGCGAGTTCAAGGACGTGTTGGTCGAAGCGGTGGCGCTCGACCGCCAAGGCGAACGGGTGCGCCTGACGAATCTTCAGATGGGGTTCGAGTACCGGCGCTCGAACGCCGCCGCCGATTTGATTTTCGTCGAGGCTCTGTTCGAGGCGGCGCCGGGCGACAAAGCCCAGATCGAAGCGCGGATGAAAGAGATCACCGACGCGCGCTCGGCGACGCAGCCGATCAAGAGCCGAACGGGCGGATCGACGTTCAGGAATCCGCCGGGCAACAAAGCGTGGCAGTTGATCGACAAAGCGGGATGCCGGGGCCTCAGGCACGGCGATGCCGAGGTTTCGACATTGCACTGCAATTTCCTGATCAATCACGGCGAGGCGAGCGGCGATCAAATCGAAGCGCTGGGCGAAGAGGTGCGCGCGAGGGTGAAGGCGGCGACCGGCGTGGAGCTTGAGTGGGAGATTAAGCGGATTGGGACGAAGGGATGATTCTTGGGAGCGCGGGCGTCCCGCCCGCACATAATTCATCGGCGCCGAAAAAAAGAGCGGGCGGGACGCCCGCGCTCCCAGCAAAGCAAGACCAGTGTTTTTTCACGCTAACGGAGAACACGCATGACCGAACAACGGCACGTCGCGGTTTTGATGGGTGGATGGTCGGCGGAGCGGCCCGTTAGTCTTGTCACCGGCCAAGGTTGCGCCAAGGCTTTGCGCGACGAAGGATTCAAGGTGACCGAGATCGACGTGGGGCGCGATCTGGCCGAAGTGCTCGTCAAATTGAAGGCAGACGTGTGTTTTAACGCGTTGCACGGACAATGGGGCGAAGACGGTTGCGTGCAAGGTCTGCTCGAGGTGCTCAATATTCCCTACACGCATTCGGGCGTTCTGGCGTCCGCCGTCGCCATGCATAAGGAGCGCGCCAAGGCGGTGTTTCGCGGCGCGGGTCTTCCGGTGGTGAAGGATGTCGTGATGTCGCGCTTCGATGTGGACCAACAAACTTCGATCGAAAGGCCATTTGTGATCAAGCCCGTTAATCAGGGATCAAGTGTCGGCGTCTTTATAATACGTCCAGGCGACAATCGTCCGCCGGAAGAGCTGACGAGCCGCGAGTGGAATTTGGGTGAAGATGTGATGGTGGAAGAATTCGTTCCCGGCCGCGAACTGACGGTGGCGGTGATGGACGGCAAAGCCTTGGCGGTCACCGACATCATCGCGCGCATGGCGTTCTACGATTTCGAATCGAAGTATGCCGCCGGCGGTTCCGAGCACGTCATCCCCGCGCGCATTCACAAGACGGCCTACGATCAGGCGATGGACATTGCGACGCGGGCGCATGCGGCGCTGGGCTGTCGCGGCGTCAGCCGCACCGATCTGCGCTACGACGATACGAAGGGCGAGCCGGGGCGGATGATTATTCTGGAAACCAACACGCAACCCGGCATGACGCCGACATCATTGGTGCCGGAGCAGGCCGCATATAACGGCGTGTCCTATGGCGCGTTGTGCCGCTGGATGGTGGAGGATGCGTCATGCGGTCGGTAGTGGGTGCGGCCATGGACGACGATTTCGACGCGCCGCCGCCCAAACGGCGTGCGCGGGCGCCGCGCGCGAAGGGCGCGAAGGTCAATCGCGGAAAGCGCGGGCGCGAGCAGAGCCCGGGCGCGCGTTTCGCGGCGTCGTTCAAGGCGACGGCGCGGCGGATGATGTTTTGGAGCGCGGTGCTCGCCCTGTTCTTCGGCATCGTCGCGGTGATGGGTCTGTTTTCGGGCGGGCACGTCTCGGCTGCCGTTCGCAGCGCGAACGCCGCCTTTAATAGCGCGATGACGGATGCCGGACTTACGGTGCGGAGCGTCACGTTGGACGGCAGGGCCGAGACGGCGCAACGCGAAGTCGCGCGCATGCTCGGCATCAATCTCGGGACGCCGATGCTTTATGTCGATGTCGATGAGGCGCGAGCGCGGCTTGAAGCACTGCCGTGGGTCAAGTCGGCCGAGGTCAGGCGCGTTTGGCCCGACCGGATCAGCGTTCACATCGTCGAGCGCCGACCCGTGGCGCTGTGGCAGAACGAGGGCGATGTCGTCGTCGTGGATGCCGACGGTCAGCCGATCGCGGGCGAAGACGTTGCGCGCTTTGCCGGACTGCCGCTTGTGGTGGGCAAGGGTGCGGAAAGCGCCGTCGGCTCGCTGCTCGACCTTATTGCAACGCAACCGAACTTAAAGTCGCGTGTGAAGGCCGCCGTGCGAGTGGGTGAAAGACGTTGGAATTTACGGCTTGATAACGGTGTTGAAGTACGACTACCCGAGGAAGGCGCGACAGCGGCCTTGGGAGAGCTTGTCCGGCTCGACCGTGAGGAAAAAATCCTCTCGCGCGACATCAAGGCGATCGATCTTCGCTTTGCGGACCGGTTCATCGTCAAGTTGCCGCC
Organism: Alphaproteobacteria bacterium; assembly: GCA_031413635.1. Classification (GTDB taxonomy): domain Bacteria; phylum Pseudomonadota; class Alphaproteobacteria; order Micropepsales; family Micropepsaceae; genus SZUA-430. Next base: position 5,099 of record JANOFM010000050.1, on the reverse strand, counting down.
CGGCTCGCCCATGATTGCACCGGCCCCACGGCCCAGCGGCGGCAGAGAGACTTGATGATCGGACGGATCGGCAAAGGACAAAGCGGCCGTCCCGCCAAAAGCGGGGTGATCGGCGTGCTTGACGTCGGTTCGTCAAAGATCGGCTGTTTTATCGTCAAGCCGATAGGTTTACGCGAGGACGGCGCGGCGCAGCTTAAGGTATTGGGCATCGGCAACCAGCTCAGCCGCGGCGTGCGTGGCGGGGCGGTGGTCGATATCAATTCGGCGGAAGATTCCATCCGCGCCGCGGTCGAGCAGGCCGAGCGGATGGCGGGCGTCACGTTAAGAGACGTCGTCGTCGGTATTTCCTGCGGCCAGCCGCAAAGCCGGACCGTCAACGTCGAAGTCGCGATCGCGGGCCACGAGGTGGGCGAGCAAGATATTTACCGCGCGCAAGCGACGGGGCGCGAGCAGCTGCCTTCTGGCGAGCGCGAACTCATCCATTGCATGCCGGGCAGTTATTCGATCGACGGCAGCCGTGGCATCCGCAATCCGCGCGGCATGGTGGGCGACAGTCTGGGCGTCAGCATGTACGCGATCACGGCGGCATCCGGCCCGATCCGCAATCTGGAAACCTGCATCGAACGCTGTCACCTGGACATCGCGGGGAAGGTCGCGACGCCCTATGCGGCGGGTCTTTCGACGCTGGTTGCCGATGAGATGGATCTGGGCGTCACGGTCATCGACATGGGCGGGGGCACGACTTCGATCTCGGTTTTTTTCGACGGCGGTCTGGTTCATGCCGATGTGCTGCCGGTCGGCGGCGGGCACGTGACGAGCGATATCGCTCGCGGCCTGTCGACCAGCCTAGCGCATGCCGAACGAATGAAAACCCTTTACGGCAGCGGCATTCCGGGGCCCAACGACGGGCGGTCGATGATCTCGGTGCCGCATCTGGGCGAGGACGATCCGGAGGTGGAGAGCCAAATTCCGCGCTCGGTTCTGACCGGGATCATTCAGCCGCGGCTCGAAGAGACATTCGAGCTGGTGCGCGACCGCTTGATCGATTGCGGGCTTTCTTCCATTTCGGGACGTTGCGTCGTGTTGACGGGAGGCGCCGCCCAAATGAACGGCGCGCGCGAGATCGCATCGCGGGTGTTGTCGAAACAGGTGCGCGTCGGACGGCCGATGCGGCTTTCGGGTCTTGCGGAAGCAACCGGCGGGCCTGCCTTCGCCGCGTGCGCGGGGCTTGCGATCTGGGCCGCAAAACATCCGGGCGATATGCAAAATTTGCGCAGTGAGTCCGATATCCCACAACTTGCCTATGGTACTCATGGCATCAGTTCGCAGGGGTTCGGCGGACTAAAGCGCTGGTTCAAAGAGAATTTTTAACTCTTTTGGGTGCAAGACTAGGTTCGAGAACACGCGCGCAAAGCGCGGTCCGACGGTGGCGGTGTTTGAAAAGGGAAGGTGGCACTTATTGGAGAATTAGAGATGGCCATCAATCTCACGTCACCGGATTTCACCGAACTTAAGCCGCGCATTCTTGTGTTCGGGGTCGGCGGCGCTGGCGGCAATGCCGTCAACAACATGGTCGCTTCTAAGCTTGAAGGCGTCGAATTCCTGGTTGCCAACACCGACGCGCAAGCGCTTGTTCACTCCAAAGCCCAACACCGGATTCAAATCGGCGGAAAGCTGACGCAGGGCCTCGGCGCCGGATCGCGTCCCGATATCGGGGGCGCGGCGGCGGAGGAAAGCACAGACGAGATCAAGCGTTTTCTCGAACAAAGCCATATGGTGTTCATCACCGCCGGCATGGGCGGGGGCACGGGCACGGGGGCTGCTCCCGTCATTGCGCGGATCGCGCGCGAGATGGGGATCCTAACCATTGGCGTCGTGACCAAGCCGTTTTCCTTCGAGGGCCAGCGCCGATTGCGCATCGCGGAAGAGGGTATCGAGAAACTGGAAGAGTTCGTCGACACGCTGATCGTCATTCCGAACCAAAATCTGTTTCGCGTCGCTAACGAGAAAACGACGTTCGCCAAAGCCTTCGAGATGGCCGACGAGGTTTTGTACTCGGGCGTGCGCGGGGTCACCGATCTGATGGTGATGCCGGGCCTGATCAATCTCGACTTCGCAGACGTGCGCACGGTGATGTGCGAAATGGGCACGGCGATGATGGGCATGGGCGAGGCCGAAGGCGAGCGGCGCGCGCTGGAAGCGGCCGATGCCGCGATCTCAAACCCGTTGCTCGACCATTCGTCGATGAAAGGCGCGCGCGGAGTTTTGATCAACATCACCGGCGGCATGGATTTGACGCTCTACGAAGTGGATGAGGCGGCGAACAAGATCCGCAGCGAAGTCGACCCGGACGCCAACATCATCGTGGGTTCGACCTTCGACGAACGCATGAACGGACGCATGCGCGTGTCGGTCGTTGCCACCGGTATCGCGCCGGACGTTCGCGTTCACACGGCGCCATCGAAGTCGGCAAAGCCGCTTGAAGTGGGGCGCCGCGGGTCAAGCGCTTCGGATGCAATGCCGGAAGCGCGGCGCGCGCCGGCCTCTTCGCATTCGATACCGGCGCATCCGGTTCATTCGATGCGCTCGGAAATTCTGCAGTCGGGCCTTGCCGCGTCGCTTGATGGAGCTTTGCCGGCGGCGGAATTCGATGATTTCGGCTCACCCGGCCGGCGCGGCTTTGGCGGGGTCGAAAGTCATGTTTTCGACGCCAGCATGATCGACGCGATCGGACCCGGTCCAGAAGACATTCAACTGCCGCGCGAAATTTCCCGGCAGCGCACCTCGCAGCACGCGATGGCGCCGATACCGGAGCAAAAGAAGAGCGGGTCGTTCAGCATCCTTGGCATCAGCATCGGACCGTCACCGAAGAGGCCACTGGTGCAGCGCTCGTCGAATGCGTCGCCAAGCACGATGCGGCTGCCGCCCGAATCGAGTCTACCTCCCGGTTCGCAAGAGCCGCGCACGCTGCCCGTGCAATCGCGGGCGGTCGCGCAACCCAAGGCGAGATCGGCTGAGGACTCCCACCCATCGGTCGCAACCGACGATCAGCTGGAAATACCTGCGTTCCTGCGACGTCAAGCCAACTAGATCGGCTTGTTTCAACGCTTAGATTTTAAGCTGGCCGCGAAGAGATTCGCGGCCGGTTTCGTATGCCGGTGGCCCTGGCTTTGGCGCGAGGAAATTCGCGTAACAAACCGAAACAAGAAGTCATTTCAGACGATTCGGCCACACTGGTAGATTTTTCATGGCGATGGAGCCACTTGTGCGAGTACTGGGTTTCTAAGACACACCCGCACGTGTGGCATTCGGGGTAGCGCTGTCCGGGGGGGTGGTGCTGTCTGAAGCCGTGGGGGCGGCCAAGGTATCGGTCGCTCTGCTGCGGCGTCTTCGTGGCTGGTCCGGGTTTGCCCCGGGCGAACTGTAGCTACGTCGGTCAGACAGTATGATGTTTTTGCGAGGGGTAATGGCGCTTCAGTCGACTATTAAAAATCGGATGGTTTGCCAGGGCGTTGGAGTCCACACCGGCATTGTGTCCACGGTCACTCTGCTTCCGGCACCCGAAGGAACGGGCATAATTTTCCGCCGTACCGATCATCCCGGCATTGCGGGCACGATCCCGGCGCGTTTCGACCGCGTTACCGACACCAAGCTCGGAACGACGATCGGCAACGTCTACGGCGTGAAGGTCCATACGGTCGAGCATTTGATGGCGGCGATCGCGGGTTGCGGCGTCAGCAATCTCATCATCGAAATCGACGGCGCGGAAGTGCCGATCATGGACGGCAGCGCGGCGCCGTTCGTGTTCCTGATCGAATGCGCCGGCATCGAGCGGCAAAGTTCTCCGCAGCGCGCGATACGCGTGCGCGAGACGGTGCGCGTCGAAGACGGCGACAAATATGCCGAACTGTCCCCGGGAATCGGCTTCTCGGCCGAATTGGAAATTTCCTTCGAGAATTGCCCGGTCATCGACCGCCAATTCTATTCGTTCGATCTCGACGCACGTTCGTTCAAGGCGGAACTGGCACGGGCGCGTACGTTCGGCTTCCGCCACGAGGTCGAGTATCTGCAAGCCAACGGGCATGCGCTGGGCGGCTCGCTTGCCAATTCGATCGTGGTCGACGGCGACCGGATCATGAATGTCGAGGGTCTGCGCTACGCCGACGAATTCGTGCGCCACAAGCTGCTCGACGTCGTGGGCGATATGGCCTTGGCGGGTGCGCCGTTATTCGCGCAGTTCCGCGGCTACAAGACGGGCCATGACATGAACAATCGTCTGTTGCGCGCCCTATTCGCGCGCAAAGGCGCATGGGAGATGGTCACGCTGCACAGCCGCCGTCCGCAAGCGCCGATCGAGCGTCCGCTGTTCCCGGGTGCACTGGCGGCCGCGGAGTAGAGCTTCGCTTCAGTTTGAGAATTCGAGCGCCGGAGCCCGAGAGGCTGCGGCGCTTTTTCGTTGCGGCGGGTAGTTTCGCCGATTTCGTACGCCGTGCTTCCGGAACGGCGACCAGAAGTTGCGCGCTCATGATGCATCTGTGCCGCTACAAGGTATAGTGAACGGCGCTGTTGTTTACGCTATGGCGGCGATTCAGCTTAATTGCAGTGTGTCGTTTGCGCATCGTCGATGGGGCAGATCGCGCGCACAACCACCGATAGATTGAAGCTCCGGGCGAACTCTGTGCGATATTTCGCCTAGGGGAAGTCTGGGGCTGAGGGTGCCGTTGGGGGGCCTGACGCTGGTGGCTGTGGGGGCCGCCGATGAAATGGGGGAGCAGATGGGGCGCGCACGTTCCGGCCGCATTGCTGCGGTTTGGCAGACTTGCGGTTTCGCACAGCGGATGGTTCGAGGCCGAAAGGCTCAGGTGGCAATTCTGGGGATTGCCGTCCTGAGTTTTTCGACGTTCGCCACGCTTGCGGCGCATGCGCAAAGTTCTGTGCAACCGGGCACTACGGAACGCGAGTTCGAGAAGGCACCGAAAGCGCCGCGGCCGACGGGAACGGTGAAAGTTCCGGCGCTGGACTCGCAAGCCGCGCCGTCGGACGCCGAAAGCGTCAAGTTCATTCTGAAAAGCGTCGACATCGAGGGCAACTCGGTTCTG
>JANOFM010000049.1:0-7093 GCA_031413635.1 Alphaproteobacteria bacterium | reverse complement strand
CAACCCGGAATCTATTATGCCCCCTAAATTATCCGCCTCACTCCGTCGGATAAGCGCCCAACACCTTGCCCGCGTCCGTGAGCACGAGGCCGCATTGGAAATCCGCGACCAGGATTTGGAAATCTTCGGCGATGTCGACCTTATCGAGGTGCGGAGTGGCGCTGTACTTTAGGCGGCCGGCGAGGAAGTACGGAGCTTTCGGTTCAACCACGTAGGCGAGCTTCAACTTCGGTGTTAGCGCGGTGGCTTCGGCCGGCGTCATTGGAGACGTTCCCGCGTAGTGCGGCTTCGGTGCGGCGGCCGGGAAAAGGTGCGTGACCCAGTCGTTCTCGTTGTAAGGCGCCGGGCGTTCGAAGATGACTTTGCTGGTGAGGTGGAGTTTGCCGAGTTGCTTTGGGGCGGATGCGGTTGCGGCCGACGGGGGAGCCACGGTCTTCTCGACCTGCTCGATCACGGCGACGAAGTTGGTCGATGTTTTCGCGGTGTCGGGATAGCCGGCGGCGGCGAAGGCGTCCTTCTCGTTGAAATATTTGTTGTGGAACGCGTATTCGACGATGCCCAGTTTCTGCGCGGCCGCGTCGTATTCGAAATATTTTTGTCCCTCGGGCTCCTTCGCGATGATGAGCGGGCCGGAGTTTGAGGCAAAGGCGGCGGCTTTGCGCGCTTCATATTGCGCGGCGGTTTCGCCCTTGGCCTTCGCGGGGAGCCCCGCCACCTTCGCGACGGCGGCGGCGAAGGTTTGCGGCGTCAGGGTTTGGCCTACATAGGTGTCGCAGCTTGCCGCGTGCGCGGCGGCGGGTAAGGCGCACACCAAAAGCGCCGCGCTCAAACCGGCCGAATTTCGCAAGGGGATCAATCCTCCGCGCTCCAACGAGGCCTCGTCCGTTTGCGTTCGGAAAATCGACGGGAATCGAGCGCCATGAAGCCAAATCACTATCCGCCCGCTCGCCCGTGGACGCCAGGGGGAAATTCCATCGGGCGCCGAGCGCCGGTGCACGATCGGGCGCCACAAGTTTCTGCTACAAATCCCCCTCGTCGCGCGACTCGTGCGCGAGGGAACGGGAGGGCGGACCATGGCGACGGCTTATGTCTTGATCGACTTCGAGAACGTCCAGCCGAAGGAGTTGGGGGCGTTCGGTGGCGGCGGGTTCAAGGTGATGGTGTTCGTCGGCCCGGCGCAGCCGAGTGTTCCGGTGGGGCTGGCGAGCGCACTGCAGGCGTTGGGGCATGCGGGGTCTTACGTCCATATTCATGGGCGCGGGCCCAACGCGCTGGATATGCATATTGCGTATTACATCGGCAGGCTGACGGTCACCGATCCCGGCGCGGTGTTTCACATTATCTCGCGCGACCGCGATTACGATCCGCTCATTCTCCATCTGAAGACGCAAGACATCGAATGCACGCGTTGGAAGTCGGTCGCCGAGATCAACGCCGCGCAGGCGCCGAAGCCCGCTGCCAAGCCGGCACCGAAGGCAGCGGCGAAAGCCGCGGCGAAGCCTGCCGCGAAACCAACGCCGAAAACCGTGGCGAAGACTGTCCGGAAAGCGGCGCCGAGCCGTGTGGACGGCGTGATCCAGAATCTCGAGAAACGCGCCCGCGCGCGGCCAGCGACGGTGAAGGCACTGGCGAGCACCATCAAATCGCTCTATCGCGACATCGCGGATAATGACGTCGCCGCCGTCGTGGAAGAACTCAAGTTGCGCGGCGTCGTCGCGATCGAAGGCGACAAGGTCACGTACCAGCTTCCCTAACTGAAGCCACAAACGAACCCTCATGGATCGCCGACGCTTCCTCGCGACAATTTCAGCCGTGGCGCTTCTGGCGGCCAGCTGCGAATCGATTCCGTCCGGCGAACCGTTCGACACGATCATTCGCGGCGGGACGGTGTTCGACGGAACGGGGGCCGAGGCAACTCGATGGGGCCGCTGTCGCCGGCGCTGAAGGCTTTGGCCGTCAAGCAGCGATCGGACATCAAGTTCGATATCGATTGGACGACGCTGGGTGAATATTTGGAGCTGCTCGAACGGCGCGGCGTGTCGACGAACGTCGCCTCGTTCGTCGGCGCGGCGACGGTGCGCGCCCATGTGGTCGGCTTCAATAACCGTAAGGCGTCGCGCCAGGAACTCGCCGCCATGCAAGACCTCGTGCGCGCGAGGGTGCGCTGGGCGTGGCTCGTCGCTGATCGATGCGCCGGGGAGTTTTGCCGATACGCAGGAGTTGATTGCGCTGACGGCGGCGGCGCATGAGTCCGGCGGCGGCTATATTTCGCACATCCGCAGCGAGGCGGATCGCTTTCTGGAGGCCATCGACGAGTTGATCGAGATCGGAAGGTGCACCGGCGCGCCGGTTCAGATGTATCATATGAAGCCCGCGGGTCGGAAGAATTGGCACAAGTCGCAGGCAGGGATCGACCGGCTGAACGCGGCGCGCGCGGCGGGCATCGACGTCAGCGCCAATATTTATCCGTACACGGCGGGTGCCACCGGGCTCGGCGCCGCGATGCCGTTGTGGGTGCAAGAAGGCGACCACGATGCGTGGGTCGCGCGGCCGAAGAAGCCGGCCCTTCGTGCGCGCGTGCTCGCCGAGAGGCGGGCGCCGGTGGCGGGCGTTGACATCCGAGTGCGGGCACGGTCGATACTGGGCGAGCGCGCGGGTGATTTGAAGCGCGAGGGAAAGCGGGGCCGTCAATGCTGGGATCGCTGATTGCCCGATGTGCGCAGGCGTGCGTTCGCCGGGCGGAGCTGGTTGCGCTGATCGCACTTGCGGTTGCGGTTCTCGCGCTGGGCTACGCGGCGACGCACTTCGCCATCAACACGGACACGACGAAGCTGGTGTCGCCCGAGGTGCCTTGGCGCAAGCGGGAGGCTGCGTTTCAGGCCGTGTTTCCTCAACCGGCCAATCAACTCTTGATCGTGATCGACGGTGCGACGCCGGAGCTGGCACAGAATGCGGCCGCGGCGTTGAGCGAGCGGCTTGCACTGCAGCCCGAGTTGTTTCTGTCGTTGCGGCAGCTGGGCGGCGGGCCGTTTTTCGCACGCAACGGGTTGCTTTATCTGCCGCTTGCGCAGACGCAGTCGGCGGTCGAACAGCTGATCGCGGCACAGCCGTTTCTGGGTGCGCTGGCGGCCGATCCTTCGTTGCGCGGCGTTATGGATGCGTTCTCGACGGCGCTTGAAGGGGTCGAGCGCGGGCAGATTACGCTTGAACGGCTGGCACGACCGATGCGGGAGCTGCACAAGTCACTGGCCGTAGCGCAGTTCCACGGGCCGAAGCCGCTTTCCTGGCGCAAGATGATGATGGAGGGCGAGACCGATCTACGGGAGACCCGCCGGGTGATCGAGGCGTTGGTCAAAGTCGACTTCGGCGCGCTTGAACCGGGGGCGCAGCCTAGCCGCGCGATCCGCGAGGCAGTGCGCGACTTGCTGCTCGTCGATGTGCGCGTGCGACTCACCGGGCCGGTACCGATTTTCGACGAAGAGTTTGCAACGCTGACGCAACGCGCCGTGCCGATCGCGGCGGCGACGATCGGGATGATCGTATTGATGTTGTGGCTGGCGCTGAAATCTTGGCGGCTGATCGCGGGCGTGATGGCGACGATCCTGGCGGGTCTTTTGGTCACGACCGCACTCGGCCTTTTCTTTGTAGGAGCGTTCAACATTATTTCGGTCGCGTTCGTGGCGCTGTTTGTCGGGCTCGGCGTCGATTTCGGGATTCAGTTCGGCGTCCGCTATCGAGCGGAACGGCATGCGGGTCTCGACCTTGACCGCGCCATCGTTGCGGCGGCGGGCGGGATCGGGCCGTCGCTGACACTGGCGGCGTTGGCGATCACCGCTGGCTTCTTGGGATTTCTGCCGACGAGTTATCGCGGAGTTGCGGAGTTGGGCCTGATCGCGGGCACGGGCATGCTGCTCACGTTCTTCGCTACGCTGACGTTGCTGCCGGCCTTGATCAAGTTGCTCGCGCCGGCGCAGGAAGGCGCGGAAGTGGGTTTCGCCTGGATGGCGCCGGTAGACAAGTTGTTGCTGCGCTCTCCGGGCGCGGTCGCGGGATTTGCGGCGGTGTTGGGCGCGGGCGCCGTCGCGCTGCTGCCGGGGCTTTCGTTCGATTTCAATTTGCTCAATCTGCGTTCGCGCGAGGTGGAGTCGATTTCGACGTTGCTCGACCTGGCGCGCGATCCCGACCGCTCGCCGAACGCAATGGACGCACTTGTACCGACGCGCGAGGCGGCAAACTCGCTTGCGGCGCGGCTGCGCGCCTTGCCGGAGGTCGCGAAGGTCATCACGATCGACGATTTCATCCCGCGAGATCAGGAGGAGAAGCTAGCGCTGATCGCAGATGCGGCTTTTGTGCTTGATCTATCGTTGAATCCGAGCGAAACAAAACCAGCGCCCAGCAACGCCGAAACCGCCACGAGCCTTTATGCGACGGCGCGTGCTTTGCGCGAGGCGGCGGCGGGCGCCGATGGCGACACCGCGCAACTTGCGCGTCGGCTCGCGGACGAAATTAGCTCGCTCGCGGCGCGCCAGCCGTACGAAAGGACCACCGCGACGAGGCTGGTGATCGATGGCCTGCCGACGCTTCTCAGCAATGTGCGCGGTTTGTTGACGGCGGAATCCGTCACGCTCGACACGCTGCCCAAAGACATCGCGCGCGACTTCATCGCGCCTTCGGGCGAAATGCGGGTGCGCATTTATCCGAAGGGCGATCCGACCGACAATGCGATGCTGTCGCGATTTCTCGCCGCTGTGTCGGGCGTGGCGCCTCAAGCGGTGGGTGTGCCGTTGTCGCTTGAGGAATCGGGACGCACGATCACGGGTGCTTTCGAAGAGGCCGGGATCTACTCGTTGGCGGCGATTGCGATCTTGCTCGCGCTCGCGCTGGGGCGGCTTGGCGATGTGATGGTGGCGCTGGTGCCGCTGGTGTTGGCGGGGGCGCTGACGCTGGCGACGTGCGTCGTGATCGGGATGAAATTGAATTACGCGAACATCATTGCGCTGCCGCTGCTGTTTGGCATTGGCGTCGCGTTCGACATCTATTTCGTGATGGCGTGGCGCAACGGCAATCGCGCTTTGTTGGAGGCGCCGTTGACACGGGCGGTGATGTTCAGTGCGGGGGCGACGGCGGCGGGCTTCGGCGCGCTGTGGTTTTCAAGCCATCCCGGCACGTCGAGCATGGGGGCGTTGCTGATGATTTCGCTCGGGTGGATTTTGTTCGTCGTGCTGGTCGTGTTGCCGCCGTTGCTGCAGCTTACGAGGCCGAACGTTTCGTCGTCATAAGCTTGTCGCTGATCTCGTCGAGTTTCTTGACCAGCGCCGGGGCGCCGCCGCTGGCCACGGTCGAGGCGAAGTCGGAGCGGCGCGTCGCCAACTGACTGACGAATTCATAGATCACGTCGATCACCTTCCAGGCGCCGCCCGTTTCGCGCAAGCGGTAGGTGAGGTTCACCGGCTTTTCGCCCTCGGGGACGACTTGGCTTTTGATCAGGCGGTCGGGTCCGCGGACCTCCACCTTCGGATCGACGACGAATTCTTGACCCTTGAAACTGTCGAAGTTGTGAGCGTAGCTCGCGATGGTCATGCGCCGAAAGGCCGCGATCAAGGACTTGCGTTCGTCGTCGCTCATCTTCGTCCAAGCGGGGCCGACGGCGAACTTCGTCATCGCGGGCAGATCGAAGGCGGCATCGATTTCGGGTTCGAGCTTTTTGTAGCGTCCCACGGCGCCCAACGTCGCGCCCTGCTTCATCGCGGCGAGCAGCGCATCGTGAAATTTTTCGACGAGCGTCACGGAAGGTTCCGCTGCCGCGGCCGGATAGGCCAGCAATACAAGACACAGCGCAAGCAACGAACGGCGGTGGAAGCTCAAGCAAGTCTCCATCTGGCGCGAGTCATGGCAAGTCGATTCACGATAGCACGCGACGCGTGTTGTCCCCAAACCTCCGCACAACGGCACGGGCGGCGATGACCGCTGTGGCAAAGGTCGCCTGCAGCAGATAGCCGCCCGTCGGCGCTTCCCAGTCGAGCATTTCGCCCACGGCGTAGACGTTCGGCATGGCGCGCAGCATGAGGTCGTCATTGAGGGCTTCGAAGGTGATGCCGCCCGCGGTCGAGATGGCGCGATCGAGGCCTTGGGTTCCGGTCAGAGCGAGGGGGACGGATTTGATTTGCTGCGCGAGAGTTTGCGCGTCCGTGGCGAGCGCAGCGCCATAGGCCTCTCGCAGTAGGTTGATGGCGATGGGGGCGAGATTCATCGTCTTGCGCAAAAAATTAGACTGCGTGTCGCCGCCGCGCGGGCGATCGAGTTTGGCCGCGAGGTCGGCATGCTGAATTTCCGGGCGCAGGTCGATGAGGAGCGACGCGCTGCCCTGCCCCGCGATCGCTTCGCGCAAAGCGGACGACAGCGCGTAGATTGCTCCGCCTTCGACGCCGTAGCGTGTGATCATCGCTTCGCCGCGTACTGTCGTGTCTTTGAACGCGAGCGCGATGGACTTGAGCGGCGTGCCTTCGAAGCGGGAGCGGAAAGATTCGCTCCAAGCAACGGTGAAGCCGCTATTGGCGGGGCGCAGCGGCGTGATGGCGACACCGCGTTTGGTCAAGATGTCGACCCAGGCGCCGTTCGAACCGAGGCGCGGCCAGCTGGCGCCGCCGAGGGCGAGGATCGTGGCGTCTGCTCCGACGCAGGTGGTTGTGCCGCCGTGAGCGATGACGAGTTCGCCGCTGTCATTCCAGCCGCGCCAGTCGTGGCGCGTGTTGATCGACACGCCTTGTTGCTTGAGCCGTGCGAGCCAGGCGCGGAGCAGCGGGGACGCTTTGAGCGATTTTGGAAACACGCGACCGCTGGAGCCGACGAAGGTAGGCTGGCCGAGGCCGTCGGCCCAGGCGATCAAGGCTTGCGGCGGGAATGCATCGATCAGCGGCGCGAGGCGCGCGGCGGCTGCGCCGTAACGGGCACGGAAGCGATCCATGGGCTCGGAATGCGTGAGATTGAGCCCGCCACGTCCGGCGATCAGGAACTTGCGCGCGACGGAGGGCATGCGGTCGTAGACGGTGACGCCGAACCCCGCGGCGCTCAACACTTCGGCGGCCATCAGGCC
>JANOFM010000048.1:0-18082 GCA_031413635.1 Alphaproteobacteria bacterium | reverse complement strand
CTTCACGCCGCCGACGTCGATATCGTACCAGACGTTCGCCATGACCGAGAGTGTTGCGTGGTCGAAGTCGAGTGTGCCTGCTGCGTCGCCCGTCGGACTGGTCACCACGGTATCGCTGAACCAGATGCCGTCCATCTGGTTTTGGCGGTAGGCGACTTCGGCTTCGACGCGTAAGCCCTGCATCACGTTGTTCAAGCTCAAGCCGACGGCGCCGCCGATGACGTAACCGGTTTCGCTTTCGCTGTTGAACAAGAACGTGTCGGGTGCGGAGGCCGTCGTAAAGTCGTTGTCGTTCAACCAGTTGGCACCGCCCGTCAGGCTTAGGTACCAGCCGCTGCCGGCGGCAGAAGCTGGGGTGGCGATCGCCAAGGCGGCGAGCGCGGATGTGGCGAGTAATGCTAGTTTTGTTTTCATGCGCTTCTCCTCAAATTCGCATCGTTGCTCGTTGCCCTTGAGCGTAAATGCGGGGTTAATGTCTTCGCACCACATGCTTGCGAATCAATTAACGAGTCTAAGAATGAGACGAGCGCGGTAGAGTCGAAACAAACGCGTCGCTCCATTATGCGAAGCAGTGTCTCTTTCAAGACACTGGCGTTCACAATCCCATGAACGCTTCCATCAGCAGCGGGTTGGGCGTGCCTTGGAGTTGATCGATCAATGCGTTACGGCGCATTTCTTCCGCGTCGGGCGGGTCGGTTTGCATCCAGCCGAGTAGGATTCCCTTGTCGGCGACCGCGTCTTCCAGCGCCAGGCCGTAAACGAAGTGCATGTAGACGAGCGAGCGGGCGATGTCGCCTTTCACCTCGTCGCGCGGTTCGACGATGGCTTTCGCGCCCATGGTGCGTTCGAAGTCGGGGCAGAATTCGGTGAAGCGGCGCGAGTCTTCGCCCGAGATTACGCCGTAGCGCAAACGGCTGCGGCTCGAATTGACGCGGCCGAGCGCCGGCCACAGGTTCTGCAAGTCGGCCATGGCGCGCTGAACGCGCGGGGCGGCGCAGCTGCGATCGGTGCAGCCGGGTTCGGTTTCGGCGATGGCGTCGGCGGGAAACGTATGTTCCACCGACATGGCGAGGTTGTCCGCGGTCCGCCGCGCCGCGTCGAAGTCGACGCCGCAATAGAGTTCGGTGCCGCCCCGCGGATACATCTTGCGCCAGAAGATGCGGCGCGCCTCGTCGTAGGATTTGTACGTATGCTGACCATTTTGCGGCCAGGGCAGGTCGGCGAGATATTCCCAGGCCGCGTCTGGCTCCATGGCGGCCGGCGGCAGGTAGGACAGACTTTCCGGACGCTCGGGCCCCGCACAGGCGGCGAGGACGAGCGAGGCGGCTAGCGCGAGTGCGCGATGAGAAAACGCCATGGCGGGCTCCTTGCGAACGAATCAACGACGGAGATTGGAGTCTAAGGCGGTTGGAACGCGTTCGGTGGGCGTGAACGGCGCGGATGGGGGCTGCCCGATCCGTTGCGTCAGGCTGCGGCGCCAGTGAATTCGCAGGTAAATAAAGACGTGTGGGCGCATTGCCACTCCTGGACGCGCCGCTCATCATTGGTTGCATGAAACTGACCGAGTGGCTGAATGCCCAAAATATTTCGCGCGTGGAATTCGCGCGGCGCACGGGGCTTTCGCCGAGCGCCGTCACGCAGCTGTGCAACAGCGAGACCGCCTGGCTGTCGCGCGAGACGGCGGAGGTGATTTTTCGCGAGACGAACGGTGTCGTCACGCCGAACGATTTCATGCCGCCGTTCGGGCCGAGGAACGGCGAACCCATACGCGCGGCGACGGTGCCCGAAGCGATCGAGGCGTTCGCGCGGGGCGAGATGGTGGTCGTCACCGACGATGACGACCGCGAGAACGAGGGCGACATCATCATCGCGGCGTCGAGGTGCACGCCGGAGAAGATGGCGTTCATCATTCGCCACACGTCGGGAATTGTGTGCGCGGCGTTGAACGGCGACGCGGCGCGCCGGCTCAGGCTCGATCCGATGGTGGCGGTCAACGATGCGCCGCTGGGTACCGCGTTCACCGTTTCGTGCGACGTGAAGCACGGGCTTACGACCGGAATTTCGGCCGAGGAGCGCACGAACACCGTGCGGGCGCTTTCGAACGGTAACTCAGGCGCCGGCGACTTCGTGCGGCCGGGGCATGTGTTTCCGCTGATCGCGAAAGAGGGCGGCGTGTTGATGCGCACCGGGCACACGGAAGCGTGCATCGATTTGTGCCGCTTGGCGAAGCTGCCACTGGTGGGGGCGCTCGCCGAATTGACGAACGACGACGGGACCGTGATGCGCGGGCCCGCCATCTCTGCGTTCGCGCATCGCCACAATATCAAACGCATATCGGTCGCCGATCTGATCGCCTATCGCCAGGAGCGCGAGAAGCTGGTTACGCGCATTGCGACGTTTCCGGTGGAGACGAGCATCGGCGAATTGACGGGCCACACTTATGTGACGCCGTTCGACAGCGTGCATCATTTCGCCTTTACGTTCGGGTCGATCGGCGACGGGCGGGATGTGCTGGCGCGGCTGCACCGGGCGCATGTGGTGGGCGATATTTTCGGCGGCGCGAAGTTGATCAATGCGGCGTTGGCGCGGTTTGCGGCCGAGGGGCGGGGCGTTCTCGTTTACTTGCGCGATGGGGCGGCCGGCGTACCGGTGCTGCCGATGGCGGACGCGGAAGCGGTGAAGTCGGAGGTGAAGCGCCAACGGCAGTGGCGCGAGATCGGCTTGGGCGCGCAAATCCTGCGCGATCTGAACGTGGTGTCGATCAGGAATCTGGTGACACAGCCGCAAGCCTATGTGGCGCTGGCGGGATTCGGCATCGAGATCAGTGCGACGGAGATTTTGGAGTAAGTCAGAGGGAGTTCGCGCTTTGCTCTCGATGCGCTATAGAGCGTCGAACATCGGGAGACATTCATGGCCGAGCAACAAAGAACCGTCGTCGTCACCGGCGTGTCCACCGGCATCGGTTGGGGCGCTTCGATGGTTTTGACGAAGGCCGGGTTCAAGGTTTTCGGCAGCGTGCGCAAGGAGGCGGACGCCAAGCGGCTTCAGGGCGAGCTTGGCGCGAACTTCGTGCCTTTGATGTTCGACGTCACCGACGAGAAAGCCGTGAAAGCGTCGATCGCGACCGTGCGCGCCGGGCTTGGCGGGCGGAAGCTGTTCGGGCTTGTGAACAATGCCGGCATCTCGGTCGTGGGGCCGTTGCTCCATATGCCGATCGACGAATTTCGCAAGCAGTTGGAGGTGAACCTGACCGGGGTCGTGATCACGACGCAGGCGTTCGCGCCGTTGCTCGGCGTCGACGGCAGTTTGAGCGGGCCACCCGGGCGCATCGTCAATATAACGTCCGTCGGCGGACGAAACGCCATTCCGTTTATTGTCCCCTACAACGTGTCGAAGTTCGGCCTTGAGGGCATGACCGAAGGCTTGCGGCGCGAGCTGATGCTGTTTGGGATCGACGTGATCGCCGTTGCACCGGGCGCGGTGGCCACGGCGATTTGGGAGAAGGGCGAGCAAATCGACGTCACGCCGTATGCCAAGACGGCGTTCGCGGCGGCGCTTGAGACGTTGCGCGCCTATGCGGCGGCGTCGGGCAAGCGCGGGCTCAAACCCGAATATTTGGGACGAAAGATCATGCACGCGCTGACGACGGTGCGGCCGAAGGTGCGTTACGTCGTGACCCCCGATCCGTTCCAGAACTTTCTTTTGAATGCACTGCCGAAGCGCGTCGCCGACCGCCTTGTGGCGGGGCAAATCGGCACGCTGCCGAAGGCATAGCGCGATGAAAACGGCGGGCGTGCCCGAGCCTGCGTGCTCTCGCGCCGGAGTCTAACGCAACCGGCGGGGGAGCGCGCGGGTTCGCAAATCGTTATTTGGGGCGTTTTTTTTTCAACCATGCGGGCCTATATTCTGGCACGCACACGGAGCGAAGTAATGACGGTCCAAGTTGCGGACAGCAGCAAGGGCGCAAGCCCGATCAGACCCGCCATTATTTGGGGGGCGGGGGCTGTTGCGATCCTCGCATTGCTCTATGTCGTCTTCGCGCAAGTCGAGCGCGTGGTGGCGCGTTGGCCGAGCGTGACGCAAGTGGCGGTTTCGCCATCGCACTGCGACGCGTTCATCGCGTTGGCAAAGGCGAAGTACGGCGCGCAATGGAAATTCAGGCTCGATCCGCGCGACAAGACGTGCGGGCCCCAAGTGCAGCAGGCATGGGAGAGTCAATGGATTCCGCGCGAGGTGCCCGCGCCGGAGCCCATTGCGACCGCCAGCGATGTCGCGGCGCAAGCGATTGCAGCGCCGAGATCGGCGCGGTCGGAGACGTATTGCCTCAATGTGGTTTCGCTGGCGAAGGTCAAGTTTGGCGCCGATTGGGCCGCCAAGATGGATGCCGCCGAGCGCATTTCCTGCGCCGGCGACATCGGAGCCGTAGGTCGTTAGGTCAGGGCAGCCCGGCAATTGAATTGCGGCCGACGGCAGAACATTAAGCTGCCGATTAACGCGAGGTTTACGAGCGGTTCGTCCGGCGCAAATCGGCGGGATTTGAAGCGTTGCGGAGGGCGATCGTCCGGCCACGGATTAATCTCCCGGTTACAAATTCTCAAAGCTCTTTGCGTATTGTTGCAGGCGCCGCGGGAACTTCGCGCGCCGCCGCGCGGGCAGAGAGGACTGGATCGTTGGGGGAACTTTCGCACACGTTTGTATTCGTGGCGCTGACGGCTGTGGTGGCTCTCTGTCTGGCGATCTCGGCCTACGCCGTGCGGCTTCGGCGGCGCGCGGGACGGGCGCATGCCGATCTTGCCGCCAGCAGATCGGACCTCGCCGAGACCCAACGTATGGGGAATATGGGGAGCTGGCGCTGGGACATCAGGACGAACGGACTTTTTTGGTCGGAGCAGGTTTTCCGCATCTTCGGTCTCGAGCAGCAGACCGCACCGAATTTCGAGACCTATATTCAATTCATTCATCCCGACGATCGCGAGCGGCTTGTCGGAACGATTCGACGCGCGGTGTTCGAGGGCGCGGCCTATCAGATCCGGCATCGCATCGTGCGGCCCGATGGCGACGTCAGAACGATCAACGCGCAGGGCGAAGTGGAACGCGAAGGCGGCGCACCGGTCCGGATGGTGGGCATTTGCCAGGACGTGACGGACTTCGTGCGCTTGGAGGACGAGGCCGACCAGCAACGACGGACGCTGCGCGGCGTCTTGGACAATCTCTTTGTCTTCGTGGGCATGTTCGAGACGAATGGGGTCGTCGGCGATGTCAATCAGGCCTGTGCCGGACCTCGGGGGTTTGGCCGGGACGACCTCATCGGGAGGCCATTATGGGACACTGCCTTCTGGTCTTATTCAGCCGAAACGCAAGCCCAAGCGCGCGAAGCTATCGCGCGCGCGGCGGGGGGCGAGGTGGTGCGCGGCGACTATGTCGTGCGCGTGGGTGAGGACGAGTACATCACGATCGACGCAATTTTCGCGCCGCTCAAAGATCGCAACGGGCGCGTGGTGCGGGTGATCGGCTCGGGCGTCGATGTCACGGCGCGTAAACAGGCCGAACTGGCGGCGAAATCGAGCGAAGCGCGGCTGCGGACAATTCTGGAATCCGAGCCGGAATGCGTGAAGGTCTTGGATGCCAACTGCAGGCTCAAAGAGATGAACACGGCGGGTCTGCGGATGCTGGGCGTGGCATCGATCGACGATCTTCGTGACCGTTCGTTGCTTGAGGTGATCGATGCCCGCTACCACGCGGCATTCGTCGAAACGGTCGAGCGCGTATTTGGCGGTGCGACGACGCAACTGCAATTCGAGATCATTTCTCTCGACGGCACGCGGCGCTGGATGGAACAAAATGCAGCGCCGCTGTTCGACCCGGCGCAAGCCGGCAAGGTTCGCGAGATGATCGCGGTGACGCGCGACGTGTCCGAACGGGTGCGGATGGAGCAGTCCTCGCAGCGGGTGCGCGAGCTGTTGGAGCAAGCCCAGCGCATCGCCGGCGTCGGCAGTTGGGAATGGGACCTCGCGACGGGCGAATTGACTTGGTCGGAGCAGTGTCACCGTATTCTCGGGTGGGAGGTTGGCGGGTCAAAGCCGACGACGGAAAATTTCCTTGCGTGCGTTCACAGAGACGATCGCAAAAGACTCGAAGACATCATGCGTGCCGCGATTGAAGCCGGCGCGCCGTGCGACATGGACCATCGCGTCGTCTGGCCGAACGGCGAAGAGCGCGTCGTCCATCAATTAGGAGAAGTCAGGCTCGACGCCGCGGGGCGGCCGGTAAGAATGGTCGGCTCGACGCGGGACGTCACCCATGAGAAAGCGGCACGCACCGAGCTGCTCGAGTCGAAAATCAAGGCGGAGACGGCCAACCAAGCCAAGTCGAGCTTTGTTGCGAACATGAGCCACGAACTGCGAACGCCGCTCAACGCCATTATCGGCTTCTCGGAGATTTTGACAACCGCCGATGAGGACTTGAGCGTTGCGCGTCGCATCGAATATGCCTCGGACATCCAAGCCGCCGGCAGGCATCTGCTCAGCGTCATCAACGACATTCTCGATATTTCGCGCATCGAATCCGGCAAGCTCACGCTCGACGAGGAGCCGGTGGCGGCGGCGGAGCTGATCGAATCCGCCTATCGCATGGTGCGGTCGCGGGCGGAAGAGACCGGCGTTGTCGTTCGAAAGCGCGTGACGGAACATTTGCCCGATATACTCGTCGACCGCCGATCGATGCTGCAGGTCGTGCTCAATCTTGCGTCGAACGCCGTGAAGTTCTCGAACGCGGGTGGAAATGTCGATCTCATCGCCGAACTGGGCGTGGACGGCGGCGTCGACATCATCGTTCGCGATACGGGCATCGGCATGAGTGCGGACGACATAGGGCGCGTGGGCGAAGCGTTCCTGCAGGCCGACGGGCGCTTGTCGCGCAAATTCGAGGGTACCGGATTGGGGCTCGCGATCGCCAAGCGGTTGACGGAATTGCACGGAAGCCGGCTCGACTTCAAGAGCGTGCTGGGCGCGGGTACGACGGCAACGATCCATTTGCCGCCGGCGCGCGGTCATGTCGATCTCGGCGCCGCGGCAGGCGCGAGCGTGACGGTTCTTGCGATGAAAAGCGAGAAATACGCAATGTCAACGCATCCTCAACCATGAGTGACTTGAATTGGCGTCGATCGCGGGGACACGTAAAATTTTAGGTTTAGCCCGGCCTTAATTCCGAGCGTGAGACCTTGGCGTCGGGTTCTCGAACACGACGCGCGATTCATGCGAAAGCGACTTTTCTATAACAAGCGTGAGACCAGGAGCTACGGCGTTACCGCGTTCGTGGTGGTGTTGGGACTTGCGGTCGTGTCGATCGCCGTCGGCGTCTTCGTTCATCGCGACGGCGATTTTGCCCTGGTGCTGGCGACGACGCAGGATTGCCGGCGCGCCTTCGACGACGCCCAATGCGGCGCAATCGTCGCCAACGCGATCGCCATCCACACGAGTTCGGCGCCGCGATACGGCGAGGAACGGGTGTGCGAGATGACGCACGGCCAAGGCGCGTGTTCGCCGGTGAAGCTGTTCAACGCAACATTCTATGCGCCGACGGTGGCGGTGGTCGCCGTCGCGCGCGGGGCGGGCGGCGATGCGAAAAGCATGGTGCCGCTCTATCTCGCCCCCAAGTCCAAGGCGGGCCAAGAGGGGCGGCGCGTCTTCTTCCACGGCATCGCGGTCGGCGTGTTGCATCAGCGCCAGTTCGGCGGCGCGGGCATATCGCAGCTGACAGATCTTTCGGGTCAACCGCTGACGTCGGACGCGGTTCGCAAACTCAGGCGCAGTTAGCGCGGTTCGTAGCGGATGCTTGGTTCCGTTCGATCACGACCAAATGCGTCGCACACACAAAAAGGGCGGAGCTTTCGCTCCGCCCCTCGTTCGTAATGCCCAGAACGGTCTATTGCAGATTGACCGTTGCGCGGCGGTTCTGCGGCTCCTTTACATCGTCGCCGGTCTGAACCATGAGTTCCGATTCGCCCTTGCCGGACATAGAAATCGCACCTTCCGATACGCCCTTGCCGACAAGATTGGACTTCGCCGAATTCGCTCTGCATTCGGAGAGCTGTTGGTTGGCGGCGTCCGATCCGACCGAGTCAGTGTGGCCGACGATGCTGACCGAGGCCGAACCACGCGACTTTGCCGCCGCAGCTGCTTCGCTCAATACCGCATCGGCTTCAGCTGTGATGTTGCATTTGCCAAAACCGAAGAAGATGACGAAATTCGCCGGCGGCGCCAGTGGCGGCGGCGGCGGCGGCGGAGGCGGAGGTGGCGGCGGTGCCTCTACTTCATCCGGCGACAGGTCGTAACGCAGCCCGATCGTCAGTGCGTGCTTGGTGACGTCGTCCAAATCGATGCTCAGGATTCCCCCGCCCGGAGGCAGAATTATATACTCGAACTGCGGCTCCTGAACATTCAGATAGCGATAGGTCAGCGTCAGATCGGTGCGAGGGCCGACGGCAAAGCTTAATCCCGCAATGCCCTGATAGGCGAAGTTGCCGTCGGAGTCGTCCAGACCGCCGCCGATATCGAGTGTCGCGTGGTCGTAGCCGACGCCGGCACCGAGCGTCAGTGAAACCGACGGGGAAAGGTCGATGTCATAGAGCGCGTTCAACATGAGAGACCATTCCGACACCTCGCCAGGGGTGCTCGACGTGGTTTCGTTGTCGCGATATCCGAATTCGCCTTCCAGCCGCCAATGATTGGCGAAGCCATAACCCATGGTCGCAAGAACCGCCCAACCGGAATCGAACGACGTGGTGATGATCGGGCTTACGATGTCGGGGCCCGGCGCATCCGGATTAAAGGTTTGAACGGAATCGACGTCGTCGATCCAATTCGCGCCGCCTTCGATGCCGATGTACCAACCGTTAAAGTGACCGGCATTCGCCGAGCCGGCAAGAGCGATAGACGCAACGGCGCCAAGCAGTAGAGTTTTCGTTTTCATTGTGTCCCCCAATAAAACCGCTTTCCCGCCCTCGGTTGTCGTGGACGTCAGCCGGTCATGCCCCACGGGTAGAGTACACCCTCGGGACGCGCGTCCGGAGGGCATAATGTCGTTTCCCGGACACAGTGTTCCCACAAAGTCAAAGGGCGAGTAACGCCGTGAAATTTCGCCTTAGGGGGAAAGTGGCGCTATTCCCCGGGAACAGGTTTGGGGGCGCGGTCGCGGTGCTCGGCCGGTTTGTCAAGGCGGCCGAGGAAGGGGCTGGCGACCAGGAGCACGACGCCGATGACCGTGCCCCAGACGGCGACCGAGGTGAACACCGAAATGTAAGTCTGCAATGCGGCGCCGGGGTCGAGGACTTGGCCGGCGACCGTTTTGGCCGCGGTCAGGCGCGCGATCAGGGCGGCGAGATAGCCTGCCCAGCCGGAGGCCAGGAACCAGGTCGCCATGATGGTGGCCACCGTCGCCGGCGGGGACCGTTTGGTCATCTGCGACAGGCCGACCGGCGAGAGGCACAGCTCGCCCGAGGTGTGCAGCAGATAGGCGAGGACGAGGAAGATCATCGGCACGCGGAAATCCTCGCCGGCGAAATTCTGAGCGCCCCAGACGAGGACGAAGAAGCCGGCGCTGATCTGCAACAGCGCCAGCCCGAATTTGGCCGGCGCGTTGGGGTCGAGGCGGCGCGGTTCGAGGAAGGCCCAGAGTGCCGCGAAGGCGGGCGCGAGCAATAGGATAAAGCCCGAATTGATCGAGCCGGTCTGCGCCGGGGTCAATCCCACGCCCATGATGTCGAGTACGGTGTTGCGCTCGGCGAATTGGTTGAGCGAAGAACCTGCTTGGTTGAACAAGGTCCAGAAGGCGACCGAGGTCGCGATCAGGGCCAGCGCCAGCATCATGCGCCCGGCTTCGGCGCGCGTGCACTCGGTCGCCATGTAATAGCCGAGATAGCTGAGCACGCCGATCGAGGCGACGAGAAGGGCGTAGCCGATGAGTTCGAAGCGCTGGACGAAGAACCACACCAACACGAGTCCGGCGATGGCGGCGGCGTAGAGCAGCCATTCCTGCGTGATGGGCCCGACGAGCGGCCTGGCGAGGCGTTCGGGATGGGGTGGCTCGCCGTGACCTTCCAAATGCGACTTGCCCAAGACGAACACGACATAGCCTACCGCCATGCCGATGCCGGCCAAGCCGAAGCCCGCCCACCAGCCGACGGTCTGGCCCAACCAGCCGCAAATGATACCGGCCCAAAACGAACCCAGATTGATGCCGTAATAGAACAGCGTGAAACCCGAGTCGCGGCGCGGGTCGGATTGCGGGTAAAGCTGGCCCACCAACGACGAGATGTTGGGCTTCAGGAATCCGACGCCCATGATGATGAGCGAGAGCGCGAAATAGAAGATGCCCTCGAAAAACGGATCGCGGTCCTTGACCGACAATTCGAACGAGCCCTTGGGCAGGATCGCGGGCAAGGCGGCGCCCGCGGGCAGGTCCTTGATTTCCAGACCGCCGTCGGGCGTGGCGCCGAAGCCGTAGGACGCATCGCCGACCTTAAGACTGACCTTGCGCGAGGGGCCGCGGCCGTCGACTTGGAAATCGTATTCGGCCGCTTGATAGGTCAGCACTTGCGTGGCGGGCGGGCCTTCGATTGCCATCGTCGTGTGGCCGGCGACGAGCAACAGGGCGCCGAAGGCCACCGCCTTGCGCGTGCCCAGATAATGGTCGGCCAGAAAGCCGCCGATCACCGGCAGCACATAAACGAGCGCGGTGTAGGCGCCGTAGATGCCGTTGGCGAACTTGTCGTCGTGGAGAAAGTGCTGCGTCAGATAAAAGATCAGCAAGCCGCGCATGCCGTAATAGGAAAAGCGTTCCCACATTTCGGCGAAGAACAGAACAAACAGTCCGCGCGGCTGGCGGCGCAACTGAACGAGCACGGGGATCGCGGTGACGAGCGTGACGAGGATGCCGATGACGGCGACGATGTTCATGGGTGGCGATTCCCGTGCGTCTTTATGGTGACATGCAGACACAATGGCGTGAGAAGGGCAAGTCCGAGGGACGCAAAGACCGCCGGTCACTTGACAATTATATTGTCATATACGATATGTTGACAACATAATTGTCATATGAGGTTGTGCGATGACGCAAGAAACCATTGAATCCTTCATCCGCGCGCAGTTCGAGCCGTTGCAGTATGCGGCGTTTTTCGGGGTGTTCTTGGTTTTCGCGTTGTTGGAGACGATGTCGCCGCGGGACGGGGCGCCGGCGGAGCGGCTGTGGCGCTGGCCCGCGAACTGGGCTCTGACGGCGCTGAATGTCGTCGTCATCAGCGCGATCCCGGTGGGCGGGATCGCGCTTGCGGATTATGCGACGGCGAACCGGATCGGCGTCTTGAACATGGTCGCGCTCGATCCGATGGCGGCGTTTGCGATCGGGTTTTTGGGGAGGGCGTTTCTGTCGTGGGCGATGCATATCCTCAATCACAAGGTGCCGTTTCTGTGGGCCATTCACCGTGTGCATCACGTTGATACGAAGCTCGACGTGTCGACGACGGTGCGCATCCATCCGCTCGAGTTCGTGTTTTCGACGCCGGTGACGCTGGCCGGCATCGTTGCCATCGGCGTGCCGCCGCTGGCGTTGCTGATCTATGAGTTGATGGATGCAAGCGTCACGGTGTTCAGTCATGCCAATGTGCGTTTGCCATGGTGGATCGACCGGCCGTTGCGTCTTTTTATTGTCACCCCGGACGTGCACCGGGTGCATCATTCGTCGTATCAACCGGAGACCGACAGCAACTACGGCGCGGTGTTGACGATTTGGGATCGGGTGCTGGGCACCTATCGGCGCAAGCCGGCGTCCGAATTGGCGGTGCAGGAGACGGGTTTGAGCGACGCGCAGGATTCGCGCAGCCGCAACTTGCTTTGGCTCTTGATTCTGCCGTTCATCGGGCTCAGGCGGCGCGCGGTCAGGATGGCGAAGGGGCGATGATGTCGAAGAGCGAAAAGATGGTGGCGCTGACGGGCGCGGTGCGCGCGGTGTTCAACCGGCTGAAAGCGTTCGGCGACGAACTGCACGGCGATCTCGAGGTCACGACGGCGATGCGCGCGGTGATGGAGACGCTGTCGCAGGCGGGGCCGACGACGGTGCCGCGGATCGCGCGCCTGAAAGGCGTCACGCGCCAGCACATTCAGTTGCTTGCCGACGCGCTCGTCGAGGCGGGGCTTGCGGTGGTCAAGGAAAATCCGGCGCATCGGCGCTCGTCGCTGATCGCGCTGACGGAGAAGGGCAAGCGCATCTTCGCCAAGATGCGGGCGCGCGAAGCGCCGGTCGTGGAGGAGATCGCGTGGGAGTTCGACACGCAGGAAATGGAGCGCGCGACGGCGGTGCTGATGCGGCTCGCGGCGCGGCTCGACGAGCGCGCCAAGACGGGAGCTTAGAGCAAATGAGCTTGCGCAAAGCCATCGTCTCGCAGTTCCGCCACCCGCGCGGTTTGCTGGGGCGGGTCGCGGGGGCGATCTTGGCGGGGCGCGGGTCGAATTTGGTGCGCAACCGGTGGACGGTCGATCTGATCGATCCGATGAGCGGCGAGCTCGTGCTCGAAGTTGGGTGCGGACCGGGCGTGGCGCTCGAATTGTGCTTGTCGCGCGCGAGCGTGAAGGCCGTGGGCGTCGATCACTCGCAGCTGATGATCGCGCAAGCGGGCAGGCGCAACCGCGCTGCGGCGAGGGCGAGGCGTTTGCGCCTGATCGAAGGCACGATCGAGACGGTGCCCGCGAGCATGGGCCCGTTCGATAAGGCGTTTTCGATCAACGTCATACAATTCGTCGATCAGGCGGCGTTTGTCGCGCGTGCGAAGGCGTTGCTTAAACCGGGCGGCCTGTTCGCCACGACCTATCAACCGCGCCACGCGAATGCGACACGCGCCGACGCGTTGACGATGGCCGCGAATTTAACGGCGCTGCTGACGGCGCAGGGCTTTGCCGGCATCCGCACGGAGGAAATCGACCTGAAGCCGGTGCCGGCGGTGTGCGTTCTAGGCAGGCGGGATTAGCGAATTGCCGTCCTTGTCACTCATGCGGCGATCGGCTCGCGCCGGCGGGACGGATGGCGCGCGACGTCGCCCGTGGCGGCGGCGAAGAACAGCATCTTGTGCTTGAACCAACCGGTGACAGCGCGATATGGCGCGATCGGTCGAAAGCCGAAGCCGCGATAGAGCGCGTGCGCCTCGTTCTGACACGGACCGGTTTCGAGCATCATCGTTTTGTAACCGCGCGCGAACGCGAGTTCGGCCAGACGCGGTATGAGGGCGTGCGCAACACCCAAGTCTTGGAATGCGGGGCGCACGAAAAGCCGCTTCATTTCGGACGCATCCTCGCCAATGCCGCGCAGCATAACGCAGCCCGCGGCGGCGCCGTCGACAAGCGCCAGAAGAATCGCCCCGTCCGGCGCGCCGTAGTGTCCGGCGAGGTCGGCGAGTTCGCTTTCCCATTCGCCGTGGTCGAAATAAGTGTCGATGAGTTGGGCGTGCTCGGCATAGCGCCGGCGCATCCACAGCAGATAGTCGCGCAAGAGCGCCGCGACTTGCGCCCGTTGTTCGGGTTCGACGGCTTCAACGATCGCGATGTCGGGCATGGTGCGGCCTCGAGTTTTCAGGGGTCAGAGCCGGCGGGTTTGCAACGCATCATCCAACGGCAACGGCGCGGATCAAGCCGATCGGAATCTGCACTAGCGGCAACCTCACGCCCTGCCTGTTATTGCGTTTTCTTTCGTGGGTCGTCCTTTGGGTTGACGTAGGTGACGGCCCAGGGGCCGGTGCTGTTCAGCTGAACGATCGTCTCATCGTCGGCACCGGCGTAATGCGCTTGGCCGGGCGACATGGCGATGAAACCGCCGGTGGAGAGCGCCTTGGCCCTGCCCAGATCGGCCGTATCGCCCATGCCTAAGCGAAACGTTCCGCTGATGACGGTGACGATCTCGGGTTTCGGGTGCGTGTGCGGCGCGATGCGATAGCCCTTAGGGAACCTGAGCCGCATCGCGAACAAGCCCTCTTTGGTCGGGTCGCCGTAGAGAATCGCGGCCTCGGCGCCGGGCGGCAGCGATGCGGGGCCCGGACCCCATTTGACGTCCGCAGGCGCGAGCAATTTGTGCTCGCCCATCGGTTCCGGCGTCATCGCGAGCGCGGTGAGCGCGCTGGCGGAGAGAAGTGCGAAAGCGGTCAGACGGATTTTCATCTTGGCATTTCCTTTTGTTGACGCAAGTTGCGGCCATCGTCAGCGCTTCGTGACGACGACCTCTAGGTATTTGCTTGGGACGACCATCGTGCCGTCCTTAGCGACGTTCATCGAGGCGATCAGAGCGACGAGATCGTTCGTCAGTGCCTGCTGCCTTTCCGCATTGAGGCTATCGAACGCTTTCTTCAGCGGACCGTAGATCGTGCGCCAGAGGTCGATCCAGTGTTGGGGCGAGCGATAACGCAGAACGAAATGCCGCTCGGCGATCGCGATCGTTCCCGCGGCGGCGAAGAATTGGTCGAGGCGCTCGCGTGTGCCCCAGAGGGCTGGCGACTGCAGGCCAGGCGCCGGGGGAACATAGCGGCCCAAGGTCTTGAACAGCTGGCCGATGAAGCTATCCGGCGTCCAGTTGGCGAGGCCGATCTTGCCGCCGGAGCGGCACACGCGCAAAAGTTCGGCGGCGGCCTTGGCCTGGTCGGGTGCAAACATGACGCCGAATGTGGACGTCACTGCGTCGAAGGCGGCGTCGGCGAACGGCAACGCCTCGGCGTCGGCGAGCTTGAACTCGATCGACAAATGCTCGGCTTCGGCACGGGCACGGCCGCGGCGCAGCAGGTCTTGGACGTAATCGGTGGAGGTGACCTCGCAGAATCGGCGCGCGGCGGCGAGCGAGCAATTGCCGTTCCCGGCGGCAACGTCGATTAGGCGCTGCCCGGGCCGGACGTCCATCGCTTCGCAAAGGCTTTCGCCGACGATCTGCAACGTCACGCCGACGATCGAGTAATCGCCGTCGGACCACGCGACTTGCTGCTTCGACTTGATGGCGGCGTAGTCCGGCCCAACCTGGTTTTCCGCGATATCGGCCATTTTATCCTCCAAATCCGTTTCCCCAGCGATGTTGCTGCGGGCGAGAGGGATTTAGACCGCCGACGCCCGCTAGGCTTGGAGGAGATCTGGAGAAGAGTTGGAGATTGTCGGGATTTTCGGCCTAGATTGGACAATGAACGGGGTTTTCGGACGGCTCGGGTCATGATTCACAAATTCGGCGATTGCGAACTCGACATCGAGCGGCGCGAGCTGCGCCGGGCAGGCGCGGTCGTTGCGGTCGAACCGCAAGTCTTCGAACTGCTTATCTATTTTGCCACCAACCCCGGACGGGTGGTTTCGAAGGACGAACTCAACGGCGCCATTTGGAGCGGCCGCGTCGTGTCGGATTCCGCGCTTTCCAGCCGCATCAAGTCCGCGCGCCAGGCGATAGGCGACGACGGCAAGGCGCAGTCTCTCATTCGCACCGTGCACGGACACGGCTTTCGTTTTATCGGCGCGGTCGAGCAAGGCGGCGACACCGCGCCGGCTCCACGCAGCGCCCGCGAGCATCCCGTGGTTGCCGTCATGCCGTTCGCGAATCTCTCAGGCGATGCGAAGGAGGATTACTTCTCCGACGGCGTGACGGCGGACATCATCGCCACGCTCGCAAAGCATCGTTGGCTCGCCGTGCTTGCCCGCAACGCGACCGCGAAATTCATAGGCACCGCCGTCGGCATCGCGGACATCGCGCGCGAGACGGGCGCCCACTACGTGGTGGAAGGGAGCGTGCGCCACCTTGGCCAGCGCGTGCGGGTGAGCGTGCAGTTGATTGACGCCACCAGCGGCAACTGCATCTGGAGCGAGCGCTACGACCGGCAATCGGAGGACATTTTCGATATTCAGGACGACATCACGCAGACGGTCAGCGCGCGCATCGAGCCTGAGATCGGGTATGAGGAACGCCGCAAGATCACGAGCGCGGTCGGCTCGCGAGATCTGCGCGCCTGGGAGTGGTTTCATCTCGGCACGAGCCATCTCTTCAGATTCAGCGCCGCCGACAATCTGAAGGCACAGGAATTTCTGCAGAAGGCGCGCGAGCAAGACCCAAGCTTCGGAGAGGCCCATGCGTGGTGGGCTTATGCCGTCGTGCTCGGCACCGTCTATTGGGACACCGAGCCGACCGCGGCTCAGTTCGACGAAGCGCTAGCGGCCACCAGCCGCGCCTTGGACGGCGATCCGCGCAACGCGGTGTTCTTCGCGCTCAAGGCGCGCGTTCAGCTTGCGCGCGGCGATTACGAAAGCGCGATCGAGGGCAATCGCATCGCAATCGAACTGAACCCATCGTTTGCGGCGGCCCATTGCGGGCTTGCCGATTCGCTGACCTATCTTGGACAGTGCGATGAGGCGGTGGAGCGTTTTGAGAAGGCGATCGCGCTCAGCACGAACGACCCTCAACGCTGGGCTTTCTATACGTACGGCGCGCTCGCGCACATCTTTCGCGGCGATTTCGGGCGCGCGGTCGAATGGGCGGACCACGCGGCCGCGATCCCGAACCGCCAATTCTGGACGCTGGCGCACAAGGCGGTCGCGCTCGCTCTCCTCGGCAAGCCGCAGGAGGCGCGCCAAGCCTTTGCGGCGGCGCACGCGGAGCAACCGGCGCTGTCCGTCAGTTTCGCCCGCCGCAAACTCTATTATCTCAAGCGCGCCGAACAGCTCGATCGCTATCTCGAAGGGTTGGCGTTGGCCGGCGCGCCGCTCTGATCGGTAAGTGGCCAAGGACGCCCGCACTTCGGCTAAAAAGCGCGGCCAGGCGGATTCTTGTTCCAAAAGCAAATGGTTCTGCCCTTCGAGCGTGACGAATCCAGCGCCGGGGATGTCCGTCGCAAGTTCGCGGCCGTGCATCACGCGACCGCGCGATTTTTAGATCACTCGAAAGATCCGTCAAACGTATGCGCATCGACCGGTGCTTCGAAGGCGATGAACAGCGTGCAGGCGCCGGCGCTCAAGCACGTGGCCTTGTGCGCCAGCTTTGCGGGTCCGTAGGCATAGTTTCCCACAGAGAGCGTCGAGGGCGGTTGTCCCTTGTAGGTCACTTGCAGTTCGCCGGTGACGAGGACCATTCGCTCGGCCGATGTGTGCCAATGGGCGGGGATTTCGTAGTGCGAGGGAACTCTCAAGAATACGTCGGCGTTGGCTTTGGACGGATCGCCGTGCAGCACGGCGATTTCACATCCCGCCGGAAACAACGGCGGGCACGGGCCCCATTTGAGTGCGGGATCGCTCGCCAAGACCGCCAGCGCCTGCTCGGGCTTCGCATCGTTCGGGCCGCAGGACGCTGCAAAGATCGCGGCGCCGAGCAAAGCCAGTGTCGTTGAAATCGAACGCTCGAGTTGTGCAGTCATCTCACTCTCCTCTTTGAGTTCGTATCCGGCGAAGCAGCCGCCGTTGCGATGTTATTGCGTCTTCGCTCGCGGGTCGTCTTTCGGGTTGATGTAAGTGACGCTCCACGGGCCGGTGCTGTTGAGTTGAACGACAGTGTCTTCGTCGGCGCCGGCGTAGTGCGTGTGGCCGGGCGGTAGGGCGATGAAGCTGCCGGCGGTCATGGGTTTTGCCTTGCCTTGATCGGCGATCTCGCCCATGCCGATGCGAAATGTTCCGCTGATGACGGTGACGATTTCGGGCTTGGGGTGCGTGTGCGGGGCGATGCGATAGTCCTTCGGCAACTTGAGCCTCATGGCGAACAAGCCCTCTTTGGTCGGATCGCCGTAGAGAACGGCGGCCTGGGCGCCCGCCGGCAGCGAGGCGGGACCGGGGCCCCATACGATGTCGGCGGGGGCGAACGATTTTTGCTCGGCCATCGGCTCCGGCGTCATGGCAAGCGCGGTGAGCGCGCCGGCGGAAAGCAGTGCGACTGCGGTCAAACGGAGTTTCATCTTTGCAACTTTCCTTGTGCTAACCGTCGATGTCGAAACCGAGCGCGACGCGGCCGGTGTAACGGAGTTGGGGTTTTTCCTGCAGCGGGTGGAAGCGGGCCGCCTGCACGTCGCGGAAGGCGCGTTCCAGGCCGAGCTCGCGAT
>JANOFM010000047.1:0-1791 GCA_031413635.1 Alphaproteobacteria bacterium | reverse complement strand
ATCCTGCACGATTGCGGGCACGGCTCGTTTTTCGGGCACCGGTTGGCCAATGACTGGGTGGGCCGGATTTGCGGCGTCTTGACCTTTACGCCGTTCGGGGTGTGGCGGCGCACGCACAACATGCATCACGCGACCTCGGGCAATCTGGAACGGCGCGGCATCGGCGATATCGAGACGATGACGGTCAACGAATATCTTGCCCAGCCGTGGTGGGAGCGTTTGCGTTATCGCGCCTATCGCCACCCGATCGTGCTGTTCGTGATTGGACCCGCTTACGTTTTTTTGATCGCCAACCGTTTGCCGATCGGGATGATGAATGTGGGCTGGCGGCCTTGGTTTTCGACGATGGCCAACAACGCGGCGATCGCGCTCGCCGTCGTCTTCATGATGTGGCTGGTCGGCGTGGGACCGTTTTTGATGATCGAGCTGCCGATCATCTTGCTCGCGTCGTCGATCGGGGTTTGGCTGTTTTATGTGCAGCACCAGTTCGACGACACGGTGTGGGTGGAGGGGCAGGAGTGGAACATGCAGGACGCGGCGCTCGCGGGCTCGTCGCACTACGATCTGCCGGCCGTGTTGCGCTGGATCACCGGCAATATCGGCGTACATCACGTGCATCATTTGTCGAGCCGGATACCGTTTTACCGCCTGCGCCGGGTGTTGAAGGATCATCCCGAGCTTCACGACATGGGCCGGCTGACCTTGTGGCAGAGCTTTCGCTGCGTCAGGCTCGCCTTGTGGTGCGAAAGCCGTAAGCGCTTGATTTCCTTTGCCGAGTTGCGCCGGGCCTAAGCGACAGGCTATAGGCGGGGCCGAAAAGGATGTGCCCCCATGGCTATGAAGAAGAGAAAGGGTCTGCCCCCGGCCTATGCCGAGGCGACCAAGGACATGCGCTTTGCCGGCACGTTCGAGGTGTTCGTGCCGGTGCCCGAGCGGGTGAAGGCGCAACGCGTGGCGCTGCAATTCGACAGCCAGGCCGCCGCCGAAAGCTGGATCCACAGCCCGGAAGGCGAGGACAAGATCGCCGAGATTTTGCGCGAGGCGGTGAAGTAGGCGGAAGTCGACCCCCTCCCCAAACCGTAACAGCGTAACAACGGCTGATTTGAGCCGTTTTATCCGCAACGAAACCGTAACATGTTGCGGAACGCGCGCCGAGAGCGGGAACGGTGGGTTGGACGCAGGATCGACGGTGTAACTCATCTCAGACATCGCGATTGATCTGGAACAAAAATAGAACATTCGTTGCCGCCGGGCAAGCAGGTTTTCGACGGCTGTTTGGCGCCGGCCGGAAGCCGCGTTAGCTTCGCGCCATGATGCGAAGAATATTAGCCGTTATGGCCGGGGTGGTTGTGGCGGCAGCGGTGATGATGGCCTTCGAGTTTACGAACTCGCTGCTCCATCCGTTTCCGCCCGGCCTGGATGTGTTCGACGCCGATCAGGTGCGGGCGTTTGCGGCGTCGATGCCGCTGTCGGCGCTCGTGTTGGTGGCGCTTGGCTGGACGATCGGTTCGTTCGCGGGCGGGTTCGTGACCACGCGGATCGCGCATGCCACGACGGCGCGACTTGCCGCCGTCACGGGAGCGGCGCTCACGGCAGGCGGCGTTCTCAATGCGTGGATGATCCAGAACCCGTGGTGGTTTCATTTCGGCGGGTTGCCGGTGTTTTTGATTTTCGCCTATCTCGGTTTTCGCGTGGGCCGCGCGCGGGCGTGACGCGTGCCCCCTTCGCGACGCGGTGAGCCGGTGGTACTCTCCACGCCATGAACCCGAAAATGCGCAGCATCGAAGTGGA
>JANOFM010000046.1:0-4828 GCA_031413635.1 Alphaproteobacteria bacterium | reverse complement strand
CCCTTACCTCAATCATCCTGACGGCGTGCCCTTGAACGAAACCGCCCCACTCAACAAATCGCTGGATTGGAGCGCCTATTTCTTCTGGGACGACGGCAAGCGCATAAATGACCATTGCAAACAATGTCCGCAAACGGCCGCGCTCTTGGAGACGATGCCGCTGGCCGATGTACCGGGCTATACCCCGGCGGCGTTCTTTTCGAACCTGAAGCCCGGCGCCCGCATTCCGCCGCACACCGGCGTCACCAACACGCGCCTCATCGTTCATTTGGGCGTGCGCGTGCCGGACCGTTGCTCGTTTAGAGTTGGCAACGAAACGCGCGATTGGCGCCGGGGCAGGGCTTGGATTTTCGACGACACGATCGAGCACGAAGCGAGGAACGACAGCGACGAGGCGCGTGTGATATTGATTTTCGACATTTGGAATCCGTATCTGAGCACCGCCGAACGCGACCTAGTGTGCGAATTGCTGGCTGCTCAACGCGACTACTACGCGGAACAATCTCGTCCGCGCGGCCAATAGGAAAGGCACATCGCAATGTTCCTGGAAATCAAGAACGTGCTGACGGAGGCCGAAGTCTCGCGCCTCGTTGCCCTCAGCCGCGAATTGCGTTTCGTCGACGGCCGGGTCACGAACCCCGCGAATCTGACCAAGAACAATCAACAGGTCGACTACGCCGATCCGAAATACGCCGAATCGGCGCAGATCGTGAATGTTGCCCTGTCGCGCTCGCGCGAATTCGTCGACTTTGCGATGCCCAAGCGCGTCGCCCCCCCGCTGCTCAGCCGCTATGAGCCCGGTATGAAGTACGGCGCCCATGCGGACGCCGCCATCATCCAACTCGCCAATGGCCGCCTGCGCTCGGACCTGTCGTGCACCGTATTCATCGCCGATCCCTCGACTTACGAAGGCGGCGAGCTTTCGATCACCATCGGCGATCGCCCGATCTCGTTCAAAGGCGGACCGGGAGACGCGATCATTTACCCGTCGACCACACTGCACGAAGTCGTGCCGGTTCGCGCCGGTCAGCGTTTGGTCTCGATCACCTTCATCGAAAGCTACATTGCCGATCAGCATCAACGCATGCAGGTCTACGAACTCAACGAAGTGGCGGCGCTGGCGGGAGTGACGATGAGTTGGGAGCACCGCGTCCGCCTCGACGTCGTGCGCCAAAACCTGATGCGCATGTGGTCGAAGACTTAAGCCTTGTTTGCCGACATCCGGTTGTGTCGCGGCGATTCAGCTTCACCACAAAGGCACAAAGAACACGAAGTAGTCGCGAAGGAAAGAATATCGGGCGCTTCGCGCCCCTTCTCGATCGAGCTTGTCAGGATCGGCGCAGCCGATGCGCGTGGTTGCACCGCTTCGTGAACCTTCGTGTTCTTTGTGTCTTTGTGGTGAAGCTGACTCGCCACGTTTCCGGCGATGACAGACTTGCTCTAATACGCCGCGGCAATCACGGCCCCGGCGGCGGGATTTTCTTTCCCAAACCGCTCAAGCCACGCCATCCCCTTGCGAATGTCGTCTTTGTTCCGCTCGCGCGATTCCGCTATGATTTGGGCGCGCAGCGCGGGAGAATATTCGTGCTCCGGCGCTTTGGAATAACGCGTCAAGGCGGGGCTGCGTCCGATCGCGGACAGGAATTGAGCGTCAACCGGCAATCCGAAATGTCGGGCGATGTGCGCCATCGCCCCCGGCACATCCGCAAGAAACGCATCGAAATCGACCGCGACGATGCGATCGCCATGCAAGTCGAGCGCCTTGCGTTGGCTCCACGTTTCGGCAAGCCAACTCATCGCCGCGAGTTCGCCCAGCGACAACGTGTGCAGCGCCGGAAGCGCGCCCGCCCCTAACGCCTGCAATCGTTTTATCCGTTCGACGCCATGCCCGCGAAGATCGACGTGCGAGTTCTGCCCGCCGAGCAACGTCGCCAAATAGGGTTCCGCGCGTAGGTTCATGTAAATTCCGCGCGCGCCGCCGCGTTTGGCGAAAATCGCCGGCGCCAAACGCCCCGTGGCGCTCGTCGCCTTGACCACGGTCGCACGCGTAGCGGGATACCCTCGCCCCCAGTATCGCAGGATGCTTTCGAGCAACTCGTCGAACTGTGCCTCGCTCAACCACGACGACACGGTCGAAAGCGCGTCGTGGGCATTCGCCAGCTGTCGCAGAATTAACGGCTCGCGAAGCGAAAGCACCGTTCCAATGTCGTCGAGCAAGCGGCTGACAAGCGTGGAGCCGACATGCCCGGTATGAAAGATGAATTTCAGCGGTCGTTCGTCACGAACCTTCGACGATTGCTGAATGAGACTGGGAATCCGCACCCAAGCCCCTCGTGTCGCCGGCGTTTGTATCCGGTCGTCGAGAAAGCTGGCCGCACGATAGGCGTCTTGATTGAAGTCGATCAACAGAGCGGCGTCCCGCACGAGTTCGAACTTCGCGAAGTGCACGTCCGGCGTCAGTGGCAAGCGACGAAACAAATCGGTCGCAAGTTGATCGGGCCGCTCTTGCGCCATGTCGTCTCGAAATCTCGTTCAATAGGGTCCCGCGGCCATTGTGCCCGGGTCGACTTTTCCCGGCACGACGTCGAAGGCAATGGTCAAGCGGTCCGACGCCGACTCGAACGGCACAGTGCCATGCCAGAAATAAGATGGAAACAACACAAGATGCCCGACGGCCGGTTGCACGAAATGTTCGGGCCGGTCGCTGCCGCCCAACTCCAAATGCGATTGCCCGAACTTGAGCCAACCCGGCCGCCGCTCCGCGTCGTCGACCACATCGGGAAGGCTCACGTAATAGGCCGAACTGATCCAGCCCATCGGATGGACATGGTTGGTGTGAAACCCGCTCGATCTAAGCTTGCACGACCACGAATGGGTGAAGCCGAATTGATCTTGCCGCCGCGACAAGAACGGATGCGTGGCGTGATGGGTCATCGCGCGCACGTACTCGCCGACCGCCGCCTCGACCTGCTCGCGCAGACCTTCGATGATCGCCGATTTGCGCCTAAACAAAAGCCCCGCGGTCTGCGTACCGCCGCGCAAAGTCTGCTCAAGCGGCTCGGCTCTCGTCGTGTGCAGCGTCAGCAATTCCTCGGCCAACGCCGCGTTGTAAGATCGCACGTCGGCGTACCCGCGCGGTACCGCGAGCCGGAAGACGCGCACGAACGCGTCGACATCGCACAGCGCGTGATACCGGCTGTCGCCGAGCGCGCGATAGGCAAGACACACGCCGGCCAGCGCCAATTGATCGACCGCGTCGATCCGGCGCGCTTCCTCGAACTGCGCCAACGCCTGCTTCGGCTCGTTGCCTTGCAGCAGCGCATAGCCGAACTCGTTGCGAAATGCGGTAACGCCGGGCTCGGCGCGAACGGCGGTTTCAAACGCCTCGAAGCTCTCGCCGAATTGTCCGCGCCGCGCCAGCAAGCGGCCGAGCAGCGCGTTCGCGTCGCCGCGTTCCGGCGATAGCACAAGCGCCCGTCGCAACAGCGGTTCCGCGCCTTGCGCGTCGTTGCGCTGCAAACGAATCTGCGCCTCGGTGTACAACAAGGCGGCATCCTCGCCGAAGCGCTCGCGGACGTAGGAGAACGATGTCAGGAACATGTCCTTGCGATCGGTCACCCAGGCCAGACGGTTCAGTTCGTCGTGCGTCGTCGCCAGCAGCGGCTGCACCTCGACCGCGCGCCAGAGGGCTGCAATCGCTTCGTCGTGCCGGCCGGCACCCTTCAAGTTGTTCGCGAGCGCGAGCAACGCATCGTGACTGTCGGGCTTGATCGCCGCCGCGCGCGACAATGCCTCCGCGCCCTCGTCGAAGCGCTCCATGGCCGCCAGCACGAGCCCGCGAAAGTAATGCGCTTCGAACGATTTCGGAGCGTCGCCGATCGCTACATCCAACTCCGCAAGCGCCTCGGCGGGCTTTCCTTGCGTGTGAAGCAGCGCGCCGATCCGCGTGCGCGCCGCCGAATGGTCGCGGCGCAACGCCACGGCGTCGCGATACGCCGCCAGGGCGTCCTCGGGCCGCGCCTGATCTTCCAGCACGACTCCCAAATTGTAGTGCGCGTCGGGATAGTTGCGATTGAGCGCGATCGCCTTTCGATAGCATGCCTCCGCCGGACCAAATCGATCGGCGACACGCAGCACGTTGCCGAGATTGTTGTGAAGCACCGCATCGCCCGGCGCCGACACGATCGCGCGCCTGAGCAGGCTTTCCGCTTCACCCAGGGCGCCGCGTTTTTTCAGGACGAACGCAAGCCGGGCCAACAACTCCGGCTGTCCCGGATGAGACGACAAAAGGCGGCGATAGATGGCTTCGGCCTCGGTGGTCTGGCCGCGCTCGGTCAGGTCGTCCGCGCGCGCGAGCAGCTGGTTCGTGTCCGATTGAATTTGCATGGCGGTGCGGGTTCAAGCCTTTTGGCCCGCTACACAAATCGCTCCGCGCGCCGAAAGGCAAGAACCCTCGCCGTGGCCCGTCGATTGTTGCGCAAAACGAAAAGGGCGGACCTTGCGGCCCGCCCCAATTTTCTGCCGAGGATCGCTCTGATTAGTTCAGATCGCCCTCTTAGTTCAGATCAATCGTCGCGCGGCGGTTTTGCGGCTCTTTCACGCCGTCGCCCGTCTGAACCGTGAGTTCCGTCTCGCCCTTACCCGAGGTCGAGATCGAACCTTCCGAGACGCCCTTGCCGACCAGATTGGTCTTGGCCGCGTTCGAGCGGCATTCCGAGAGCTTCTGGTTGTAGGCGTTCGATCCCACCGAGTCTGTATGACCGACGATACGAACCGATGCCGATCCACCGGACTTCGCGGCCGAGGCCGCTTCGCTCAACACTGCATC
>JANOFM010000045.1:0-6744 GCA_031413635.1 Alphaproteobacteria bacterium | reverse complement strand
AGCTCCGGCGGCAATTGGTCGTAGAGCGAATTGATGTTGTGGCGCACGTCGTGCTTGATGCGAAACGCGTTCGTGCCCGCCCGCGTGCGGCTCGAATAGCGGATGTCCTTCTCGCGCTCCGATACTTCTTCCAAGTTCTCGGGGACGGCGCCACGCGCGTGAAACACATCCACCTGAAACGTCAATCGGCTGCGTCGTGGAATATAGTCGAGTACATACTCGAGCGGCGTGTTCGAAACCAATCCGCCATCCCAATAATGCTCGCCGTCGATTTCGATCGACGGAAACCCCGGCGGCAACGAACCGCTCGCCATCACGTGTTCCGCTCGAATTGTCATGTTGGCATTGTCGAAATAGGCGAAGGCGCCGGACTGGACGTGCACAGCGCCGACCGCAAAACGCATTTCCTTCGCATTGATGCGGTCAAAGTCGACAAGCCGCTCCAACGTCGCCTTCAGCGGCGCAGTATCGTAATAGCTCGTGGGCTTCGCCCTGCCGATCCAACTGTACGGCGGACGTGGCGCAAAGAACCCTGGCTGTCCGTAAAGCAGCGCCGCCATTGAACTCGCCCGGCGCTGCGCATCCGCGAACGGCCCCATCAGCGCATCCGGCCATAGTTTCGTGGTCGCCGTAATGCCTTCCCAGAAATCGCGTAGTCGCTCGACGCGCTTCTCGGGCGCATTCCCGGCGATGATCGCCGAATTGATCGCACCGATCGAAATCCCAGCCACCCAATCCGGTATATAATCTGACTCGGCTAACGCTTCGTACACGCCGGCCTGATAGCTGCCGAGCGCACCGCCGCCTTGCAGGACCAAAGCCACATTCTTGTCGTACGAGCGCGGACGCGCCAGCGCGGAACCGGCTGCTATCTCAGCTGGCGTCATTGGTGGAGGTTTCATATTCATCGGGAACTACCTTCTAACGACTACTTCTGCTGCCATGGGGCTATATTCCGGGAACCGTCTTCGCATATATGACGCCAGCGCGAAAACACCGATGCGCTCTCGAATGTATAGTAGTTGGGTATGATGGTCTGGTTAAAGCCGTCGAAAATGCCAAAGGGTGGCTCGCATCCGTCGCTGGATCACCTGAACCAAGCGAGCTAGTATGTCCGCATGGAGATGCATCAGGTTCGCTATTTTCTGGCCGTCTGCCGCACCTTTAACTTCACGAAGGCTGCGGAGGAATGCAACGTCGCGCAGCCATCGCTGACACGCGCCATTCAAAAGCTGGAAGAGGAATTCGGCGGTCTCCTGTTTCACCGCGAACGGGCGAACACGCATCTGACCGAATTGGGGCGGGCGATGCTGCCGCATCTGCAGCGCACGTCATCGAGCTGACGAACTGTCCGATCGCCGGGCGCTTTCGTCAGATCTGCAGCGAAGTGGGCGCGACGCCGAAGTGCCTGAAGCGCGTTACGACCTGCGATCAGGTCCTGTCGCTTGTGCGCGAAGGTTTGGGGATCGCAGTCTTGCCGCCGACGATGGTCGCGGGATCGGGGCTTGTCGCCAAGCCGATCGAGGGGGTGACGCTCGACCGTGCCATTACGCTTGGGACCGTCGCGGGGCGCAAGTTTTCGGCCGCGAGCGATGCTTTCGTCAAACTCGCGCGCACGCGCGATTGGAGTTAGAGCGCCTGAGATCAGCGCAGCGCCGACAGCGCGCCCACGATTTCTTGGGGCTCGAGACGGTAGCGGAAATCGGGGTTGACGAAGGCCTTGGCGATGATGCCGTCGGGGCGGACGATGTATGTCGCGGGCGTCGGCAGCACCCACGCCTCGTTGCCGTATATGTGCAAGAAGTCGATGCCGCATTCCAGATAGGCGTTGCGGATGCCATCCGGCACAGGAAACATCAAGCCGCATTCGAGCGCGAGGATGTTGTCGAGGTCGCACAGAATTTCGAAGCCAAAGTCGCTGTCGACTTTGGTGCGCAGAGCGATGCCGCCCGCTTCCGGCGTTATGGCAACGAGCGTTGCGCCAAGGGCTTGGAATTGCGGCGCTGTCTCCGCGAGGGCGTTCAACTCGGCCGAGCAGTAGGGGCACCATGCACCGCGATAGAAGCTGAAGACGGTGGGACCCTTTGCCAGCAGATCGTCACGGCGAACGAAGCGGCCGTCGGCGCTTGCAAGCTGGAAATCGGGGAACGTGTCGCCTTCCTTCAAGGCGCCTTGGATCGCGCCGCTGTCCATCAACTGCCTGACGAGCTTGTCGTAAAGCTCGCACGCGCGAGGACTGGCCGTGTCGCGGATCGCAGCCAGTTCGGCGGCGAGCGTGGTTTTCATGGTCATCTCAACCGAGCCCGCGCAGAGTTGCGACTATGTCAGCGGGATCGAGGCGGTAGCGGAAGTCCGGATCGACGTAGGCTTTGGCGATCGTGCCATCTCGCGCGACGACATACGTCGCGGGGATCGGCAGGAACCAGCTGTCGTTGCCGTAGAAGAGCGGGAAGTCGGTGCCGTCGCGTGCAAACACTTGCACCATTTCGGGCAAAATGCGGAACACGAGGCCGAAGTCGAGCGCCACGCCGTTGTCGAGGTCGCAGAGAATCTCGAAGCCGAACTTGCGTTGGCGTTTGACGCCAAGCGCGATGCCGCCCACTTCCGCCGTGACGGCGGCGAGCGTCGCACCGGCGGCGCGGATCGCGGGTTCGGCTTCGTGGAGGGCCTCCAGCTCGGCCGAACAGAACGGGCACCAAATCCCGCGATAGAAGCTGAGCACCACCGGACCGCGCGCAAGCAGATCGGTTGAGGCGACGATCGCGCCTTCGGCGGACGGCATCGCGAATGGTGGACACCGGGCGCCCGCCTTCAATGCGCCTTCGGCGGACTGCGCCTCCACGAGGCGGCGGATCAGCGCGTCGTTGAGCGATCGGTAGGGTTCGCCGATTTTCGTGCGCAGATCGGCCAGGGCTTCGGTTAATGACTTCGCTGTCATGAGCGTAATCTAGAGCGCCCGCGGCCCGCCGCACAATCACATCGCAATAGCGGGCGGCTATTCAATCGCAAGACAAACGGCATTTCAGTTCGCGCGGCCGTTTCGCGATGTTCCGCCTCGACGCTGAGCACGTGCCCAGTTCGAACCCAAGGAGAATGCCATGCTGAAATCCCTGAAGTTGCTGTCGACGGCTAGCGTTGTCGCGCTGGTCGGCTTTGCCCTTATCCCGGCCGCGAGCGCCGGCGAATGCCCAGCCGGCAAAGCCGGTGCCAACCCGCTTGCGGTCGCCACGATGCCGAAGGATGTGACCGACAACGTCATCGGCTCGATCGATCTGGGCCAAGGCTACAACATTGCCGGCAAGACCATGCGCATGCGCAAGCTCGTCATCCAGCCGGGCGGCATCGTGCCGAACCATAGCCATGCCGAGCGTCCGGCGAACATCTATGTCGTCGATGGCGCGATCACCGAGTATCGCTCGACCTGCACCGTGCCGATCGAACACAAGGCCGGCGACGTGGCTGTCGAGTCCGGCAATCTTTCGCACTGGTGGAGAAACAACGGCACGAAGGCCGCGACATTGATATCCGCCGACATCGTGGCAACGCCGATGATGGACAAAGAAGGCGGCATGTAAGTTCTTAGGTCTCGCGCCGGCCCTCTCTCCCCCAGACAAGCGCGAGTCCGAATGACGGCGTCCGCTCCTTTCGAAGCGGACGCCGCTCTTGTTTTCAGCCCACGAAGGAGCAAGCCGATGCAACACCTCGCACCCAGCGCGGGCGCCCAAGGCGCCGCCCTGCCGTTTCGGCTTCTTGTCATCGGCGTCATCAGTTTCTTGACGCTTGTCGATCTGTTCGCCGCGCAGGCGATCTTACCCTCGCTGACCAAGGCCTACGGCGTGACCCCGGCGGAAATGGGCTTTGCGGTCAACGCCAGCACGCTGGGCATGGCGGTTGCCGGGATCGCGATCGCGCTTCTGGCGGGACGAATCGACCGGCGCAGGGGCATTTGGATCAGCCTCGCGTGCCTTGCGGTACCCACGATGCTGCTCGGCACGATGCCCGATCTCGCGACGTTCACCGCGCTGCGCATCGTGCAGGGCGTGTTCATGTCGGCGGCCTTCACCCTGACCATGGCTTACTTGGCGGAGCATTACAGCTCGACCGATGTCGCGAGTGCGCTTGCCGCCTACGTAACCGGCAACGTCGCGTGCAACCTGTTCGGCCGCCTGATGTCGGCCTCGCTCGCCAGTTCGTTCGGGCTTGAGGTCACCTTCTTCGTCTTCGCCGCGCTCAATGTGGCCGGCGCCGCGCTCGTCTACTTCACGTTGCAGCGCATGTCACCGATGAACGCCTCGATGGCGAAGTCACCGTTTGCGGCTTGGGTCGCGCATTTCAAGAACCCGCCGCTGCGCGCGGCGTTCGGGCTCGGGTTCATCGTGTTGTTCGTGTTCTTGGGCACGTTCACCTACGTCAACTTCGTCCTGGCGCGGGCGCCGATTGCGCTGTCGCCGATGTCAATCGGCTTCGTCTATTTCGTTTTCCTGCCGTCGCTGCTTACGACGCCGCTTGCAGGCCGCGCAGTCGCCGCGATCGGCACGCGCCCTGTGTTCTGGGCGTCGTTTGCGGTGGCCGCAGCCGGCCTGCCGCTTCTGTTGTTCGCCGACCTCACGTCCGTGCTTGGCGGGCTCGTTCTGGTAGCGGCGGGGACCTTCTTCGCCCAGGCCGCGGCGACCGGCTTCGTGAGCCGCATGGCCACAACCGAACGGGGCGTGGCGAGTGGGATTTACCTCGCCTCCTATTATCTCGGCGGCCTCGCCGGGAGCGCCATTCTGGGCGTCGTGTTCGACATGTTTGGCTGGGCCGAGACGGTGGCCGTGCTCGGGATCGCGCTGGCGCTCGCTTCCCTGCTGACCTTCCAACTCGCCGAGCCTCGCCCATAGCTCG
This sequence comes from Alphaproteobacteria bacterium, assembly GCA_031413635.1. Lineage (GTDB taxonomy): Bacteria > Pseudomonadota > Alphaproteobacteria > Micropepsales > Micropepsaceae > SZUA-430. The sequence continues at coordinate 1,860 of JANOFM010000045.1, read as the reverse complement.
CAGCTATCCGAATCTCAGCCAAACGGCATTTCAGATAGTGCCGGCGAACCGGCAATGTGAGTACAGAGAGATGACCAATCCGCAAAGGACAACGCCCATGAGCCCGACCCAGACCATGACCAAGCTCGATGACGCCACCAAGATGCAGCGCCTCCTCGCCGGCAAAGTCGCGATCGTCACCGGATCGACCAGCGGCATCGGCCTCGGCATCGCGCGAGCGTTCGCCGAATCAGGCGCCAACGTCGTACTGAACGGCCTAGGCAATGCAGACGAAATCAAACACACGCTCCAAATGCTGGAACAATCAACCGGCGTCACCGTCGCGTTCGACGACGCCAATCTGATGAACCCGGTTGAGACCGCCGCGATAGTCGAGCGCACCGAGGAGAAGTTCGGCCGCGTCGACATTCTGGTGAACAACGCGGGCATCCAACATGTCGCGCCGATCGAGGCTTTCCCCGACTCCAAGTGGGACGCGATCATCGCGCTGAACCTTTCCGCCGTCTTTCACGCCACCAAGGCCGCCTTCACCGGCATGAAGTTGCGCAAATTCGGCCGCGTGATCAACGTGGCTTCGGCGCACGGCCTCGTCGGCTCGCCGTTCAAGTCGGCGTATGTCGCGGCAAAGCACGGCGTCGTCGGATTGACCAAGGTCACCGCGCTCGAGGGCGCGGAGTTCAACGTCACAGCGAACGCGATTTGTCCAGGCTATGTTTGGACCCCGCTCGTCGAGAAGCAGATCGACGATCAGGCAAAGACGCACAACATCCCGCGCGAGCAGGTGATCCGCGATGTTCTTCTCGTCAATCAGCCGAACAAGAAGTTTGCGACGGTCGAAGAGCTGGGTGCGCTCGCGGTGTTCTTGGCGAGCGACATGGCGGCGTCGATCACCGGAACGGCTTTGCCCATCGACGGCGGCTGGACGGCGCACTGATACTTGAGCCGAGGAGAAAGCCATGATCCGCATGTTCCGTCATTCCGACAAGACGCACGCTGGGCGCGGTGCGTTCTGGCTTGCCAGCCAGTTCGACCGCAGGTCGCATCCCACAGCGGACGGCGCCATCGCGACATGGAGCGAACTCATGGGCCGCGAGGCGGCAGTGCTGTGGCTCGACGCCAAGGCGCTTGAAGGCCGCGGACGATGAGCCAGCAACCGAAAACCCAAGGAGGCACGCCATGATGTCGACCAGCTACCGATCCATCGCACTTTTCGTCTTGTCGGCCTATATCGCCTTCATCTTCGTGCAGTCGCTGTTCTTCAAATTCACGGGGTCTGTGGAGAGCATCTTCATCTTCTCGACCTTGCGCGATTGGTCCGGCATCGGTCTGTTCGAGCCGTTCGGCCGCTTTTTCATCGGCTCGTGCGAGCTCGTTGCGTCGATCCTGCTCTTCATACCGCGCACGCGGATTTTCGGCGCCGGCATGGCGCTCGGCATCATTTCCGGCGCCATTGTCTTCCATCTCTTCACGCCGCTGGGCGTTGAGATCATGGGTGACGGGGGCTTGCTGTTTGCGCTTGCCTGCGGCGTGTGGATCGCGAGCGTGGTCATACTTTGGCTCGAGCGGGCGAAGGTGGCGGCGCTTCTTGCCTTCGTGTCCGGCCAACAACAGCCGACGCGGACCTAAAGGAGAGATTGCAATGTCCGGCGCCGCACTTCCTCTTCCTCATCGCGGCATGCCGCCTCTCGATCAGAGCGGCCCCTCCGTCTCGTTCTTCGAGTTCTGGCCGCAGCGGACCTTCTACGCGCCGATGTTCCTCTACTGGCTGTGGCTCAGCGCCAAACACGGCGGGCGGTTTACACTGCCCACAGTCGCAAACCCTCTGTTCCCGATGGGTGGCTGGATCGGCGAATCGAAAGC
>JANOFM010000044.1:0-2129 GCA_031413635.1 Alphaproteobacteria bacterium | reverse complement strand
GTGGCCTCCTGCGTATTCGTAAAGCTGTACGTCAGCGTCTGACCGTTGGTGATCGTGACATCAAGCGTTGTTCCCGAAGCGGCCGAGCCCACGAACGTCAAATTGCGATAGACCGCCATCGATCGGCCGCTTCCCATGGCCGCCGAGACCGTCACCCGAAGAGTGATGGTCGTGTCGATGCCCGTGACCGTGACGTTGTTGGTAAAGCCCGACGCCGTGATCCCCGTATCGGAGACGTCGGTGAAACCGATCGCGTCCGGTGTCGCGTCCGTGCCGCCGCCGCCGCCCGAACCAAAACCGATGAGTTGAGTAAGTTGAAGCATGGCTCAATTATCCGTGTTCGCGTTGGTGGTGTAGAACAACGCAACGCCGTGCAGCCGCGCATCGATCGTCATCGAATCCGACCCGTTCGTCGCGTCGCGATAGACTTGGAAGATCGCGACATCGCCCTCCGCCGGCGTGCCGCCGATCGTCACCGCCGCGCTCTCCGGCGAGCGATAGAGGTCGTTCGCCGTCCCGCCCGTATCGGTCACGGTTTGCGCTGTGCCGAACGCGGCGTCGAGCACATCGTCGTCCGAAACGGCCACGCCCTGAATGCCCCAAACCACGCCGAAATTCGTCGCCGTCGCCGCATGCGACCACACGAACACGGCGCTCACCGTGCCTTCGTTCCAACTCTTCGGCATCTGAATGGAGAACTGCGCGAACTCCCCCGCCGTGGCGTCGAAGTCCAAGCTCCTGATCATGACCTTGTTCGTCGTCGTCTCGATCGTGCCGCTTGACGCGCCGTTCGAGGTGCGCGCCGTCATCGACCCGGCCGGAACCCAAATCGTATGCTTGCCGATGCCGACATACTGCAGCAGAACTTTCTTGGTGCCGCCGGCACTCGCATCGCGCGTCAACACATGATCGGCCGCTTGATCCGGCACCGTGTCGGCGGACTGAGTGTTGATGAAGTTGTTGAAGAAATCCGACGCCAAGACCTTGTTCGACGCATTGGTTTCCGAGGCATCGACGAACGGCAGAAAGTCGCCGGCCGCGCCGCCCGTCGTATCGGTCGTGAGCAGGTTCAAGTCGACCGAACTTCCGATCCCCAGCGTCGCCCGCGCCGTCGCGGCGTCGGGATCGTCAAGCAGCGTGCCGATATAGGACGATACCGTCTGCAACGACAGCGTGGCCGGCACCTTAAGCTCGAACCCGTCGCCGGCAGCCGTTATGCCAAGGAGTTGATTGCCGACAGACGCCCGCGGCTCGGGCAGCGGCAAGTCGGCAAGATTGCTGCCTACCCCCAAGCGCGGGCTGCGCGCGATCAACTCGCGCAACGTCTGGATTGCCCCCGCCAGCTTGTCGAGTTGCACCTCCACATTCTCCGCCGCGAATGACCCCGAAGCGATCAAGTCCAACTCCTGCGTCAGCGGCATGTCGCGCACGATGACGACCGTTTGACCCGACGCCGGCGCACTGGTGAAAACGACGTTGCCGGTATTGGGATAGGCGACGATGTCGATCGCATAATCGCTCGTCGGCGTCAGCAGCGTGTCGGCCAGCGTCGTGTCATTGCGCAGATAGACCTTGATGTTCGACACCGCCCAAATTTTGAAGGGAAAGGCGAAGGTGGTGGAGACGCCGTCGGCCGCGTGGGAGATGCGGGAGGTGGTGGTTGTGAGGGTCATGTCTTCTTCCTGGGACCGCCGGCATCCTGCCGGCTCTTCTTCTTTCTTCACTTCAACAAAGTGCCGGCTGGAAGCCGGCGGTCCCAGGAAGGAAGTCAGTACATCCCGTCCGGGTCGTCGTGGATCTCCACCGTGCGCGGATAGTCCGGCGTGCCCCATTCCCAGGGCGGCCAGACTACCGTGCCCGACATCGGCGTTTGCGGCATGACCCACCCAGGCGGCGGATCGGGACGGCGCGAGCCGTCTTTCACCGTCAGCGCGCCATAGCGGAATGCGTCGGCCGCGTGGCTCGTCCAGTCGTGCAACGGTTGATCTTCGAACATGCGCCGGTCGTCGTTCCAGCGCCGTTGGTATTGCTTCAACGCCGCGATGCCGCGTTCGCAGCGTTCCAGATCGAACCAGCAGCGCGGCAGGATCGTGCGCACGGCATTGATGCCGTCGGCGAGCGGCAGATGC
>JANOFM010000043.1:0-4353 GCA_031413635.1 Alphaproteobacteria bacterium | reverse complement strand
CAGCCTGCCGCTGGACGTCCGCGAAAGGATGTTCATCGACGGCGAACTCGTCGATCAGCCGTTTCCGTCGATGGTCGTGCTTTTTGTGTTTTTGATGATCCTGGGATGGATCGCCCAATCGGGTTACTACGTGATCGGCGTCTTTCGCCGGCTCGCCTCGTATCGCCAACGGCTCAAGGATCTTTTTGCAAGCAACGAACAGCGCGAGCTTCGCTGGGTTGGCTGGCTTTTGATCGTTATCGGTGGTGTCTGGTTGGCGGCCTTCGCCACCATCATATCGGAAAACTTCGTGGGGCAAATCTTCCTCAGCCGGCGCGCGGGCGCCGCGATGGCGCTGCTTCTCGTCTGGTCGCTGGCGCTTTGGGGCTTGCGGCAAAAGCCCGGATTCGAGGGGCGCTATCTGGACGTCGAGCCCGATGCCCCGGTGGCCAAGGCTCCGGATGCGGCGCCTGGCAAAAAGTACCAGCGATCGGCATTGGGAGAGGCGCAAGCGCAACGCATCGCTTCGAAAATCGATGCCGCAATGATGCAAGATCAGCTGTATCTTGATCCTGCCTTATCCCTCCACAAACTCGCCAAACACGTGGCGATATCGCCGAATTACATCTCCCAGACGCTGAACGAGACCGTCGGCGAGAGCTTTTTCGATTATGTGAACAAGTGGCGCATCAACGCCGCCAAACCGCGGATCATCGCAGGCAATGAAACCGTTCTCGCCACAGCATTGGCCGTCGGGTTCAATGCGCGCTCTTCGTTTTACAAGGCGTTCAAGCTCCAGACCGGTCAGACCCCGAGCGAGTTTGGACGAACACACCAATCGGGTGACCGCGCATGAGGTTCTCTTCAGGACCAGCACAGTCTTGCGCGGTTGAAAGCAGCGTTACTCGCTTTGGCAAGCCGTGCGATCGGCGTTACTCCGGCACTTGCTCGTCCGAACCGCCGAAGGCCGCCGGGAAGTCCTTGAACTTGGGCAGACCGTCCTTCATCGGCAGCACGGTTTCGGCATAGTTGATATGAAGGCCGGGTTTGAACGCGAGCGTCGGCAGCGTTGCCGAGAACACGTCGACGACGCCGAGCGTCGGGTGGCTCGTCATCAGATGGCCGCCGCACTTGGCGCAATACTTACGATCGCTGATCGGCGTCTTGTTGTAGGTCGCGACCTGCTCCTTGCCGGCGGTGATTTTTACGGCCTCCGGCTTCCACAAGGTGAAGGCGTTCAACGGCCCACCCGACCAGGAACGACACGAGCGGCAGTGGCAATACCCCATGCCCTCAGGTTCGCCGGTAGTTTCAATTTTCACCGCACCGCAGAAGCACTCGCCCTTGTACGCCATTAGCCCTCGCCATCTTGACGCGGCACGCTAACGGCAAATGACGGCCAAGTCTAAAGGATTTCGGTGGACTTTGCGGGCCACCATAGCGGTCCGACGGCGAGAAGAAGGACGGCGACGTTGAAGAGCGCGTTCGATGCGTTGCCGGAGGCGACGGAGCCGGCGCTGTCGAGGACGAACCAGGCGAGAGCGCCGGTGAGCACGGCGCGGCGTACGCCTTCGGGTGCCGCGTCGTAAACCCACAACGACAGGCACCAAATCATGACGCCCCAGCCCAACAGAAAGCCGCCGGTCAGTGCCGAGAGAAAGCGCGTGTCGGGGGAGGTGTAGGTGGTCGCGCCGTCGAGCGGCCAACTTAGAATATCAAGCGTCAGGCGGGCGGGCTCCAACGTCTCGGTCATCGTTCCCAGAAAGAACACCGGCCCGAACGAGCCGATAACGATCGCCGTGATCTTGAGCCAGAACTTGTGAAATTTGCGAGACATAACGGTGCTCAGAGCCTTCTTCTTTACCGGCGCCAAAAGGCAGACACGCACGTTATCCGCGTCTGTTCGGGCGCGCTTTTAGGCGATGGCATGCGCGCCGACAATTACCTCGCAGGTCATGCAACTATAGGTGAGGCTTGATATGGCTCAATCCGACCTTGCGCCGGAAGTGCGACGTTTAAGCTTTGGCGTGAGGTCGGCGGTGGCGGACATTGTTTTTCATTCGATGGAGGAAAGCGCTTATCTTTGGACGGTGATGCATATCGCCGACGAGAAAGGCGTGGCTTACGATTTGGTGCCGCTCGAATATCGCTCGCCGGAGCATTTGAAGCTGCATCCGTTCGGCAAAATGCCGGTGCTTCGGCACAAGGATTTCTTGCTCTACGAGAGCGCGGCGATCGCGCACTATATCGACCGCGCCTTCGACGGCCCGGCGCTGCAGCCCCGCGACGTTCAAGGGCAAGCGCATGTGCTGCGCTGGATCAGCATCGTGAACGCTTACGTTTTTCCGACGATGAACAGGTTCATGAAGGAGCGTCTGGTCCGGCCCCTGTTCGGCGCGAAACCCGACACGGATTTCATCGCCTCCGCGCGCGAGCCCTTGTTGCTTCAGATGCGGTTGATCGACGAGGCGGCGACGAAGAACAGCTTTCTCGCCGGCGATCAGGTGACGCTGGCGGACAGTTTTCTCTTTCCCCACCTGCTGTTCTTCGGCCGAACGCCGGAGGGAGCGCAGATGTTGGCGCGCTCGGCCGGCGCGTCGGCGTGGCTGCAGCGCATGATGAGCCGCAAGAGCTATTTGGGCGGACGGATGTCGCGCGTCTACGACGCCTTTCACCAATTGCCCGTGCCGGCCGAACCGGTATGGGAGACACGTTGACGGCTGGCGTTCGGTTCGTCTTATTCGCGGGACGTTTTCCAGGAGTCCGTCTTGCCCGTCATCCGAAAGCCCGAAATCGCGGACGCGTTGCGTCTCGCCCGATTGGAGGAGCGCACGTTTCGAGAGACGTTCGCGGGTACGAACACGCAAGAGGACATGGCGCTTCACCGCGACGCCTATTACGGCGAGGCAATTCAATTGCGGGAGATTTCGGACCCGGGCTTAGAAATCCTGGTGTGCGAGAACGAGGGTGAGCTTATCGGTTTCGTTCAACTGCGCTGGGGTCAACCGCCCGATTGCGTGAACGCCGAACGGCCGACCGAGATCCAGCGTTTGTATGTCTCGACGGCGTGGCACGGGCAGGGGGTGGCGCAAGATCTCATGGCCGCTTCGATCGGCATTGCCGAGGAGCGCGGCGCAGACCAGGTTTGGCTGGGCGTTTGGGAACACAATCCGCGCGCCATCGCGTTCTACAAAAAACGGGGCTTTGCGGAAGTGGGCGCCCATATCTTCCCCTTGGGAACGGACCCGCAGCGCGACATCGTGATGACCCGCGCGGTGGGGCGCGGCGAGCTGGGGTGACGTCACCGCCGGCGCCACATTTTCATCTCATTCATGTTTGGCGCGCATCTCTCGATTGGGAGCCAATTCGGCTGCTCGTGACCGTTCGGCAATGCGGCAGTTGGCTCATTGTGGACTTTGGCGGTTTGCTTATTCTCACCCGGCGACTGAGTGCGAACCTGGAACGAAGAGGAAGCGGCCGTGCCGAAAGCACAGATAGTGCACGTATTCCCCCTGCCGGCGCGCGACCTGTGGGCTTTGATCGGAGATTTCGGTGATACCAGCCGGTGGTCCGGGCGTCCGGTCGAAGCGTGCGTTCAGGACGGCCAGGGGATTGGCAGCTTGCGGATGCTTACGTTGGATGACGGCCGCCAGATTGTCGATCGCTTGGACGCCGCGGGTGAGTATTTCTACTGCTATTCCATTGTGCGCTCTCCGCTCCCCGTAAGCTCCTACAAAGCGACGATGGCCGTCTCGCCGGTTGATGTTTCGTCCTCGCAGCTGACATGGTCAGGCGAATTCAAAGCGATCGGCATGAGCGATGCCGACGCGATCACATTCTGGGAGAGCATATATCGGATGGGGATCGGATTGATGGAGAAGACGATCGCGCGCCGCGCTTGATTTGGGTTCGTGCAGGCGAGGCGGCAGTTTCGACGCGGGCGCGAGGGGCTTGAGTAAGGGGCGGCGCTTGACGTCGATTTGAGGCGCCGCCCTGTTTTGTCGATTTAGCTGCGCCGCGCTCAGGCGAGGTCGAAGCGGTCGAGGTTCATGACCTTGGTCCAGGCGGCGACGAAGTCTTTCACGAAGGTCTGCTTCGCATCGTCGCTGGCGTAGACTTCCGCGATGGCGCGTAGTTGGGCGTTCGAACCGAAGACGAGGTCGACGCGGGTTGCGCTCCATTTGAGTTCGTTGGTGGCGCGGTTGCGGCCTTCAAAGACGCCTTCGGCCGTGCCGGACGGCTGCCACGTCGTGTTCATGTCGAGCAGATTGACGAAGACGTCGTTCGTCAGCGTCTCGGGCCGGTCGGTGAACACGCCGTGTTTGGTTTGGCCGGCGTTGGCATTCAGCGCGCGCAGGCCGCCGAGGAGAACCG
>JANOFM010000042.1:0-24770 GCA_031413635.1 Alphaproteobacteria bacterium | reverse complement strand
GGAGGTGTCTCTCGGCGCGATTGGCGAAGGGCAGGTTAGTTCGCTCGCCGTGGCGGATGGCGCCGTTTATGTCGCCGGTGCGACCGACAACGCGGACCTTACCGCCGGGGGAGCCGCTTCCATCGTTGCCGCGCATGGCGGCGGGTCCGACGGCTTCGTGATGAAAATTGCCGACGTGGGTCCCGCAGCCAGCGCCAGCTATATCTCTTATGTGGGATCGGCGGGCAACGACAGCACAACAGGCGTCGCGGCCAGCGGCGGCTTTGTCTATATCTCGGGTTCGACGAACGGCGCGCTCAACGGCGGCGACACGCCGTCGCAAACCAACGGCTACATCGCGAAACTCGATTCCGACGGCGCGCGCGTTTGGACGCATCAATACGAAAGCACGCAAGGCGCCGCGTCGACGCGGGCGTTGGCCATCGACAGTCAGGGTGGCTCGGTGCTCGACACGCTGGGGCTGCCGCGCGGGACGATCAAGTTCGATGAAACGCGGTTGATCACCGCGGGGTCGAGCGTGCGGGCCGGCGACCATTTCACGATCAAGATCAACGACGGTTCGGCGTATAAAGTTACGGTGAAAGCCAACGACACGATGCGGTCGCTGGTCACGCGCATCAATTTGGCGCTCATCCTCAAGGGCGAAGCGACGCAGATCCGTACCGGCGGCGACGGCATTCGCATCGGGGCGCGAGACGGCAACGTCATCGAACTCATTCGCGGCAGCGCGGGGTTCGACGCCTTGGCGGGATTGGGCTTGGAGCCCGGGAAGCTGGACAACACGAAGGGCAAGGTGTCGGCAAGCGCCACGCCGAAAGACGTCAATGTGTTCGCGCTGGGCCTGAATGTCGGCGCGTCGATCAGCGACCAGACGAGCGCGCAGACGCTATCGCGACAACTGGCGGCCGCTTTGGAAGCGGTCAAGTCCGCGTATAAGGCTGTGTCGGCGCCCGCGGCCGCGAGATAATTCAGCCGCTGCTGACGCTGACAATCGCCGATTGCGCCGCAACTTGTACCAACGGATCAGTTCGCGTTGCACCCGAAGATCGGGGCGCAATGCACGCGATCTTCACCAGTAAATCACTTCTACACGTTCCGCTCGGCAGACAATCGCGAATCGCCTGGCTACAGTTGATTCATAAGAGCTTCGGCTCAAAAAAAAGCGATCTTGAGAGGGTGTGTGGTGGCAAAGTGTTTGGCGTTTGGCGGGCTCGGCAGAGAGAATCAATTGGCGGCGTGCGGCCGTCAGGAGTTGGCGCACGATTGCAAGCGAAGACTGCGATTATCGACGGCATTTTTTGCGTTGATGTCCGCGGCGATACCGGTTGCCGGAATTGCCAGGGCTGACGAACCCGGCAAAGAAGCCGCGTCCCCGGACGCGGGACAAGACAACGCGACAACACCAGGCGACGCAACGGCGCCGGGTGAAGAAGCGAATCAGGGCGATGAAGGCGTCGAGAAGGTCGTCGTCACCGCTACGCGTCGCGAGACGGTGCTGCAGAAAACGCCCGTCGCCGTCACGAATGTCAGCGGGAAGACTCTTGAAGCGGCGCGTGTGGAAAACATCGAAGACTTGGTCTCGGTCGTGCCTTCGCTGCAAATTACGAACAACGGCACGCCGTCAGCCTATACCGCGCGCATCCGCGGCATCGGCACCCAGGGCGATAACCCGGGGCTTGAGGCCGCCGTCGGCACGCTGATCGACGGCGTCTATCGCAACCGTGCGAGTGTGGCGTTCGGTGATCTAGGCGAACTCGACCGGATCGAAGTGCTGCGCGGTCCGCAGGGTACGCTTTTCGGTCGCAACACGTCGGCCGGAATCCTGAACATCATCACGAAGAAGCCTTCCTTTGCGAACGAGGCGATGCTTGAAGCGACGGCGGGTTCATTCGACCAGTATAGCGGCAAAGCCAGCGCCAACTTCGTGCTTGCCGACGACGAACTTGCCGCTCGTTTTTTCTTCACACGCCACGAGCGCGAAGGGTTCATGGATGTGAATCCCGGGCGTCCGGATTCTTACGATGGGAACGCGGCAAGCTATTTCAGCACGCGCGGTCAGCTGCTTTGGCAGGTCAGCGCCGACGCGGAGTTTCGATTGGTTGGCGACTATTCGGAGCGGCAGGATCAGTGCTGCTCGGCAGTTACAGTCTTCGGCGGTAGCAATGGTCGCACACCGGCGCCAGCCTCACCATTTTTGTTGAGCGGCACGTCAGCTCCGACGATCATCAACTTTATCGAGGGACCACTGCCGGGTAAGGCCACGACCAGTCAAGTCGACTCGCAGATTGCGTTCGGCGATCGTTCGACGGACAGCGACATCGAGGATAAGGGCGTATCGGGCGAACTCAATTGGAACATCGAGGGTGCGAAGGTGACTTCGATCACGGCCATGCGCGACTGGAAGACGGCTTTCGGGCAGGACGCCGATTATTCCGGCGCCGACCTCATCTACTTCACGGACGACGGACGCAATTTCAACAAGTTCGAGACGTTCACGCACGAGACGCGAATTACCGGCGAGGCCGGGTGGGTCAATTGGCTGTTCGGCGTCTATTACTCCGACGAAGATATTACGCGTAGCTATGCGCTCAGAACGGGCTCCGATCTGGCAAGCTTCCTGAGCCTTCATCGTTTCGGCGATTCCCCGCTCTCAATGCAGGGTGGTATCAACGCCTTCCTTGCTCCGCTGGCGGTCCCGGTCTTCACCCCGGGTCAGGGTGACGACGATCTCTATTTGCAGAACGCCGAGACTTTTGCACTGTTCACGCATAACGTTTTTCACCTCGACGACGATGTGGATCTGATTGCGGGCTTGCGTTGGACGACGGAGAAGAAGGACTTCGACGCGACCTATCGAACCGCCGTACAGGCTGGATGCGCGGCCATCGAATCGGTTTATGGACTCGATCCGGTGAGAAACGTCGGGTTCAACCACCCGGCGGACGCAGCGCGTCAAGGGTTGGCGGCGCTGGGTTGTCTTCCCTTTACGCGAAGCGCGCTCGACATATTGACGGCGACAACACCGCATCACCAGGAGCGTGAGGAAGACGAGTTCTCCGGTATTCTCACCATGGCTTGGGAGATCGACGAGGATCTAAATTCGTATGCGACCTACTCGCGCGGTCACAAGGCCGGTGGGTTCAATCTCGATCGCATCTTCTCTGACTCTGCAGGGTCGATCGTGTCATCGGCCTTGTTCGCGGTGCCGGGGGCGGTGCCACCCCAGACGGTGCGCGCGCCCGACACGAGCTTTGCGCCGGAATTCGTCGACGCCTTCGAAATCGGGTTGAAAACGACGCTCGACGAAAGTCTTTTCGTCAATACGGCCATTTTCTACCAAACCTTCGAGAACTTCCAGTTGAATACGTTCACGGGTACGGCGTTCATCGTCACGTCGGTGCCGGAGGTGATCAGCCAGGGCGTCGAGGTGGAGATGTACTGGGCGGCGCCGATCAGAGGGTTGGCGGCTAACTTCGCGGTGCAATACACCGATGCACGCTATGGCGACATCGGCTCGCTCTCGACTCCAGGGTCGTTCATACAGCAGAACCCGTTGCTCTTCCTGCTGGAAGACGCAACGATCACGCACTCCCCGGAATGGACATTGACGGGCGGCGTTGACTACAGCGTTCCCTTCGTCGACACCTTTACGGCGCGCTTCCACTTGGACGCCCGTTGGCAGAGCGAGATGAATACGGGCTCAAATCTCGATCCACGCAAGATTCAAAGCGACTTCGCGGTGGTCGGGTTGAAGTTCGGGCTCTATTCGGAGGGCGAGCGCGTTGCACTCGAATTCTTCGCTCGAAATCTGTTCGACGAACGCTACATCAACACTGCGTTCGATTCGCCTCTGCAGGGTTCGGCGGTTACGCCGACGGCGGCGGGAACGAGCACAATCGATGCAACCGTGGGTGAGCCGCGCATAATCGGTGCCACGTTGCGTCTCAAGCACTGACGGAATTAGAGCCGGAGCCGAGAGTGCACGCACCGATCTACATGAGGCACGTTGAAGTTGAGTGAATGGCCTGCCGAGGCCTACAGTCGATGAAGGGCGCCGACGCCTGCTATTATGAATTTCGAAGTGGAATCATGTGGCGGCGCATGTCAAAGGCGATGAAGTTCCGCGTGGCGGCGGCCTCGGTACTCAGCTTGGCCCTGAGCCAGACCCTTCTGGCTGCCGGAACGAACGTGCCGTCGGCCTTAGCGCCACCGGCCTTGGCGCCGCCGGCCGGCAAGCAGCTTTGCGCCGACAAATTGATCCCGCCCGGCTTTGTCCCCGCGGTACTTTCCAGCCGGTCGCCGCCGGAGTTCCCCGAAGCCGACGCCGCCGAAGAGCGGGAAGGTTGGGTCCGGCTCGGGTTTACGATCGATGCCGAGGGCGAGACGAAGGACATCGTCGTCCTCGATCACGTCGGTTCGCAAAATATGGCCAGAGCGGCGCGACTTGCGGTCAAGCGTTGGAGGTACAAGCCCGCGACGGAGCAGAGCCAGCCGGTCGAGCAATTCGCCAACTCCGCCGAGATTCTTTTTCGCGACCAACGCATCGGTAATGCGGCGATTCACGATGCGGTCGTCGTGAAGTTCGACGAGGGGCGGGCCTTGATCGCCAGCGGAAAATACGCCGAGGGCATCAAAGTACTGGAGCAAACGTTCGAGCTGCCGCTCACGCTCTTCGAGCGCGCACGGGTCTCGTTCGCGCTTGCGTATGCTTATGAACGATCGAAAGACATGCCGCGCGCGCTGGTTCACGTTCGCCACGCGCTGATCGAAGGGGGAAAATTCCTCGAGAAGGCGGTGTTACCGGCGGCTCAACGTCTGCGCTTGAGAGTTGAAGTCGCGAACGGGAATTTTCATTATGCGGCGTGCGCGCCGAAAATGCCAGAGAGCGACAAGTTCGATCCGACCGGAGCGGATCGAAAGGAGACGGTTAAGATCGTCGACGACGCCTTGGCGACGCTGGCGAGCCCGGAGCCGCTGGCGGTTCGCGCGACCTTGATTGCGAACGCCGCCGGAGGCGAGGGTGGGATCTGGGAGCATCCGTTGTCGCGCCGAAAGTTTAAATTCGCGGCACTCATCGGTCAGATACAGGAGTTTCGATTGAACTGCGTCAGGCAGCTGTCGAACGGTCCGGTCGACGAAACAACGCAAGTCAGCGTGCCGCAATCGGCGGGCACCTGCATCCTTCGTGTCCGCGGCGAGGTAGGTGCGGCGTTTAGGCTGATCGAGGAATGGTGACGCCATCTTCGACGATGGTTTCTCAGACTCGGGATTCAGCGAGTTCCAAGTCCTAGACCGCCTGATTCAACGTCAGCGCCGATGCCCGCGATACGGACGGCTTTACGAAGGCGCCGGACTTTGCATATGCAGGCGGAGCGCCGCGAGCGGCGATGTTTTCGGCGACAGCCTTGACCAGACCCTCGGAGATATGGCGGAAGCGGGCAAGCAGCCGGTTCTCTTCCTTCAAGGCTTTGTGCAGACGCTCGGTCGCGGACTTCAAGCGCAATTTTGTGTCGGGTGAAAGCATTGCGAGAGCATCGCTCGTCTTGAAGTCGCCAGCGGCTTTGGCGAACATCAGCAACTGCACGGCGCGATTATTGTCGTGCAGGGAAAGGGCAGCCGGGCGTCCGGTCTTCAGTGTTGCGACGTCTTGCTCGGTCAACGTGGCGAGCTTTGCCGTTTGCGAAATCAATTCTTCGGATTTGGCGAGGTTGAGGCTCATCTCGCGCCGACCTCTTGCATGGCGAGCATCTCGCGCTTGACCGAGTCGGCGAGGCCGATACCGCCCTGATTTGCGAGTTGCCGGCCGATGTCTTGGATCATCAACGAGCGGAATATCGCTTCGCCCGAACCGCCGCCGCCGGGGCCGTCGGTCTTTACACCCGCCCACATCTGTTCGAACATTTGCGAGATGAACACCGCCTCGAAATCGCGCGCCGCGGCATCGATATCCTTGGTGTTGCCCGCTTGCGGCTTCGGCGCAGAGGCCGCGAGCTGTGTCTTGGCGAAGTCGAGCGACAAGAGGTCCATATTACATAACCTCGATTTCGGCCTGCAGGGCTCCGGAGGCCTTGATCGCTTGGAGAATGGCGATCATGTCGCGGGGCCCGATGCCGAGCGCGTTCAAGCCGTTGACGAGCTGTTGAAGGCTGACGCCGGAGCGCAAGATTCCGAGCTTTTTGTCGCTTGAGTCCTGCACATCGATTTCGGTGCGCGGAACGACGGTGGTTTCGCCGTCGCTGAACGGTTCGGGCTGAACGACTTGCGGAAACTCGGTGACGCGGATCGTCAAGCTGCCCTGTGCGATGGCGACCGACGAGACACGGACGTCCGCGCCCATCACGATGATGCCTGAGGCTTCGTCGATCACGACCTTAGCGGGCTGGTCGGGTTCGACGCGCAGTTGTTCGATGTCGGTCAGAAGACCGACGATATTGCCTTGATAAGTCGAGGGAACGCTGACGCGGATCGTGCCCGGATCGGTGAAGTTCGCGATCTTGGCGCCGACGAAGCTGTTGATGGCGTTGCTGACGCGGCGGGCTGTCGTTAGATCGGGATTGCGCAGCGCCAAGCGCAAACTGTTCTGTGCCGCCAAGTCGAACCTGATCTCGCGTTCGACGATGGCGCCGGCTGCAATACGGCCCGAGGTCGGCACACCGCGGGTGACCGACGAAGCGCCGCCTTGAGCGGAGAAGCCGGCCACCGCCAATTGCCCTTGCGCGACGGCGTAGATGTTGCCGTCCGCGGCCAGAAGCGGGGTGACCAAAAGCGTGCCGCCTTGAAGGTTTTTGGCATCGCCCAACGCGCTCACCGTCACGTCGATGCGCGAGCCTTGGGTCGAAAAGGGCGGCAAGTTGGCGGTGACGATCACGGCGGCGACGTTACCGCTGGAGATATTGGCACCGCGCGTGTTGACGCCCAGGCGCTCCAACATCGCCTGTAGGCTTTGCTGGGTGCCGGGTGCGTTGCGCAAGCCGTCGCCGGTGCCGTTGAGACCCACCACGAGGCCGTAGCCGACCAGCATGTTGTCGCGCACGCCTTCGACATCGGCGATGTCTTTGATACGCGACGTGGCATAAACCGCTGGTGCAGCGAGGGCCACAAGGCTCAGACTCAGGGCGATTGTCAGTATACGGCGCATGATTGCCTCGTCTTCTTCGCGCGTGATTATCCGAAGGTTCCTTAGCGAGGGTCGTGCCAGCGCAAAGCGGCGTCTAACTCATTGACAAGGCTTGGATCCGGCTTGGAAGATGCGCGGAGGGAGCGAACGAGCACTGCAGAAATTGCCGTGTGCCCGGCAGATTTTCAGCCGATGTTAACTCAGATGCGCGATGCTTAAATCCGGATTAACAGGAATTCGGGCGATGAAAGTCGACGCGCCTCGGCCCATTGAAAGCAACCGCGCTGTGCGTGGCCGAACGGCCGCTGCCGGTAATGGCGGCTTTTCGCTCGACGGTCTGGCGGAGCCCCGCGCCGCGTCCGCGGCTTCCGGCGTCGCATCCCTGTCGTCCGTCGGCGCATTGATTGCACTGCAAGAGGTGCCGGACGCCGTCACGGGACGTGCGAAGGCGACGCGCAGGTGCCGGGACATGCTCGACATGCTGGAAGACTTGCGTGACGGGTTGCTGACCGGCGGCGTTTCGCGGGCGACCCTGCAACGGTTGCTGGCGCTTGTGAACGTCAAGCGCGAAGAGTTTGTTGACCCCGCTCTGGCGGAGGTTTTGGACGAGATCGACCTGCGCGCCAGGGTTGAGCTTGCCAAGCTCAATTTTGCAGATGCGAACTGAGCCGGCAAACGCCTGCGATCCCGCATAAACCCTTAATGCATCTCGGCCTTTCTTTCGTTGCTGGGTGCAGGGCCGCACCATATAGTCCGCGCCACTTTGACGCCTGCGTTGCGTCGGGGAGGAACAAGGGTCATGGGCGTGATGCTGCCGGCTGACTACAGGCCGTCCGAAGACGAGCCCTTCATGAACGAGCGTCAGCGCGAATATTTTCGCCGCAGACTCAATCGGTGGAAAGACGAAATTCTTCGCGAATCGAAAGAGACCCTGCAGAATCTGGCGACCGATTCCGTTCTGCATGCCGACCTTGCAGATCGTGCGTCGAGCGAGGCGGAGCGGGCGAACGAATTGCGCGCGCGCGACCGGCAGCGGAAGTTGATCTCCAAAATCGATTCGGCGTTGCGGCGGATCGACGACGGCACTTACGGATTTTGCGAGGACTCGGGCGATCCGATCAGCTTGCGCCGCCTGGAAGCGCGCCCGATCGCGACGCTGAGCATCGAAGCGCAAGAGCGGCACGAAAAGCGCGAGCGGGTCTATCGCGACGATTAGACCTTCGGGCGGCGGTGGGTTAGTCGCGTTCGCATTTCCACCACAAAGGCACGAAGGTACCCAAAGGTTCACGAAGGCGTTTGAGACTGCGTGGATCGACTCATGATGTTCGATTGGCGCTTCGCGCCGCGGTTATACGATTAGGCGTCTGAGACCGTCCTTGAAGAGGGGGACGTTGAAGTTCATCAAGAAGCCAAGTCGGCAGCCGGAGAGTTTCAGGTAAGTCAGCAGTTGCGACTGGTGTACGGGTAGAAGCGCCTCGACCGATTTTGTCTCGACCACGATCACGCCATTCACAAGTAGGTCGATGCGAAGGCCGGCCTGGAGTTCGACTGCGTCATACACGATCGGTTGATTCACTTGCTGCCTCGGATCGAGACCGCGCTTCCTTAACTCGTGCACCAAGCAGTTTTCGTAGACGGATTCCAGCAATCCTGCGCCCAGTGTCTTGTGAGCCTTCAGTCCCGAGTCAACGATGGCCGACGCAATTTTCTCTACACCATCAGGAATTGGAATCCGCGCGCTACTCATGCTCATGTCGGCTCTCTCCCAGGCGCGTAGCGCCGATCTCTCTTGCCTTCGTGAACCTTCGAGTATCTTCGCGCCTTTGTGGTGAAAATAGGGAAGCGTTGCAGTGCTCATGCGTTTCGGCAAAAGAAAAAGGCCGGGAGCGCTCCCGGCCTTTACCATTGCTGCCGTTGGTGGTGGCCAACGTCAGAACGGAAACAGGATGTCGACGACTTGCTGGCCGTAGCGCGGTTGCTGGACGTCGGTGATTTGGCCGCGGCCGCCGTAGGAGATGCGCGCTTCGGCCATTTGGGTGTGTTTGACTTCGTTCGTGGCGCTGATGTCTTCGGGGCGAACGATGCCGGAGACCGACAGATCGCGCAGTTCGAAATTGATGCGCACTTCCTGGTGGCCTTCGAGCACTAGGTTGCCGTTCGGCAAGACCTGGGTGACGACGGCGGCGACGGTTAATTCGACCTTCTCCTTGCGATTGACCGTGCCTTGACCTTCGGTCGAGGAGTCGCTGCCGAGATCGATGGCCGCGGCCGGATCGTAACCGTTGGGCAGAAGTTGTCCTGGAAGCTGCTCCAATCCTAGTAAACCGGTCACGTTGGCGGACTCGTCCGATTTGCGGCTGCGCGAGGTTGCGTTCGAGACCTCGGCCTTGTCGGAAATGTCGATCTGTACCGTGACGATGTCGCCGATCTTGGTGGCGCGCTGGTCTTTGAAGAACGACCGTGCGCCGGCCGCCCATAACGAGTTCGCCTGATATGCCACCGTCTCTTGGCGCGGCATGGGCATGGTGATGACGCGGTCGCCGTTGCGGTCGCGCGGGTCCATAATCGGGGTCATGGCGGGCGCCTGGCCGACCGTGTTCAACTTGTCGATCGTGGTGCAGGCACCAAGCGACAGTGCCGCGGCGACAAGCACGATGTTTTTCGATGGGCGCATGTTGGTTGTCTTTCGTTGTCGTTTAGCGGTGGGCGGCGAGCGTCATGCCGGGAGAAGACACGGAGACCGTACCGGCGCCGATGACGCGGGCTTCGATCGTGCGGCGCGAATGGGTGTTCAGGACGGCGACGGTATCGCCGCTCGCCGCGTCGGCCTGCGCCTGGCCTTGCGCGGTCAGTTCGATGCCGGGCAAACCGAAGACGATCGTGACCAATTCGCCCTTTTTGATGAGGATCGGCTGTCTGACGTCGTAGGCAAACAGAGGCGAGCGAGCGCGAAGGGCGCGGCGCGCGGCCTGACCGATCAGGCTTTCGGGCGAGGTCAACAGCGTGCCGCTGGCGCGGTCGGCGGCAATTTCGACCGTCGTCAGATCGCCTTCGGAGATCGTCTCGCCGATCGCCATGTCGCGGGCCGGGGCGGGTACGTCGAGCACGGCCAAGGCGCCGCCGCCGAACCTGACATATTCCATCGTGCCCATTTGACCGGTGAAGCCCAACGTGGCGTCGAAGCTTTGGCGCGCGGGATCGAAGGTCAGCGCGGCGATTTCATAGCGGCCTTTGGCCTCGAGCGGCAGATTAAGCCGGTAGGCCGGATCGGCGAGCATGACGCGGTAGCGGCCTTGCGTCGGCAAGCGTGCGGCGATCGCCTGCGAAATGCGCGCGGCAATCGCGTCGGCGGTGACGTACGTATCGGCTGCGGCAGCACCGGCCGAGGAGGAGAGAGTAAGCGAAATCGCCAAGATGAGTTTGCGCATCGTTCGGGTTCCTATTGTTAGCTACGCGTCAGTCGCGCGGTCATCTGCAACATCTCGTCCGATGCGCTGACGACTTTGGAGTTCATTTCGTAGGCGCGCTGGGCGGAGATCAAAGACGTGATTTCGGTGACGGCGTTCACGTTCGAGGTCTCCAACGTTCCTTGCGCGAGCACGCCGAAGCCCGTCGATCCGGGGGTGCCGGTTTGGGCCGAACCCGAAGCCGCCGTTTCCAGGTAGAGGTTCGAACCCTGCGAATCGAGGCCTGCTTCGTTGGCGAAGGTCGCAAGATCGAACTGGCCGGCCAGCGTGTCGGCCGCCTGACCCGCGAGGCGGACGTAGACTTGGCCCGCATTGTTGATCGTGACTTTGGTGGCGTCGGTTGGGATGTTGATGCCCGGTTCGACGGCGTAACCGTCGGGCGTCACGATCTGTCCTTCGGCGTTGGTCGAGAAGGATCCGGCACGCGTGTAGGCGGTGTCGCCCGAGGGCAAACGAATACGGAAAAAGCCGCGACCCTCGATCGCGAGGTCGAACGGGTTTTCAGTTTGGTTCATGTCGCCTTGCTGCATGATGCGGTAGACCGAGGCGGTCTTCACACCGGTACCGACCTGAATGCCGGTCGGTATGATCGTGCCTGCATCGGAGGAACTGACACCCATGCGTTCGATGTTTTGGTAGAGCAGGTCCTGGAACTCGGCGCGCTGACGTTTGAATCCCGTCGTGTTCATGTTGGCGATGTTGTTCGAGATAACCTCGACGTTCAGCTGCTGGGCGAGCATGCCGGACGATGCGATGCTGAGCGATCTCATGGGCGGACTTCCTTGCGGTTCAAACTTTGACCTCGCCGAGCCTTTGCGTGGCGCGGCGGATCATGTCGTCGGTTGCGTTCAGGGTTTCAGTCGAGTGCTGATAGGCGCGCAGCACCTCGATCATCTTGGTCATTTCGATCACGGGTTCGACGTTCGAGCGCTCGATCATGCCTTGCAGAACGCGCGTGTTTTCGGCGGGCGTGGGTGCAACGCCGGCGGCGTAGAGGTTTTTGCCTTCTTTCGTCATCGATGCTGGCGGGAAGGCAACCACGCGGAACTTTCCCGCGACGCCTTGCGCTGTCGAAACGGTTCCGTCGCTTGCGATCTTGATATCGACGATACCCGGCGGGATCGTGATTTCGCCTCCATCGGACAGGACGGGATTGCCGTCCGACGTGACGAGACGGCCCTGGGCGTCGAGTTTCAAGTGACCGTCGCGCGTATAGCGCTCGCCCTCGGCGGTGCGCACGATCAGAAAGCCCGTGCCTTCGACGGCGACGTCGAGCGGGCTGCCGGTTTGCTGCAATGGTCCTTCGGTCATGTCGCGGAGGACGCCCCAGTCGCGCACGAACGAGATTTCCGCCACCGACGACGTTGCGTCGTCGACCGGTACCATCAGTTCTTCGAACACCGGCGCTTCGCGCTTGAACCCCGAGGTCGAGACGTTCGCCAGGTTGTTCGAAATAATTTCCATATTCCGGCGCAACGCCATTTGCGCCGACAAGCCGACAAGCAATGCATTTTCCATCGCGGCCACCACTCCGCCGACACCGGCCCATTTGCCGGACGTCGCGGGAACCTACAAAGCAGCGCGCGTGCCAACGCGGAAAGCGCCGGAAATGCTGATATTTCCTCGTCAATCTTCCGTTAAGGTGCGGCAACTGCCCGGCAAAATCTGCCGCGGGGCGAACTGAAATTTAACCAGAACAAGTGCATTTTTCCTCAATCGAATTCTACAAAACCGTCTGTATACGAATTGGGTGGGTTTCACGCGCATGGCCAACGACAAAGACAAAGCTGCCGGGAAGAACGACGGAGAAAAAGCGAAGCCCGACGCAGCGGAGGGCGAAGACGGGGTCAACGCGGCGCCGGCGCCCAAGGGCCGGTTTGCGTTCTTGACGAGTCTCTTGAAGCTGCCGCGCAAGACGCTGATGTTCGTGGTGGCGCCCGCCGTCCTGGTCGTCATGCTGGGCGTGGGCGCCTATTTCTTTCTGTTCGCGGGCGGTGAAGATGACGTCGCTGCCGAAGGCGAAGCTGGCGCACATGGCCAAGCCGCGGCGCATGCCGAGGAAGCCCCTCACCCGGTGTTCTACGACGTTCCGGATATTCTGGTGAACGTATCGGCGGGCGGAGACAAGCCCGCGTTTTTGAAGTTGTCGGTCTCGCTCGAGCTTGACAACGAAGAGGCGAAGGCGGCGGTCGAGCCGATCGTGCCGCGCGTCGTCGATCAGTTGCAGACTTATCTTCGCGAACTGCGTGTCGAGGATCTCAGCGGTTCGGCGGCAATGTTCCGCTTGAAGGAAGAGCTGTTGCGTCGCGTCAACCTGGCGGTCGAGCCGGTTGTGGTGAAGGACGTGCTGTTCCGTGAAATGATCGTTCAGTAGGCGGATCGAGAGACGATGAGCAGCGGAACCGACGAAATCAAAATGGAAGACGAAGCCGCGACGGACAACGCGACGCCCGATGCCGCTGCGCCGCCAAAGACCGAGAATGCCGCCGCGGCCGGCGAAATGCCGTCGATGCGCGACGAGAAAGCCGAAGGCGGCACGATGGAGCGCGTGCTCAACCAGAACGAAATCGACAATCTGCTCGGCTTCGACGGGGCGGGCGGAGGCGACAAAGATCGCACCGGCATTCAGGCGATCGTCAATTCGGCGCTTGTGTCCTATGAACGGTTGCCGCTGCTTGAAATCGTCTTCGACCGTCTTGTGCGCATGATGACGACCAGTTTGCGCAACTTCACTTCAGACAACGTCGAAGTGAGCCTCGACAATATTTCGTCGATTCGTTTCGGCGACTATCTGAATTCGATTCCCTTGCCCGCGATCTTGGCTGTGTTTCGGGCCGAAGAGCTCGACAATTACGGACTGATGACGGTCGATTCCAGTCTGATTTATTCGATCGTCGACGTGTTGCTGGGCGGGCGGCGCGGAACCTCGGCGAAGCGTGTGGAAGGCCGCCCCTATACGACAATCGAACGCAGTCTGGTTCAGCGCATGCTCGAGGTCGTGCTGCAGGATTTGAAGGTGGCGTTCGAGCCGGTGGCGAAGGTGAGGTTCGACCTCGACCGGATCGAGATCAACCCGCGCTTTGCGGCGATCGCGCGGCCCGCGAATGCGGCGGTGTTGGTCAAGCTGCGCGTCGATATGGAAGACCGCGGCGGGCGCATCGAGCTGTTGTTGCCGTACGCGACGCTGGAACCCATTCGCGAGTTGCTGTTACAGATGTTTATGGGCGAAAAATTCGGACGCGACTCGATTTGGGAAGGTCATTTGGCCACCGAGTTGTGGCGCACGAATGTCGACATCGAGGCCGTGCTCGACGAATTGCCGATGACGCTGAATCAGGTGATGAATTTGGAAGTCGGGCAGACGGTGCTTTTGAATGTCGGTCCGGACGCTCCTATCGAGCTGCGCTGCGGCGGGGTGGGACTGTTGATGGGCAAGATGGGGCGCGTCGGCCATCAGGTGTCGGTGCGTATCGAAAACACGGTCAAGAATCGCCGTCTACAGGCAGGAGCACAGTGATGGATATGTCGTTGACGATCGACGTGATCGTCATAGTTCTTTTGGCCGCAACGATTTTCTATGCGTTCCGGCTGGAACGGAAGCTCGAAGGGTTGCGCTCGGCGCACACCGCTTTTGCCGGCGTGGTGCGAGATCTGAACACTGCCGCGGCACGCGCCGAAGCCGGCGTTCAGGGCTTGAAGTTGGCGGCGGAATCTTCCGGCGAAATTCTGGACGACCGTATCAAGCGCGCGCGCAACGCCGGGGACGAATTGGGGCTGGTGCTGCAAACGGCCCAGCGTGTCGTGCAAAGGCTGGACGGACCGCGCGCAAGCGCGCCTGCTACCCGACCGCCGGTTTTGCCGGTCGGCGAGGCCATGCGCGCCTTCAGCGGAAAGCGTTGAGGAGAAGCGGCCGATGACATTACGGGTTCGATTGCTGCCAGTGCTGATCGGCGCTGTGGGCGTGTTGTTTGCTCTGCGTTTGGGCGCCGTGGCGTCGGGGACAGAGCAGGGTCCGGCGGAGGAGAAAGCCGCAACGGAACATTCCGCGGAACCGGGAGACCCACAGGCGCCGACATCCGCCCCGATCAATGCGACGGTCGCCGAAGGCGAAACGCATGCGCCGGAGCCGGCAGCGACAGCGCCGGGATCGGCTCAGCCACCGGCCTCGATCAATCAAGCGCAAACGAAAGGCGAGGCCGAGGTTCTGCAGAATCTCGGTCAGCGCCGTGTCGCGCTCGATGCCCGCGAGCGCGATCTGGCGCTGCGCGAGCAGTTGATGGGTGCGACCGAGAAGCGCGTATCGGAGCATTTGACCGAATTGAAGTCTCTTGAGACGAAACTGGGTGCGATGCTGGCCGAGCGCGACGCGGCCGAAGAGGCGCAGCTCGCGTCTTTGGTCAAAACTTACGAAAACATGAAGGCGGCCGACGCCGCGAAGATTTTCAACAAACTTGACCGGCAAGTCATGCTGTCGTTGGCTCAACGCATGAAACCCGCCAAGATCGGCGGCATCATGGCCGCAATGGATGCCGCGCGCGCGCAGGATCTCACCGTGATGCTTGCACTTAGATTGCACCTGCCCAAGCCGCAGGTTTCCAGCTCCGCGGCCTCGGCGCCCGTTCCGGCACCGGTGGCGGAGCAGCCACAGGCCGCGGCCGGCCCGCCGGAACCGCCCCATAGTTGATCCATGGAACCTGCGATCCTTAACGCGGGCTTAACTGCGTAAACGCTAGGGTTTTCGACCTCAGGAAGATCACCGCGTCGTCCATGATTTTGCGCGTCGTCATTAGTGCCGGTTTGTTGACCTTGGGTCTGGCGCTTTCCGCCATGGCCGAGGACGCGGCACGGGCTGGCGCCAAAATTACGACGGCGCTTCAGGGCGGCTTCGCGCGCGTTCAATTCGACTGGTCCGAAAAAGTCTCCGGACGCGCGGAGCTCGCGGGAGGTGTTCTGGTCATCAGCTTCGACCACAGCTTTGAAGCCGACACGGATGCGATCGCACGGCAGCTTGAGCCTTACGTGGCGCTGGTCCGGCAAGATCCCGACGGGCGCAGTCTGAGGTTGGCCATGAAAGGGCCGGTGCGTCTTAAGACCACCGATCACGGTTCGCTGTTTGCATTCGACATTCTGCCGCCATCGTTTGCCGGGGAACCGGCGCCGCCGCCTTCGCCCACTTCCATTGCCGGAAAGGCCGCGCCTACACTGGCGGTGCGCGTCAGCGAGCGCGAACATACAACGCGGCTTCAGTTCGACTGGCCGGGGCCGGTCGATTATATGGCCAAGCTCGAGAACGGAAAATTGCGGGTCACGTTTTCCAAGATCGCGAAAGTCGATCTGAAGCGGTTTACCGATTCTCCACCCGCGTGGGTGCGTGGCGCGCGGTCGACCGTAGCGGATGGCAAGCTGCAGCTGGAATTCGATGTCGACGCCGAGGCCGATTTTTTCGATGCGAGCCAAGACAATCGAATCGCACTTGAATTGCGTCCACCGAAAACCGACGAGGCCGCCGTGCAGGAAGCGCCGGCCAAGCCAGGTGCTCCCAAATCACTGTTACCTGCCGGGACGGACGAGGAAGTGCCTCCCGCGCCGAAGCTTGTTGCCGAGTCGATTGCTTTCGCTTTGCCGCCGCGCAAAGGCGCGTCCGCCTTAAAATCGGAACCGCCTGCGGCGCCCGCTCACAGCGACGCGGCTGCCATTCACGCCGCCGGCGCGCCGGCGCCCGACGAGGAAGCGGTGGCGACCGTTGCGACGCACGTCGAGTCCAATCCGCTGCCGCCCGCGCTACGTCTTGCCCAGTCCGATATCGAGCTGGCACTCGCGCCGCTGCCGACGGCGGCACCGTCGGAGCCCGGGAAAGCGCGCGCCGAAATATTCGGGTCGATGCTCAGGGTCGAGCTTCCCTTTACCCAACTTCCGGCCGCCGCCGTGTTTCGCCGCGGGCTTGCGATCTGGGTCGTCGTCGCGAGCAGCGAGTCGATGGATTTGAGCGCGTTGGCGCAATTGCCGAACGCGCCGGCGCGGATCCTGTCGGCGCCGACAGAAATCGGTATCGGAATCACAGCCTTCCGTTTGGAGGCACCGGCTTCGATGTCGGTGAGCGCGGCGGCGGCCGGCAATAGTTGGGTGCTGGCGATCGGAACGACGGTTCCCAATGTGCCGACGCAGCTCCAACTCGTGCGTCAGACGGTCGGGACCTCGACGAAGCTGCGCGCATACTTGCCCGGCGTGCGGCAGGTGGTTTGGGTGAAGGATCCGCAGACGGAAGATCGTATCGCGGCCGTCTTGAGCTTTGCGCCGGCGCGCGGCCTTGCCAGCGGACGTCAATTCGTCGAGTTCGCGGCGTTGCCGTCGCAACAGGGGCTCGCCGTTCAGGCGGTTGCCGACGACTTGTCGGTTTCGATCGAAGGCGAGAGCGCAGTCATCGGACGGCCGACAGGTCTCAATGTTTCGGATGCGCAGTTTGCCCAATCGGCACCGTCCTGGACGCCGGTGGTATCGCGCGGTTCAACCTCTGCCTTCGCCGATTTCGCGGCCTGGTCCAAACCGATTGCCGGGACACGCGCGGAAGCGGTGCGCCAACTGATGCGTTTGTCGTCGACAAGCCCCGGCGGCATGAGTGCGCCGCGCATGTCGCTGGCGCGGTTCTACATCGCTGAAGGGCTCGGTGCCGAGGCGCTGGGCGTGCTCGGCAATATCGCGCGCGAAGACGGTACGGCGGACGCGATGCCGCAGTTTCGCGTTGCACGTGCGATCGCGAAAATCGAAATGGGGCGCTATCGCGATGCGTTGACCGATTTGAGCATGGAGGCGTTGGGGAACGATCCTCACGCCGCGTTATGGCGCGGCTTGGCGGCGGCAGGCGTGCGCGACTGGCGCCAGGCACGCAGCAACTTGATGGGCGCGCTTCGGATCCTCAATCGCTATCCGCCGGCGTGGGAAGCGCGCGCGCGCGTGGCCCTGGCGCAGGCGGCGTTGGCACTGAACGAACCGGCAAGCGCGACGCAAGCCTTGGCGGGCATGCCGCGGGTCGAGCTTCCCGCCGATGTGACGGCCGAAGCGTGGCTGGTGCGCGCGGCGCTTGATGTCGTTTCGAATAAGGCCGATCTTGCGATCGCGACCTATGATCGGGTGGCCAAGCTGCCTTACCGGCTCGCCGCCGCGCGCGCGACGCTTGAAGGCACGTTGTTGAAGGTCAAAGGCGGCAAAATCAAACCGGCGCAGGCGATCGATGCGCTCGAGCGCTTGCGGTTCCAGTGGCGGGGCGATGCCGTCGAACTCAAGACGCTGAGCGAACTCGGCAAGCTCTATGTCGAAAACCATCGCGTGCGCGACGGATTGAACACCATGCGATTGGCCGTGCGGCACTTTTCGGAGACGGATGAGGCGCGCGCGACCGCCACCTATATGGCGAACATCTTCGAGGGGCTGTTCCTGGAAGGCAAAGCCGACGAGCTGCAGGCGGTTCAGGCGCTGGCACTGTTCTACGACTTTCGCGAACTGACGCCGGTCGGGGCGCAGGGCGATGAAATGATCCGCAAGCTCTCAGAACGCCTGGTCGCGGTCGATCTGTTGCCGCAAGCGGCCGAGCTGTTGCAGCACCAAGTCGATCAACGTCTGGACGGAATTGCCAAAGCGTCGGTCGCAACAAAGTTGGCGCTGATCTATCTGCTCGACCGGAAGGCGGAAAAGGCGCTCGGCCTGATCCGCACCACCAAACAGACCCGCCTTCCCGACGATCTGATCGTGCAACGAAATTTGATCGAAGCGCGCGCACTGACCGACCTCAAGATGTACGACGAAGCGATGGAATTGGTGGCGACCGATATCGGTCCGGAAGCCGACCGGCTGCGCGCCGACATCATGTGGGATGCGCAACGCTGGCCGGATGCCGGCGCGAAGGCCGAGGCTTTGCTGGGAACGCGCTATGAGGACATTGCGCCGCTGACGGATATCGAGCGCACGGATTTGATGCGCGCCGCAGTTGCTTTTTCGCTCGCGGGCAATTCCGGGGCGCTCGAGCGTTTGCGAACGCGCTTTCAGGGAAAGATGTCTCAATCGCTCGATGCCAAGGCCTTTACGATGGTGACGCAATCGACGGATGTCACCGCCGACGACTACAAGACCTTGGTCAAGCGGGTGGCGTCGGTGGACACACTCGATGCATTCCTGCAGGATTTCCGCGGGCGCTTCGGCCAGGGCGGCGCGAGCGTGACGAATTAGGCCGCCGGTCCGTTTCGCGAGCTTGAACGACACGTCGTATCGACGGAAAATCCAATAGCCTAGCGGATGCGCCTCGACGCAGCGATTGGGAGCGTTTGATGCCGACAATTGTCAGACCCGCGACGCTCGACGACTTGGCGGCGATCAGCGCGCTGCTGTTGCAGGATGCGGCCGAGCGCGCGGCGAGCGATGGCGATTTGTGGCCGCTTGCCACGGATGCGGTACGGCGCATTGCGCAGTCTTTTTCCAACGAGGTGCTTGGGGACGGTTCCGCCCGATGGTTGATCGCGGAAGCCGACGGCGCCGTGGTTGGCGTTGCGCGCTTTGGCGTTATTCCGTGTCCGCCGATCTATCATCTTGCCGGTAAGCTGGCGTTCGTTCTGTTCGACGATACGTATGTCAGAGGATCGGCGCCGGACGACGTGCTCGCGTCGCTCATCGCCGCGGCCGAGCGCAAAGGCCGGGAGATGGGCGCGGTGATTCTTCTTGCAGCGTGCGCGCTGTTTCAGCGCGGCAAGCTCAGCGCCCTGCAGGCTGGAGGTTATGACGTCGTCACGCACTATCTTGTGAAGCATCGTCTTTCCGACCGCGCGGCGCCCGCCTCCGTGCGCGCGGCGACGCCGGCGGATGTTCCGGCCATCGTTGCGATGGGCGCTCGGTCGCAGGAATCGCTGTGTAAGGCGAACGCCAAAATGTGGAAACCGCATCCCGACGCGCCTGCGCGGTTCGGTGCGTGGATGCAGTATTCGCTGAGTTTGCAGGATCGTCGCATCTTCGTCATCGGCGAGCGCGAGCTTGGTGGGTTTGTGATTGCTCAACCGACAAGCCCGTTCCACACGCCGCTGGCTTTGCGGAGCGAACATTTGGGACTCATCGACGATTTCTGGACGCCGGAGTTCGCTCAAACGGATGGTTCGCGAGAATTTTCGACTGCGAAAGATCTGCTTGCGAGCGCCGAGGCGGAGTTCGTTCAAAGGGGCAGGACAAGCGCCATGACGATTTGCCCGGCGGAGTGGCGGGCGAAGCAGGACTTGCTCCGCGCTTGCGGCTATCGCGACGGAAACGCTTGGATGCTGAAGGTCTGAAAGCCGGCAGCCGCACACAAACAGGCAGCTCTCGCCACAAACGGTGTTGACCTTGACCCTGAGGCTGCCCCGATAAGGATGCCGTTCGCCAACAGCGAGGTGATTCGTGAATTCTCCCGCCAAAGTCCTAAATCCTTCCGACGCCGCCAGACGGCTCGGCGTGTCGGTCAAAGCGCTGCGGATTTACGAGCAGCACGGCTTGGTCACGCCGGTTCGCAGCGCAGCGGGCTGGAGGGCCTATGGTCCCGACGAGATGAACCGCGCCGCCGAGGTCGCGGCGCTGCGCGATCTCGGCTTTAGTCTCGCGCAAGTTGCGCGAGTGCTCAACGGCGATACGCTTGGTTTGGAGAAAGCGCTTGCCGAACACCAGGCGACACTTGAGCGCCAGGTGCGCGAGATTGCCGGCACGGTCGAAAGGGTGGGACGCTTGCGCGGCGATCTCGCCGGCGGACATGCGCCGACCGTCGGCGAACTGGCGCGCCTGCAAACGCCGACGGCCGAGCTTGTCGTCGCCTTCAATCTTCCTTGGCCCTGGGGTGGCGAACGGTTCGAGCTGCGGTGTGTGCGACCGTTGAACTACGTCACTGGCCCGCTGTTCAGCGGAAAGACCAAACTCGCACAACGCCTGGCGGAGACATTGCCAAACGCCACATTCGTCCGATTGGAGCGTGTGGCCGAAAGTAACGCAGCGTCTCGAGTGAAGATCGACGCCGACCCTGTGCTCCGGTCGCGGGTCGATCAGGCGTTGGATTGGCTGGTTGAGGACGGCGCCGCGCAGTCGGACGCTCTGCTTGCGCTCCTCGCGCGATTGGAAGCCGAGGAGCCAGACATTCTGGTGATCGACACGATTGAACAGGGGTTGGACGAGGCCACCCAACAGGCGCTTATCGCGCACTTGCGTCGCCGCGGCGCCGATGGGAGGCCACTCTTTTTGCTCACGCGCTCCAACGCGATCTTGGATCTCGCATTGGTAGGGGCACACGAGTCCATCATCTACTGCCCTGCGAATCACGGCGTTCCGACGCTGGTTGCCGCGTACCCCGGCGCGCCCGGCTATGAGGCTGTGGCGACCTGCCTCGCTTCGCCCGATGTGCGGGCTCGAACGGAAGGCGTGATTGCATGGCGGCCGCCCGCTGCGTGATGGCGCTGCGGCACGCATGCGAGCAAAGGCTTGACGTAACTTGGATGCTGGAGATGACAGGATCCGAACCTAGTTGCCTTTGAAGTCGAGGCCTAAGTCCAAGCATTTCGCCGAGTGCGTGATCGCGCCGGACGAAATTAGGTCGACACCCGTCTGCGCGATGGCTGAGATCGTTTCGGCGGTGACGTTGCCTGAGGCTTCGAGGATGGCGCGGCCGTTGGTGAGCTTGACGGCTTCGCGCAACCGGTCGGGCGTCATATTGTCGAGCAGGACCGCGTTGACGCCCTGTGCCAGGGCTTCTTCGAGTTGCTTCAGACTATCCACTTCGACTTCGACGTGGACCATGTGGCCGGCATGGGCGCGGGCGGCGAGGATGGCGTTCTCGATGCCGCCCGCGGCGATGATGTGGTTGTCCTTGATCAGTATGCCGTCATCCAGGCCGAAGCGGTGGTTGTGGCCGCCGCCGCAGCGTACGGCGTATTTTTCGAAGGCGCGCAGGCCGGGTGTTGTTTTACGGGTGCAGACGACGCGCGCTTTGGTGCCTTCGACGAGGCTCACGAGTTTCGCGGCGGCGGTTGCGACGCCGGAAAGTCGACCCAAGAAATTCAATGCGACGCGTTCGGCGGTAAGGATCGGGCGGGCGGGACCTTCGACGGTTGCGACGACGTCGCCGCGCGCGACATCGCAGCCGTCGGGCGCTTGAACCGTCACTTTGATGCGTGGGTCGAGCAGGCGGAAGGAGGTGAGGGCGAAATCGAGTCCCGCGATGCGGCCGGGTTCGCGCGCTTCGATGACAGCGTGCGCGGTCGCGGTGGCTTTGACGGTTGCTTCGGTGGTGATGTCGCCTGCGCGGCCGAAATCTTCCAGCAAGGCGGCGCGCACGGCCGGTTCGACCATAAGGCTCGAGAGCGGCGCGACTTCGACGACAGGTTTCTTGGCGGTCATCGAACGGCCCGGATTGCCGCCTTCGCTTTCGTGGCGCGGACGGATTTGGCGGCGATGTTTCTTGCTTCGACCAAGGTGATGAAGGTGCGTTTGGCTTGGTCCTTGTCGGCTTGCGGGTGGTCGGCGCGGAAGTGGCCGCCGCGGCTTTCTCGGCGATTGAGGGCGGCTGCCGCGATCAAGGTTGCGGTCGCCGTCATGTTGCGCAAATCGGGATCGCCGGCGGCTGCTTGTTCCAAGTGCGCAATCGTCGATAGCGCGGCGGCGAGGCCTTCGGCGTCGCGCTCAAGCCCGACATTCATCGTCATTGCGTGGCGCAGGGTTGCAATCGCTTGCGCCGCCGGGGGTGCGTCGATCATCGCCGGGATGTGCGGTTCGGTTCCAGTTTGAGGACGCGAGATGGCGTCGACGTCGGTTGCCGCACGGGCGCCGAAGACGATGGCTTCGAGCAGCGAGTTCGACGCCAAGCGGTTGGCGCCGTGCGCACCGGTCGAGGCGCATTCGCCGATGGCCCAGAGGCCGGGCAAGGTGGTGCGCGCGTGTTCGTCGACCGCGATGCCGCCCATGTGATAGTGCGCCGCCGGTGCCACGGGGATGAGATCGGTGCGCGGGTCGATGCCCTCGGCTCGGCAGTAGGCGAAGACCGTTGGGAAACTTTCGGGGAACTTCGCGCCGATCGTATGGCGGGTGTCGAGATAGGTTTTCCTCCCCTGGCGGATTTCGCGGAAGATGCCGCGGGCAACGACATCGCGCGGGGCGAGTTCGGCGTCCTTGTGGACCGCCAGCATAAAGCGTTCGCCGCGATCGTTGACCAGGATGGCGCCTTCGCCGCGCAGCGCTTCGGTTGCGAGCGGCGCCGGGTCGCGTCCGACGTTGATGGCGGTCGGGTGGAACTGAACGAATTCGGGATCGGCGATCACGGCGCCGGCGCGGGCCGCCATGCCGAGGCCTTGGCCGCGCGCTTGCGGGGGATTGGTCGTGACTTCGAACAAACCGCCGACGCCGCCGAGGGCGAAAATTGTCGAATCGGCGCGCACGAGCACCGGTGAGGCTTTGTCGGCGAGCGGGTGGGCATAGACGCCTGCGACGCGTCCTGCTTCCAGCGCGAGTTCGAACGCGATCAAGCCCTCGACGACGCGAATGCGCGGTTCGGCTTTCACCGCCTTGATGAGGGCCGCCATGATCTCTGCGCCGGCGCGGTCGCCGGTGACGCGCACGATACGATTGCGTCCGTGCGCTGCTTCGCGGCCCAGCACGAAGCGGCCTTGCGCGTCGCGGTCGAAGGGGACGCCGAGGCGATAAAGGTCGTCGATGCGGCGGGCTGCTTCGGCGGCGATCAGGCGCGCGATCTTGGGGTCGACGATGCCGGCGCCTGCGATTTCGGTGTCGCGGGCATGGAGCTCGGGCGAATCGTCTTCGCCAAGCGCGGCTGCGATACCGCCTTGCGCCCAGGCGCTCGACGCGCCGGAACCGAGGGATGCCGCGGATAGGATTGTCACTGGGCCCTTGAGTTTGAGCGCGGTGAACAGACCGGCGAGGCCGGCGCCGACGATTAAGACGCCGCCGGAGTTGATGACGTTGTCGGCGGCTTGGTCGTGCGCGCGCATGATCAATGCACCGCGGGTTTCGGTTTGCCGACGGCGAGCATGCGTTCGACCGCGGCGCGCGCGCGCGCGGCAATCGCCGGATCGACTTTGACTTCGTGCGTCATCGTTTGCAGCGAGCGCAGGATTTTGTCGAGCGTGATGCGTTTCATGTGCGGGCAGAGATTGCACGGGCGCAGGAATTCCACATCGCGGATGGTGGCCGAGACGTTGTCGGCCATCG
The DNA here is from genome assembly GCA_031413635.1 of Alphaproteobacteria bacterium. Classification (GTDB taxonomy): domain Bacteria; phylum Pseudomonadota; class Alphaproteobacteria; order Micropepsales; family Micropepsaceae; genus SZUA-430. The sequence continues at coordinate 971 of JANOFM010000042.1, read as the reverse complement.
AGCATTCGGTCAGCATGACGACGCGCGGCGGGCGCTTCTTGACGACATAGTCGATCATCGCGGCGGTGGAGCCCGCGAAATCGCATTCGGCGACGACCTCGGCCGGGCATTCGGGATGGGCGAGCACGATGGCGCCGGGATTACCGGCGCGGAAGCGGCGGATGTCGTCCGCGGTGAAGCGTTCGTGGACTTCGCAGCGGCCGTGCCAGGCGATGATTTTGATTTTCGTTTGATTGGCGACGTTTTGCGCCAGGAATTTGTCGGGGATCATGATGACGGTGTCGACGCCGCGTTCGGCGGCGATCGATTCGACGACCGCGACCGCGTTCGACGAGGTGCAGCAAACATCGCTTTCGGCCTTTACTTCGGCCGAGGTGTTGACGTAGGTCACGACGGGCAGGTTCGGGTATTTCTGCTTCAGCAAGCGCACGTCGGCGCCGGTGATGGAGGCCGCCAGCGAGCAGCCGGCTTCGAGATCGGGAATGAGCACCGTCTTATCGGGCGAGAGAATTTTCGAGGTCTCGGCCATGAAGTGGACGCCGGCTTGGACGATGATTTTGGCGTCGGTCTTGGCTGCTTCGCGCGCGAGCTGGAGCGAGTCGCCGACGAAATCGGCGACGCAGTGGAAGATTTCGGGCGTCTGATAATTGTGCGCCAGGATGACGGCACCGCGCTCTTTCTTCAGGCGGTTGATTTCGACAATCACCGGCGCGAAGTGAGGCCATTCGATTTCGGGAATGACGTTCGAGACTTTCTCGTAAAGCGCGCGCGTGGCCGCGGCCACTTCGGGCGTGTAGGCCAAGTTCGGTTGCATGGTTGGCGTCGACATTGCACCCTCATTATGCTCATGTTGAGCATATATATGGTGTCAAAAACGGCGGCTGCAAGGCCGCCACACCATGAAATGCTATGATTGAGCATAAGGCTGAGTCAAGCGATTAAGATGAATCGCGTCCCGCGGCCATTGCGGT